>JAYVCD010000108.1:0-6182 GCA_043750125.1 Archangiaceae bacterium | reverse complement strand
ACATTTTGCCGAGGATCGCGAACGCGATGAGCCTTTCACTCGGGCTCGATCTCGCCGGTGAGACGTTCGATGCCGTGGCGCTTACTTCACTTTAAGCGGTTCGCTTCACTGCGGGTTTGGAAGCGCGCCGTCGGAGCCGTCGGTGCGAAAGACGTAGACGACTTCGTTTCCGCCCAGAACCAGGTGGTTCGGCGAAAGTGTCGCCACACGCGCCGGGTCAGCCTTGAGTCCGCAGCCGGGGAGCAACGGATCCGAGCCGCCCCTCGAGATTCCATCCTTGCTGAAGAGCTGCACGCCAGTCCCAGTCAGGACTGCAAAGCCATCACCGGCGGCTCGCAGCGCGGCGACGCCGGGGGAAGACTCAGTCTTCGAGTACAAGACAACCGGCTGCGCGGGGCTTTGGCCGGGAGACGCAAAGAGCTCGAGTCCGGCTCCTCCTGAGACAACCAGCTCGCCTGAGGCCAGAAACAGCGACGCGCCAAAGCGGCCATTGTTGGAGCTCTCGATTTTCACCGGAGCGCTGACCGCGAGGGCCCCAGCCGTCCCGGTCATCGTGTACATCCAGAGCGCGCCTTCCTGCTCCAGCACCCAACGCATGCCGTCGGTCGTGGTGGCGAACATTCCGATCGGTCGAGGGGTCGGCGGCGTGATCGTTGCCACCACGACACCTTTGGTGTTGGTGATGCTGAGCACCCCTGAGCTCGCGCGCGTCATGAAGACCAGCTCACCGTCGATGGTGACGAAATGAGGGTTCGTGCCCGCCAGGGGTTGCTCTACCAACTGCGCGATCGTGGCCGCGCCCGGAGTCAACTTCCAGACGACGGAGTACCCAGCAAAGTGGGTGAGCGCCCAACCGAAGCCTTGCGCGGTGCCGAGATCGGCCACAACGCCTGCCACGGTCAGGCTGGATGCCCTGTGCAGGCTGTGGTCAGCACCGATCGAGACGACGGCAATCCTGTATGCGCTCGTACCCAGCTTGTGGGTCGGGGTGTCGATCACCCAGGCGGTGCCGCAGTCACTCTCCGGGCAGCCGACGGAGATGAAGGCCGAACCATCGACGACCGCTCCGATCGGAGGCGTTCGGTCGTGCGTCAGGATCTCGCTGCCGTGTTCACCCTCGAGATCGTGGAACGTGGTGAAGCCACCCCCCACCGCCAGGAAAGACGTCGCGTCGATCGGGATGACCGCATCGACCGGACCGCGCGCGTTGCGCTGTGCGCGATAGGCCGGGGCGTAGGAGAAGTGCACCTGGTTGGACTGCTTGACCCGACCGTCTGACTTGCACACGACTTCCAGTTGAACCCAGGTCTGCCAGGGAGCGAGGCTGTCGTAGGTGCACCAGCCGGAATCGTCGATGAAGTATTGGATCGCGACCGGTGCGTCCTTCTCGAGGACGATCTTCCGGGTCGGCGTGGACACCCGCTGTCCGGTGGTCATCGACAGATCGAAGGCGTCACACCCGGTGACCTTGTAGTTCAAGAGAACCGGAGCGACGCGTTGGGTCAGCGGCAGGTCGAGTGAGGAGTCGAGGGTGACGCTGAAGTCGGACCCCGGATGGGTGATCACCGGTCCACAGGCTGCCAACAAGGTGAGACTGAGGATTGGGAGTTTCATCACTTGGGTCGTTGCCGGTGGATGGGGGAGTGCTTCAGTCCGGCGACACACCTAAGTCGCTCCAGCGGTTCGGGCTGTTAAGGCTTCCTCTAGAAATCGACTTTCAGCCCGCCGCGAACTGTCCCCGCCGCGAAGATTCCCCAGCGTCCCGCCTGTACCGCCCACCCGTCAAACGTCCCCGTCGCGGGTCCACCCCAGGCGCCTCCTTCGGCGGAAACCCAAACACTGAAATACCGCGAGAGCTCGACTTCTCCTCTGACCCTGGCCGCGAGTGTGAGCAGGCCGCCCCAATGCTCGTCGCGCCCGACGGATCGCTGCGAGAGGGCGAGGAATCCCAGGGCGGGGCCGACACGCAAAGTGATCAGACCCAGCGTGAAGCCCACCAGCGACGAGGCCTCGAGGCCGACGCCGATTTCGCGCGTGGTCAGCTCGGCGTTGATCTGTGTTCCCGACAGCAGGCGCGCCGAGGCGGAAAAGAGCCACGCCCCGCGCGCGATCTCGAGGCCCCCCAGCGCATCGACTGCGTCGCGCTGGCCCAGGGCGGAGGAAGTCGTGCCCACGCCAACCCAGAGGTTCCACAGGCCTGCTCCGCCTTTGCGCGCGAGACGAACCAGCTTGGTCCCGACCATTTGCCGGTCGTCCAGAACTGCGTCGTCCGACTTCGAGAGCATCACCCGGGCGGATCTCAAGGTGTCGGTTGACCGCTGCTTGACCACGTACTCGCCGCTCGCGAGCGCCAACAGCACCTTGTCGCCGGCCCTCAATTTCACTTCGGCCAGGACCCGCGTCTCGGCCACATCGAAAATGAAGAAGCTTCCTTCTCGCGAGGCGGACAAGCTCAGTCGCGAGGACGAGCGCATCGTGGTGAGCACCGGCTCGCGTTGACCCTCGATTGAGACGCGGAACATCGGGCGCTGGGCTCCATGGGCTGCGGCCAGCGTGGCTCCCAGGGTGCGGCCGTTTGCATAGCGGTAGGCCTCGCCCAGGGTCACCACTCCATCCGAGTTCTCATCGGCGGCTCCGCGCAAGCCGGTCGTGAAGTGCAAAGTGAAGATGGCTGCTCGCGCGCTGTCGCTTTCGTAAGAGTCTTCGTCGGCGCTGCTGGAGGCGATCACCACTTCACCCGCGGGACCGTCGGTCTCGAGGCGCACGTCGACCGGTGCACCCACGGTGACGCCTTTTTGCCGCAACGCCGAGCCCGACTGGCACGCGTCGAGAACCACCAGGCGAAGCGAAGCCGGTACCCGTCGCAGGCGCTCCATCAACGTGTCCATCGGGACCGTCGAGTCGCCGAGAATCAAGCCCGACGAATCGCCGTGCCCGGAAAAATAGAAGACGAACACGTCGGAGTGCGGTCCCCGCGACGCCGCGTCGAGGGCGAGCAGAACCTGATCCGCCGAACCATCGTTCAGCACCTGGAGCGACGGGGCCTCGAAGCCGCCGAGCTCGGTGAGCGCAGACCGCATTCGTTCGACGTCGTCGGCGGTGTAGCGCAAGGGCGCTTGCTCGGCTCGGCCGGTTCGATTGCCTACCAGCAACCCGCTGCGGGTCGCCGCAGCAGCGAGATTCGAAACAAGGATCGCTGCGACGGCGAAGCCCACTTTCACCGGACCGCCTTTGAACAATCGCGAACGATGGCTTCAGCGCCGTTGAGTGAAGGGCGCCCGAGCACTGCGGCCTGCTGTGCGGCTTCCGATGCGATGGGTTCATCGGAGAAGAAGGCGACGAAGCGCTCACGGCCGACGGCCGCGTCGAGTGTCCAGCTGTTGGGAAGCTGGAAGAGGCCTTCGGGCCGCGGCGCCGACTGCAGTCCGTCGAGTGGGAACAGGGTGCGGGTTTTGCCGAAAGGGTCGACTCCCACGATGACGAAATGGGCGCGTTCGGTGCGGACGCTCGCCTGCAATCGATCGCCTGGTGCACAGCGGGCGCCGAGGGCATGCGCAGGTGAATCGGCGACGATCAGATCGAAGCGACTGCCACCTTTGGGACGGAGGTCGTCGGTGTTCTGGGTCACGCGCAACAACACAATGCTCAATCCAAGCGCCACCGCTACGGGTGCCAGGATCCATCGCCTCGGTGCCCGTGCGCCCTCGAAGCTCGAGCGCTCTTCCAGCTCAGCGTTCAGCCTTTGACGACAAGTCTGGCAGCGCCAGACGTGCAGCCGAAATGTGATCCATTGCCGAAGTGACAGGTCAGAAGCGTGGAACTGAAACCAGGTACGAGAGAATGGGTGATTCATTGGGCGGGTTCTCTCGCTCGGGCCCGCTCGCGCAGGCCCATCAGCCGCTGGTTCACCGTGACGCGGGAAAGGCCGACCAGCTTTGCCACTTCGTCTTGCGAGAGGCCTTCGACGTAGTGGTACTGCACCATCTCAATGGTCACCGGGTCCTCGTCACGCAGCACGCGCGACAACAGATGTTTGGCTTCGATTCGATCCGCGAGGTTGGTCGAAGTGGCGGTGCGATCGATGGTGCGGCTGACTTCGGCTTCCCAGTCGGCTCCCCGCGCCAAACGGGCACGAAGCCGGGTAATGGCGAGGTGGGTGGCAATGGCGAACAGAAATCCCACTTCAGACGATCTGCCCTCGTAGGCGTCCGGGCGCTCGAGCAGCGCGGCAAAAACTTCTTGAGTGACTTCTCGCGCGTCGGCTTCATCGCCAAGCAATTGCCGGGCGCGATTGAAGACTGCGTAGCCCGCACGTTTGTAGAGCGAATCAACGTCGTGACGGGACCCCATGGCAGATGACGCCTTTAGCTGCAGGGAATGCATGTGACTACGGCTGTGCGCAGGTCGGGGGGCCATCGCCGGGAGTTCCATTGGCTCCACTGAAATCCAGATGAACTTCTGCCCTGGCACAGAAGGGGGCACTGAAGGTTCCGACAATCGAGCCTCCATCGAACGATGCAAACTCGGCCTGGAAGGAACCGGTGACACCGGAAGCGTCGACCTGGGTGAGGGTGAGCGAGCCGGCTGAAGCTCCAGCCCAAAAGAGCGTCTGTAAGCCGGAAGGTGAGTCGACTTGCTGGAGCAGCTCGATGCTCGTCAGGACATCGCCGCCGTCCTCGCTGCCCTGCCGGTACGTGCCTGGTGCGGCAATTCCTCCGTCCGACATCAACACGTTGATGACGACGCTCGGCCACTCGAGGTCGAACGCCTGCCGCTTTGGCTGGCCGCATTGGGTAGAGAGATCCTGGCCACTCAAGATGATCATCAGCATGTCGTCGAGCCCGGGCGACACCCGGATCAGCTGGCCCGTGAAACGAAGGGGCACCGCAAGCGAGCCCGAGAGCGCGCTGCCTCCGTCGAGGCTGTTCCATCGATTCACGTCTTTTGCGCCGGGGGTGCCTGAATCGCAGAGCGGGCTGGCTGGGCGACGGCCGGCGTCTGGCTCCGCGGTTCCAGCATCCCTGGGTCCCTGGCTCACTGGCCCGAAGCATCCGCCGGTCGCGAGTGACAACAGTGCCAGGCTAAAAATGAATGCTCTCATGGGTGATTCCTGAGTCCGGGGGGCTTTTGAGCTCGAGGCCTTCAAGTCGCGCGAGGGGGTCGAACTGTTAAGCGCTCAATTCTGCGGTCGTGTGTTCCGGCTCGACATCACGCAATCAGGCGGGATGGAGAAGAGAACGCTGCGCGGCCGGATCTGGAGCGTGGTCCGCTGGGTGGGGTTGGTGGTCGTCATCGCGCTCGTCGCAGCGATCGCGGGCGCGTGGACGTCGTTCGGCAAAGGCGCCAGTGGTGATCGCCGCGCGCTGATGGAGAATTCGCCAGACTGGAAGAATGGGCACTTCGAGAACCCGCAGCCGCTGATCAACGACGCGTTGGGTTCAGTGACCGCCGCGTCAGCATCAAGACTTCCTTGCCCACGTCCTCGGGCTCTAAACGTCAGCCGCGCTCGAACGGGTAGACATCGCGGACCTCGCGATTGAGGAACGTCCCTTTCGACTCGGCCTTCATCAACGCCTCGTGCACGGTCGGCGGTACGCCGAGAGCGGTACACCGCCCCGTGATGGAATTCGACCTTCAGTATCTGGCTTTCCGCCTCGTAGCCGACCGAGTTCAGGCTCGATGATTCGACCGCTTCGCGTCGCACTCGCTTTTCATCTCACGGGACGTTCGACCGCTCAACCAACCCCGCGGATTCCCGCGAAAACCCAGATGCGATTGCCCTGGTGCGATTGCCCTGGCTAAAGGTTGCACGTCAGCCCTGTCCAGTAGGGTGTTTTTCGATGTCGAAGAACCCCCCACTGCTGAGCCACCACGCGTTCGTGGACCTCGAGACCACCGGTCTTGATCCGCGCTACGACGAGGTGATCGAAGTCGGAATCGTCTTCGTCGAAGGGGACGTGGTGGTGAGCCGGCTCTCTCGCCTCTTCCGCCCGAGCCGCCCGCTGCCGCTGATCATCCAGCGCCTCACCGGGCTCACCGACGATCAGCTCGCGACCGAGACGGACTTCGTCGGCTTTCTCCCCGAGCTCAAAGAGCTGCTGCGCGGGTGGACGGTCGTCGCCCACAACGCCGCCTTCGAAGAGAGCTTCCTCGGCCCGCTTCTCGAAGAGCTGCGCTCGCCC
>JAYVCD010000107.1:0-13080 GCA_043750125.1 Archangiaceae bacterium | reverse complement strand
CGTGCTCTTGCCGACGTTGGGTCGGCCGATCAGCGCTGCGAAGCCGCTTCGATGCGAAGGAGACATCTGTGGGCTGTGCCTCTCTTCGAAAAGCGTATTTCGTCACCCACCCGAAAGCGGGTCAGGGCTTGTTGGAGATCTTCAACTTCTTCAGCTTGATCTCAGTCTTCGGCCGGTCGCCCGAATCCTTCGGGACGATGTTCGCGATCCGGTCGATCACGTCCTGGCCGCTTACCACCTCACCGAAGATGGTGTGGCGGTTGTTGAGCCAGGGGGTGGCCACCACGGTAATGAAGAACTGAGACCCGTTGGTGCCCGGCCCGCTGTTCGCCATCGCAAGAATCCCCGGCTTGTCGAACTTCCGGCCCGAGGTCACCTCGTCCTCGAAGCGGAACCCCGGCCCTCCCGTGCCCCGCCCGAGCGGATCGCCGCCCTGGATCATGAAGTTGGGAATGCAGCGGTGCAGCACGGTGCCGTCGTACAGCGGAGTGGCCTTCATCGCCGTCTCGGTCGCGGGGTGGGTCCAGTCCTTCTCTCCGGTCGCCAGCCCGACGAAGTTCTCGACCGTCTTCGGAGCGTCCTTCGCAAGGAGGCGAACCACCACAGTGCCTTCGGTCAACTCGAAGGACGCGTACAGGTCGTGGCCCGCGCGGGCCTCTTCCATCATGGTCATGAGGGTGCCTTTTCTTTCAAACGTTGGGGTTTTACTGCTGGGTATCGGAAAGCATCACATCGGTCAGCACCACGTCGACCTTCGGCTTGTCCAGAGCGTCGCGTTCGACCTGGGAAATCTTCTCGACCACGTCGTAGCCCTTCACGACCTCGCCAAAGATGGTGTGCTTGTTGTTCAGCGCCAGGGGCATCGAGGTGGTGATGAAGAACTGCGAGCCGTTGGTGTTGGGGCCCGAGTTGGCCATCGCGAGGATCCCGACCTTGTCGAACTTGCGGCCGCTTTGAAATTCGTCCTCGAACCGATAGCCAGGGTCTCCGCGCCCGGTGCCGACGGGGTCTCCGCCCTGGATCATGAAGTTGTCGATCACCCGGTGGAAGATCGTCCCCCGGTACAGCGACACCGTCATGGTCGCGCGGGTCGTCGGGTGGGTCCAGGGCTTCTCGCCGCTGGCCAGCCCGACGAAGTTCGCCACCGTCTTGGGGGCGTCTTTCGAGAACAGCTTCACCACGATCTCGCCCTGGGTGGTCTTGAAGGTGGCGTAGATGTCGCTTCCGGCCAGGGCCTTGTTGATCCACGGGCCACTGGCGCCGTTGTGGGAAGTCGGCTCGTTCTTGCAGCCGGCGATCAGGACCAGTCCGGCCAGACCCATCAGACGAAGACTCAAAGCGGTTTCTCCTTGGAAGCGGGGGCGGGGGCAGGCGCGGGAAGCGCGGGCGCCTTATCGGTGATGATGATCTTGCTGATCTTCACTTCGCTCTCAGGCCGGTCCTTCGCGCCGCGGGGGACTTGGCTAATCTTCACTGCGTTCTCGTAGCCACTGACGACCTCGCCGAAAATGGTGTGGCGATTGTTGAGGTACATCGGAGTCGAGGTGGTGATGAAGAATTGGCACCCGTTGGTGCCGGGCCCCGAGTTGGCCATCGCGAGCAGTCCGACCTTGTCGAACTTGCGGTTGCTCTGAAATTCGTCCTCGAAGGTGTAGCCCGGGTTGCCCTCGCCCGTTCCTCCCGGGTCTCCCCCCTGGATCATGAAGTCGGGCAGCACGCGGTGAAAGATGACCCCGTTGTAGAGCGGCACCCCGACCATCTTCTTCCCGCCTTTCGCCGTCCATTCTTTCTCGCCGGTGGCGAGGCCGACGAAGTTGGCGACGGTCTTCGGAGCGTCTTTCGAGAACAGCTTCAGCACGATGTCGCCCTGGTTGGTCTTCATCGTCGCCCAGAGGTCGGCCCCCTTGGTGGCCAACGCGGTGAACTTCCCATCTGCCGCGGCAACGGTCGGCAGCAACGCAACGAGGACGACGAAGGCTTTCTTGTTCATGGCGGGCGCAACCTATTTCGCGCCGCCGGTGCCTCCAACGGGTTTTTCGCCTGCCTCGGCAGGTTCCTGAAACATCGCCAACGTTTTCTGGGCGGCTGCCTGTTCGGCTTCCTTCTTCGATCGTCCCGTGCTGCGGGCGAAAGTCTCGTTCCCGATGGTCACTTCCACCTCGAAGATCTTCTCGTGATCCGGGCCGCTTTCGGCCACCACCCGGTAGCGGGGCGAGACGCGCAGGCGGTCCTGAACGTCTTCTTGAAGCATCGTCTTGTAGTCCTGGCCCGCGCGGCCGTCGGCCACCCCGTCGAGGATCTCGGTGAAGAACCGGTCGACCAGCTCCATGATTCGGCTCATCCCTCCCGACCGGTAGATCGCTCCGACCACCGCTTCGAGGGCGTCGGCGAGCACCGAGCTCTTCTCGCGGCCCCCGGTCAGCTCTTCGCCACGGCCCAGCAGCAACAGGTCGCCGAGGCCGATTTTCCGCGCGATTTTCGCCAGCGCTTCTTCGTTGACGATCAGCGCCCGCAGCTTCGACAGCTCACCCTCGCTGGCGTTGGGGAACCGTTCCATCAGTCGATGGCTGATCGCCAGGTCGACGACTGCGTCACCCAGGAACTCGAGCCGCTCGTTGTCGAGGCACTCTTCGTCCCGGTGCTCGTTGCAGTAGCTCTTGTGGGTGAGGGCGCACAGCGCGAGGGGGCGATCGCCCAGGTCGATGCCGAGCCGGGTCTGCAGCGCGGCCAGGCGCTCTTCGGACGTGAGTTTCATTGCGCCTCATTCGCGAGCTCGTCGGCCAGTTGGTACGGGTCGACGGTTCTTTCAGCGATGCGTCGGGACACATCGGCCAGATTGCCCTTCTTGCGCTCGAGCCGGGCCAGCCCGGCGGCGAGCAATCGATCGCGCAGCAAAGCGACGAACTGGGTCCCGGCCCGGGACTGCTCGCGGACGATCTTGTTCCCGGTGCGGTCGAGCCAGTCGCGGTGCTTCTGAATCGCCGCGGCCAACAGATCGACCTTCTGATCGCGGGCGGCGACCACCTTTTGAATCGGGGGTTCCCACTCGCGATCGTCGCGTTCCTGCTTTCCCAGGCTCGTCAGCTTGTGGTGGGCATCGTGGTCCAGGGGCTGGGCCCGAATGGCGTGCCGCAGCTCGAGCATCGCGTTGAGCTCGCGCACCACCCGGTCTGCCCCATCGAGGTCGGCTTTGTTGATCGCGAAGACGTCGGCGACCTCGAGAATCCCCGCCTTGATCGCCTGAATGTCGTCGCCCATGCCCGGCACCAGCACGACGACCGTGGTGTGGGCGAGGCCCGCGATGTCGATCTCGTCCTGCCCTACCCCGACGGTCTCGACGATGATCACCTGGCGGCCCATCGCGTCCATCACCCGAATGCAGTCGCCGGTCGCGCGAGAGAGGCCGCCTAAGTTTCCGCGGGTGGCGAGGCTGCGAATGAAGACCTTCGGGTCGGTGGCGTGGCTCTGCATCCGGATCCGATCGCCGAGGATCGCGCCGCCGGTAAAGGGGCTGGTGGGATCCACCGCGATCACTCCCACGGACAGATCGGCCTTTCGGTAGTGGGCGATCAGGCGATCGGTGAGGGTCGATTTTCCGGCCCCGGGCGAGCCGGTGATTCCGATGACGTACGCCTTGCCGGTGTGGGGAAAAATCTTTTGCAGCTCGGCGGTGGCGCCTGCGGACCCGTCGTCGATCATCCGCATCAGCCGCGAGGCCGCCCGGATGTCCCCGGCGAGAATTCTGGGCGCGAGGCTTTCGAGGGCCCGCGGGTCACTCAAGCAGCGACCTCGATGAGGTGGCGGGCGATACCGGTCACGCGCGCGACCAGGGTGGTGATCCCCTCGAAGGCCTCGAGTTCGAACCGGCCGGACCAGACTTTTCCCCGAGGCCCGGCGAGCAGGCCGCGGAATGTTCGTCCGGTCACGCGCGCCGCTGCAAACCGGTAGCGCTCGTTGCCCACTTTGAGCTCGGCCAGGACCTCGAACGTGCTGGTCGGAGGCAGACTGCCCTCGGCTCCAAAGGCAGTGAAGAGATCTTTGAGCGAGATCGCCTGGGCCACTGCGGTCGCCTGTTCAGGAGCCCGGGCCGCTTCGTCCCCGAACAGCGCTCCGAGGTAGGCCTCGAGCGCGGACTTCTCGCGAAACTCGGCCAGCTCGAAGAGCTGGCTGCCCGGAACGGTGAGGTCGACTCCGGCGCGGGCGGCGCGCTGAACGCGGAAGTTGCCGAGCCGGTCGGTGCCGATGGTGATGCTCATCTCGCCCACCTGAAGCTCGGTGGTCAGCTGCAGGGTGATCGGGTCGACCTTGGGCGTAAAGCCGAGCGCGGACAGCTCGGAGCTTCGGCGAGACAAGTGAAGGCAGTGATCGACCAACGACTTGACCACCGTGTCTTCGAGGTTGGTGGCCCCGGTGGTGTGGGCGAGGTTGATCGGCGTGCAGCCCACCAGCTCGGGAGGGTCGATCGGAATCAGCCTGTCCCCCATCACCATGAAGCGGGCGTGGGTCACGAACTGGCGGGTGAGCGGGTTGAACGCCTGGGGGCTGGCGATCATGATCTCGGCCTCGACTACGTCGTCCGACGTCTCGACCTTCATCCCCAGCTGCTCGAGGAACGCGCGATCCATCAGCTCTTGAAAAGCTCGCGCGAGATGATCGACCGCTGAATCTCGCTGGTGCCTTCACCGATTTCGCACAGCTTGGCGTCTCGCAAGTAGCGCTCGACCGGGAACTCGCGGGTGTAGCCGTAGCCCCCGTGAATCTGCACCGCCTTGTTGCAGGCTCGGGTGGCGGCCTCGGACGCGAACAGCTTCGCCATCGATGCTTCGCGCGTGAACTGCTTCCCTGCATCGGCCAGCGCCGCGGCACGCCAGACCAGCAGCTGCGCGGCGTCCATCTCGGTCTGCATGTCGGCGAACATCCAACGCAGCGCCTGAAAGTCGGCGATCGGGTGACCAAAGGCGGTGCGATCTTTGGCGTACCGCACCGATTCTTCAATCGCTCCCCGACCCAGGCCGACCGAGAGCGCTCCGATGGTGATCCGCCCCCCATCGAGAATCTGGAGCGTATTGAGAAAGCCCATGTCCTTCTCGCCCAGCTGCCCGGACATCGGGACCTCGACGCCTTCCATCAACAGCTCGGCAGTGTCGGAAGCGCGCATTCCCAGCTTTCCGTGAATCGAGCGTTGGCTGAACCCCTTCATCCCCTTCTCGAGGATGAACGCGGTGATGCCCTTCTGCTTTTTGGCGCTGTCGGTGACGGCGAGCACGACGAAGACATCGCCGATGGTGCCCTGGGTGATGAACATCTTGGTCCCATTGAGCACCCAGCCTTCGCCCTTGCGGACCGCGGTCGTCTTCATCCCCGCGGCATCCGAACCGCTGCCCGGCTCGGTCAGGCCCCAGGCGCCCAGCAACTCGGCGGTGGCAAGCTTGGGCAGGTACTTCTTCTTCTGGGCGTCGTTTCCAAACACCCGAATGTGACTGGTGCCCAGGCCGTTGTGCGAGGCGACCGTCAGCGCGAGCGAGCCGTCGTACCGCGCGACCTCTTCGACCGCGACGGCCACCGCCAGCGAGCCCATGCCGGAACCGCCGAACTCTTCGCCGACCCGAATGCCCATCACGCCCAGCGCGCCCAGCTCTTTGACAATCTCGATCGGGAACTTCTCGACCCGGTCCCATTCGCGCGACTGGGACTTCACCCGCTTCTCGCAAAAATCACGGATCGAGGAACGCAGCGCCTGGATGTCGTCTGGAAGTTCAATTTCCATCTGGGGCGCTCATAGCCGGTGCTTTCTCAGGTTGCTACCACCACCCATTCGGGTCGAGGCGAGATTCAGACCGGAAGCACGCAGCGCTTCTTGCGCGTCGGGCACACGTAGGCATCGCCGTACATCTTCAGCCGCGCGACCAGCTCGGCCCGCAAGGAATCACCCGGAACAATCTCGTCGATGATCAATTCGCTGGCGAGCTTCAACAGGTCTACGTCGGCCCGGTACTCGTCTCGCAGCGTCTTCACGTAGGCCGGCCGCTCGGCTTCGGGCTTTTCCTGGATCTTGTTGAAGTACACCGCGTTGACCGCCGCCTCGGGGCCCATCACGGCGATCATCGCTCCGGGAAGTGCCAGGGTGCAGTCGGGCGAGAAGCCCGGGCCGCTCATCGCGTACAGGCCTGCCCCGTACGCCTTGCGGACCACGACGGAAATTTTCGGGACGCTCGCCTCGGACACCGCCGAGATCATCTTCGCGCCGGCGCGAATGATCCCCGCCCGCTCGACCTTGGTGCCGATCATGAAACCGGGGACGTCGGCCAGGTAGACGAGGGGCACGTTGAAGGCGTCGCACAGCCAGATGAACCGCGCCGCCTTGTCGGCCGAGTCGACGAACAGCACCCCGCCTTTGTACTTCGGCTGGTTGGCTACGATCCCCACGGTGCGGCCGTCGATGCGCGCCAGGCCGGTGACGAGCTCCTGGGCGAACAGTCGCTTGATCTCGAACCAGCTGCCCTCATCGATCAGCTCGTTGATCAACAGGTACATGTCGAACGGCTTGTTCTGATCTGCGGGGATGATCTCTTCGACCCGCTTCCCCGACGACTTCGGAGCGCGCGCCGCAATCGCCGGCGGCTTCTGGCCGAAGTTGTCGGGCAGCAGGCGGACGTAGTTTTTTCCAATCTCGATCGCTTCCTGCTCGGTCTTGGCGAGGAAGTCTCCGCAGCCGGAAACCGAGCAGTGCATCTTCGCGCCGCCCATCTCTTCGAGCGTGACCTTCTCGCCGATCACCATCTCGGCCATCCGCGGCGAGCCCAGGTACATCGAGGCATTGCCGTCGACCATCACCACGATGTCGCAGAACGCGGGAATGTACGCGCCGCCGGCGGCCGAAGGTCCGAACAGCAGGCACACCTGGGGCACGACGCCCGAGAGGTGCACTTCGTTGAAGAAGATTCGCCCCGCGCCGCGACGGCCGGGGAACATGTCGACCTGATCGGTGATCCGCGCTCCAGCCGAATCGACCAGGTAGAAGAGCGGGCATTTGAGCCGCGCTGCGTTTTCCTGAATCCGGATGATCTTCTCGACGGTGCGGGCGCCCCAGCTGCCGGCCTTGATCGTCGAGTCGTTGGCCATGATCGCCACGGTCCGCCCGTCCAGGCGACCCAGACCGGTGATCACCCCGTCGCTGGGAAGCTCGGCGTCGAGGTTGTTGGCGAGCTTTCCTTCCTCGACGAAAGAGCCCTTGTCGACCAGCAGCACGATCCGTTCGCGGGCGAACAGCTTGGCCGCCTGGGTGTTCTTCGCGTGGTACTTCGCGGCTCCGCCCTTCTCGACCTGCGTCTGCAGCGCTCTGAGCGACTCGTCGGTTGCCATGGGGTCGAAGGCCTTAGCAGGCGATCAACGACCGGTGAAGACCGGCTTTCGCTTCTCGCCAAAGGCCTTGAGGCCCTCGAGCCGGTCCAGGGTCTTGATCGTCAACGCGTACTTCTGCTGTTCCAGCGCCAGCGCAGCGTCGAGGTCCAGCGACAGGCCTTCGTCGATCGCATGCTTGGCCGCTCCGACCGCCAGCGGAGCGTTCTCGACCACCGCCTCTGCGTACGCATGCGCCTCGGCCAGCCCCCCGCGGCGGTTGACCAACCCGATCTTGACCGCTTCTTCAGCATCGATCGGCCGCCCGGTGAGGATCAGCTCTTTGGCTGCGCCCTTTCCGACCAGCCTCGGCAGCCGCGCAGTCCCACCGCCGCCCGGAATGATCCCCAGCTTCACTTCGGTGAGCCCCATCTGGGCCGTCGCGGCGATCACCCGCAGATCGCAGCACAGGGCCAACTCGGTGCCGCCTCCCAGCGCGGCGCCATTGACGTAGGCGATGAACACGCAGTCCGAGAGCTCGATCGCGCGGAAGGTCCGGCGCAGCTGGTCGAGGAACGCGTGCACTTCCATCTCGCCCATCGAGGCGCGCTCTTTGAGGTCCGCTCCGGCGCAAAAGGCCTTCTCGCCGGCCCCGGTGATCACCACCGCGCGCACGCTGCGGTCGGGCCCTGACACCCGCCCAACGTGTTGTTCGAGCTCGGCGATGACGGCCTTGCTCAGCGGGTTTCGGCGCGCCTCGCCATTGATGGTCCAATGTTCGATCGCACCCTGCTTGAGGATCTGAAACTCGGCCATGAGGCGCTCCTGTCTGGCATGGTGAACGGCGTGAAATTTCGCGCGCGATGGTTAGCCCAGGTCGCTCCCTACGTCCCGCTTCTCTTGGCGGTCGTCTGGACAATTCCGGCGTGGGCGCGCGGAGGGGGCGGCGAGCACTACAACTCAGGCAACTCGAACAACAATTCGAGCGGCAGCGGCGACATCAGCCTGCTGTTCGACTTGCTGTTTCTCGTCGTCCGCTACCCGGCGCTGGGCGTGCCGCTGCTGTTGCTGGTCGTCGGTTACAGCCTCTACGTGCGCAGCAAGAGCGGCGACGGCTCGACCCGAAAGGCGCTCGATCGCATCGAAGAACAGCAGCGCACCTCGGTCAGCGCGGCCGACGTTCACGGCTGGGTCGGAAAGCTCAAGGCCAGGGACCCCGCCTTCGATCTGCTCGCCCTGTTCGACAAAGCCAAGAAGCTGTTCCTCGAGGTGCAGCTGGCCTGGTTCAAGCGCGACCTCACGTCGACGCGGCCCTTCCTCTCGGACGCGAGCTTTCAGCGGCTGCGGACGCAATTGAAGTTGCTTCAAGCACAGGGAATACGAGACGCGCTCGCCGATGTGCTGGTGCACGATCTGCAGATCATCGGCCTCGAGCAGAGCCCCTGGTTCGACACCGTGCACATTCGGGTCAAGGCCTCGATGCGCGACACCGATGTCCCCGCGGGCTTCAGCGACGATCAAGCCAGGGCCGCGGCCGCCAAGGTCCAGCCTTCCCAATTCGTCGAAGTGTGGAGCTTCGTGCGCAAGCCCGGAGCGCAGACGAAGATCGCCGAGGATCTCTACCAGGGTCTGTGCCCCAACTGCGGAGCGCCCTTCGCCGGCGGCGCCGCGAACAGCTGCCAGAGCTGCTCGGCGATCGTCAATTCGGGCAACTACGACTGGGTGCTGGCCGAGATCACCCAGGGAATGGAATTCGTGCGCAACGATGCGGGGGTCGAAGGGCTGGCCAAGGCGCGCCAGAACGACCCTGGCCTCAACTCGGAAATGCTCGAAGACCGGGCTTCGCTGTGCTTCTGGCGGTGGGTCGAAGCGCAGTCGCTGGAAAACCCGAACGCGCTGGCGAAGATCGCCACTGCAGAATTCCAGGAAAAAGTTCGCGCCGAGGCCCAGGCGCTGAAGGCACAGGGGAGGCGCAAAGTGTTCCTCGAGTGCGCGGTCGGGGTGGTGCAGACCCGCGTGGTTCAGCCGGTCGAAGGCCAGGAGCTGGCGCACATCGAGATTCGATGGAGCGCCCGGTACGGCATCGGCCCGATCGGCGAAAAGCCCCCTGCCCTGCCCACGGTTCCGCAGCGCTGGGTCTTCACCTTGAGCCGCAAGGCCGGAGCGCGGACCCACGTCGAAACCGGGATGGCCACCGACCGGTGCCCGCAGTGCAACGCTCCGTGTTCCGACAGCGCGTCGACCTCGTGCGAGTTCTGCGGCACCGTGCTCGCCAGTGGAGATCGCGATTGGGTCTTGTGCGATGCGGTGCTCTGGGAAGCGTGGGACGCGACCGCCTCAGGGCGCAATCGACCTGCGGCCAGTGCGCAAGTGGTCGACCGGTCCGAGCGGGAACGGCTGCTGTACATGATGGCCGCGATGGCAATGGCCGACGGGGTCGTCGACGAGAGAGAACGGGCGCTGTTGAAGATGTGCTCAGAGCGCTGGAACGTGCCCTGGGCCAATGTCGAGCTCGCGCTGACCGCCGGGCCCAACCTCTTCGACCGCCTGATGGCCAAGCAGACCCCCGAGGCCGAAAATTTTCTGCAGCAGCTGGTGAATCTGGCGCGGGTCGACGGGAAGATTGATCGCAATGAGAAGCGCCTGCTCGAAGCGGCGGCCGTGCACCTGGGGCTCTCGAGTCAGCTGCCGGCGCTGATGAAGTAGTTTGCCGCCCATGGCTCGACACGCTCTCACGGCTGCGACGATTGAAACGGAAGCGGCGCTGCGTGAGCTGCTGGGCGAAGGGCCGTCGTGCCGGAGAGTCGCAGCGGCGTGGTCCGCAGGCAGCAGCAGGCTCTCGGCAGTCGAGAACCCGAACGAGTGGGGACTCTCAGAAAAGCCGCGCGGCCGAAGGGCCCAGAAAATTGCAGCGTCGGTCTCGGTCAGTTCGCGAAGGTTCACAGCCGATTTTTCTACCCCATCGACTTGTTCCTTCCCGACCAGCTGACCGACCCCTTTGAAGGGGAACTGTGCTGCCTGGAGCTCCTCAGCTCGGCTCAGCTCAGCGACGACGGTTCGCGGCGCAGATTTTCCTGGGCGTTCACGGCGTTCACCTGCGCCAGCGCTGCGGCCGCCGCGGCTTTGTCCCGACGGCGCTTCAGAAACAAATAGGCGAGATAGACCACCGCCACGGTCAGCAGGATGACGATCACCCGGGTCTGACCTTTCTTCACGTTCTCGAGCAGCGTCTCGAGCTCGCCTCCGAAGTGAAAGCCCAACCAGATGAAGACCGGTGCGGAAATGAGCGCGGCCGCTCCATCGAACAGAAGAAAGCGCAGGTACTTCATTCCCACCGAGCCGGCGGTGAAGAACGTCACCGCGCGCACGCCGGGCATGAAGCGCGCGAGGCAGACGATCTTGTCCCCGTGCTTGTGAAACAGCTGCTCGACCCGGGCTCTCTTTTCAGGCGTGACGATGCGGGCGAAGAACCCGCCCTGCTTGCTGCCAATCTGCGCGCCGATTCTGCGGCCGGCGAAGAAGATGATGCTGTCCCCCATCAGGATTCCGAGGAAGCCGGTGGCGATCATCAGCACCAGGTTCGCTTTGCCCGCGTGCACCAGGTACCCGCCCAGAATCAGCGAGACGTCTTCGGGCAGCGGGACGCCGAGCCCACAAGCCATCAGAATTCCGAACACGACGAGGTATGAGAAGACCCCCGACGTACCGCTCACCAGCTGTAGAAGGATCTCTTCCAACGTTCACTTTTTAGAGGGCCTACGGGTCTCCGCTTTGGCGAGCGCGTCGAGCACCCAGCCGTCCAGCGGTTTGCCTTCGTCGAACATCTTGCCGATGTCCCTGATTCCAAAATAGCCCTTGTTCGCAGCCGCTTCCCACGCGGCATCGTTCGCATCCAGCGCCTTCAACGCGACCGCGTAGGTCAGCAGACCGGTCGCATATTCGCCCACCGTCTGCTCTGTCGCTCCGGCCACTTGCGCTTCCTTCAAGAGCTGTGCGCCACCCGCCCAGCCAGATGCCTTCTTCGCCACGACCGGATCGATAAGAACCCGCGCGTACTCACGCAACAGTCCTTCGACATTTGGTTTTTCCGAAGGGCCGACCACCAGCACGATTTCCCCCTCGCCCATCACTCCCCGGACCATGTCCTGGGTATCGAGCAGGTTGACCACCAACAAGGACTGCGGCCCATTGTCCGGGACCTTGAGAATCTTCCGCGCCTTCACCAGCGGCGCATCGATTGCGCCGAGGTAGGTCTTCAGCGACTTCCGGTATTCACCCTGAACGGTGCCCATCAGCTCGCCCAGCTTCCAGCCCGTCCACGCCCTGGCGAGAACGGCCTCGAACCCCTTGAGGTCCGAAAGCTCTTTGTCCTTCGATTTCGGAGCGGCCGAAAACGGCGGCGGCGAGCCCTGCACCGCCCAGGTGAGGTAATTGCGAAGGGCCGCGGGGTGCTTGTCGAGGAACTCATCGGCGGCGCGGCGCACGTCGGGGTCGCCTCCAATCACCCGCGCGCGAACCTGCTGGCGCACCGGGTGGTAGTTCACCTTCGGGACCGGATCTTTCCTCGAGACCGGGCCCTGGTCGAAGCCGGTCGCGTTGAGGACCGCGAAGAGCGCGAAGACCCGTTCGTCGGCGCGAAGCTCGATGCCTTCGCCGGTGTAGAGGCTGGCGAACCAATCGCCCTCGCTGGCCGCAAACGCCGGCGCCGAGCCGAGGATCAAAAAGGCGGAAATGAAGGAACGCATGGGGGCTGTGGGTACCGCGATGGGGCTCAAGCTTCAAGCCTCACTTCTTCAGCAGTGACCTCAGAGCGTCCTTGTTGTCGACGACCTTCTGGCCAAACGTCGAGACGATGGCCATCAACAGCTTGATGCACGCCTGGGGTTTGAGCGCGAGCAACTTCTGAAAATCGGCCTGGCGGATCTCGAACGCAACGACGGCCGTCAGCCCGGTCGCCGTGCACAGCCGCTGGCCGGTGTTGATGAGCGACAGCTCGCCCAGCCAGTCGCCCACGCCCAGCTCGCCCAGCTGAAGCTCTTCACCCTGGCGACCCCGGGTGGCCAGCGCGACCCTGCCTTCGGCGATGATCAGCAACGAGTCCGCGACCATGTTTTCGGCAAACAGCGGGGTCCGGGGGGGATACGTGCGCTGAGTACAGATGCCCGCGATGATGTTGAGCCCCGTCTCGGTGAAACCTTTGAACAGTGGGCTGTCGCGAAGTGTTGAGACCGCTTCCATTTGCACGGGAACTCTACACCTCTGGGAGGCGCAGGGCCCAGCGTCCTTCAGGCTCCCATCAGGGACTACAGGGCTGCGGCCAGGGCCCGGGCCACGTCTGAATCGAGCCCTGCCTCGTCGCAGCTCACATCCACCGCCCGCGTTCCGACCGTTCCCGTGACCCGGAACCGGGTGGTTCGATCGCGCCGCAACGTGAGCCGGGCGTCCAGCGAGCCTTCGAAGCAGGCGTGCTCTGCGCCTTCTTCGAGCACCCGGGTGAGCTTCAGCGCCCTTGCCGTCAGCGCGTCCTCCGCTTCGATTTTCTTCAGGCAGTAGTGGGGGCTGGCCGACAGTCGAACCAGCTGCGCCGTCGTGGCCGGGGCGGGGGGCAGCGCGGCTTCGTCGAGTGTGACCTGCTGACCGCCTGCACTTCCCAGCGCCCCGGGGGCAAGGCCACAAGCCGCCCATCGGGCGCGCGCACCTCGAGGTACCGATCGCCCGTCTCGAGGGCGGTGACGGTCACCG
>JAYVCD010000106.1:0-6191 GCA_043750125.1 Archangiaceae bacterium | reverse complement strand
CGCTGAGCTGCAACACGCGCGGGGCGCCCACCACGAGGTCGCCGAAAAACGGCTCAAGGGTCGGGTGGTCGACTTGATCTGCAATGAGCTGGTGGCCCAATTCAACGACGAGGGCCCAAAACCGAAGGGGGCCCATCAGGAACTGGCGCCTCCCACCCTGATTGCAAATCTCCCTTCGGCCCTCGCCCCCGAGGTGCGCCCCGTGGGGAACAGCCGGCCCGTCGACGGTGCGACGCGCGCATCGCAGGCGGTCGAGCTGATCGAAAAAATCGAGAGCTTCCTCAAGAACGCACGCACCCCGTGCCTCTGCCTGACCCTCAACAACTCACTGGGATCGACGGTCGAGATCGAGCGGATCGGCCCCCGGGAAGTGGCGCTCAAGCTGACCGGACACAAAGGTCCACCCAGCGCCGAAGACATCAGCCGGATAAGAGACGAGATGACCGCGCGCGGCCTGAAGGTCTGCGCGCTGTCCGTGGCCTGAACTTCGAAGGGACTACTTCCCGCCGCTCAAGTCGAGCAACGCCCGCTTGTCTTCCTTGTCCTTGAACGCTTCGGCCTCGGGCAAGGGCTGTTTCTTCTCGGCGATGTTCGGCCACTTGCTGGCGTACTCGGTGTTGAGCGGTTTGTACTCGGCCCACTTCTCGGGCAGGTCGCTCTCGGGAAAAATGGCCTTGGTGGGGCAGACCGGCTCACAGGCGCCGCAGTCGATGCACTCGTCGGGATGAATGACGAGGAAGTTGGGCCCCTCATAGAAGCAGTTGACGGGACACACCTCGACGCAGTCGGTGTACTTGCACTTGATGCAGGGCTCGGCAACGACGTACGCCATGGCTGCTTATCTCCTTCGAAAGTACTGCCAAAAAGAGCTGGCTCTTAGCCATTAACCCGCGTGAGAGCCAACAAAACCCTGCACCTTCAGAAGCTCGGCGAGCAGCACCGCACCTTTAGCCGCTCCCATTTTGGTGTTGTGCGAGACGAGGACGTACTTCACCCCGTTCTCGAGCACCTGGTCTTCGCGGATCCTCCCGACGCTGGTGGCCATGCCTCCGTGGACGTCGCGGTCCAGCCGGGGCTGGGGGCGGAACGGGTCTTCGAGGACCTCAATCCACCGCGGAGGAGCCGAGGGCAGCCCGCGCGTCGCCTCGAGGCCCTTCCACTCGCGCATCGCCGCGGCGACTTCCGCGACCGATGCCTTCTTCTTCAAGCTGACGTAGGCGGCCTCGGTGTGTCCCTCGAGCACCGCGACCCGGGTGCAGGTCGATGACACCCGGACTGCGTGGGGCTTGCCCGCGGCGCCGAGAATCTTCTTCGTCTCGACCTCGACCTTGTGCTCTTCCTTGCTGATGTGGGGCACCACGTTGTCGAGGACGTCGAGCGCGGCGACTCCGGGCGAACGGCCGGCCCCCGAGACGGCCTGCATCGAGGTCATCAACACCGCCTGAACGCCGAACGCTGCTTCCAGAGGAGCCAGGGTGATCGCCAGGCCGGTCGTGGTGCAGTTGGGAATCGGCGCGATGAAGCCCCGGGTGTTGCGCGCTTTTTGCTGCGCCCGGATCAGCGCGCTGTGGTCCCCGTTGACCGGGGGGAGGATCAACGGAACATCGTCGTCGTACCGAAAGGCGCTGGCGGCCGAGATGACGGGAAGGTCCTTGGCGAGCTTCGGCTCGAGCTCGCGCGCTACGTCGGCTTCGACGGCCGAGAAGACGAGGTCGAGATCGCGCGAGGTCAGCTGCGAGCCGGCGACGACGGTCATTCGAGCAATCTCGGCCGGCAGCGGCTCGGTGAGAAACCACCCCATCATTCCGTTCGGAGCCTTCAGCGCGTCGGCGTACGACTTTCCGGCGCTGCGCGGACTGGCGGCCAGCGCGGTGAGGGTGAAGAAGGGGTGGTTCTGCAGGGCCGAGACGAACTGCTGGCCCGCAAGGCCGGTCGCGCCGATCAAGCCGCAGCGAAGTTTGGGGGGCATCAGTCTGATTTCCTGGGCAAGAGCGGATCTTCTCACCGTCGCCTTTACTGGTAGTGTCCGCCCGCTTCAATGGGTTGGCACGGCCGGGTGACCCATTCGAGCCCCAAGCCCATGCTCAATTCGATTCTTGTCGCCGCCTCGATTCTCGGCGTTTCCACCGGGTTTCAGCCTTCCGTGACCCACCAGATCCCCACCGAAGACGGGCGGGTGAAGCTGTCGATTGGCCTGCTCTCGGCGCCGCTGTCGGGCGAGCTGTCGGCGGGCGCCTGGGCGTGGGCGATGGGGCAACGGGCGAGCCTGGGGCTGCCGGCCAACTCGAGCCTGCGCAACGTGCAGACTTTCGGGACCCGCTTCGGGGCCTCGGTGCGACTGCAGCAACAAGTCGACGGGGTCGACGTGTACGGCGCGCAGGTGGTGGTGACGATCGATGGGCAGCGGCGGGTGACGATGGTGTCGTCCAGCGTGCTGCGCTTCGAAGCGTCGGTGATGGCGTGGACGATTGACGCCGATGAGGCGCTGGCCCGCGCGTCGAAAGTGATTCCAATGGCGCTGCTGCAACCCAGCGGCAAGCCGTTGGGCGGAGTTCGCCGCGAAGTGTTTCCCCTGGGGGCCGAGGCCCACGCCGGCTACCTCACGATGGTGCCGACGCTGAACCCGGCTGAGAACTGGTTCGTCGCGATCGACGCCACCACCGGGGATGTGCTGTGGAAGCAGAACCGGGTGTTTACCGCCGCGGGCGATGGGAACGTCTACGCCTCGAGCCCCGGAGGCCTCGACGCCGGAGTCGGTGCCCAACCGACGATCAACATTTCGCTGACCCACGCCGACGGGGGCTCAATGGTGATGGCGGATGCCGGCGGCTACCTCAGTGGGACCCAGCTGATCGCGTTCAACTGCTGCCCGAACGAGAACTGCAATTCGTCCCCCGATGCGGGCCCGAAGCGGGCGACGGGAATGATGGCGGTGATGGGCTTCAACGTGACTTACGACGTGCCGCTGTGTGATCGCCTGCAACGCGCCAACAACCTGGTTCTGATTCATGACGCCGGCTCGTACGTCTACGCTCCGCTGGATCCCCCGACGGTGACTGCGGGAATCGTGGGCCCGGTGGTCCAGTCGGACTTGAGCCACAGCGACGAGTTCTCCGAAGTGCACGCCTTTTTTCATGTGAATCAGGTCTACGACTGGGTGCGGTCGCTGTCGTCGGCGGCGGCGCCCCTGTTCCCGACCAACAGCCCGGCGATCTCGGGCTTCAAGATGCGCGACGAGCTTCGGGTGCCCGCGCGGAAGCCGGCGATTCTCACCAACGTGGTCTTCCCGGACTTCAGCGAAATCACGTCCAACCCGTTCAGCAAGTGCAACTTCACGGTGCAGCCAATCAAGTGCACGATCGACAAGCTGGCGCGGCAGGACAACGCGGCGTTCATGCCCAAAGAAAACTTCGCGCAGATCCCGCTGCCTGAGCTGTCGATGGACGTGGACACCTTGATGATCTTCCAGGGCAACTACGCCGACTTTGCCTACGACGCTCCGGTGCTGTGGCACGAGTTCGGGCACGGGGTGATCTACGCCACCGCGGCGCTGGGCTTCGATCAGCTCGCGGTCGATTCCCGTTCTGCGAACAACGAAACCGGCGCGATGCACGAAGCTTTCGCGGACTTCATCGCCGGCGCCTTCGGAAACCGGCCCGACATCGGCACCTACGTCGGCCCTCGCATCGGAGGCAACCAGGTGTTGATGGGCGTGCAGCAAGAGAGCTTCCTGCGCTCGATGGACAATACGTTGAGCTGCCCCGAAGTGCTCTGGGGCGAGGTCCACCAGGACAGTCAGCACTACTCGGCCGCGCTCTGGAACGCCCGCAAGACCTTCTTCCTCGGGACGGACAACGGCCGGACTTTCGACGCGGCCTTCTACGCCTCGCTCGTTTCGATGAGCCCACAGGTCAACTTCATCGACGCGGCCGCGATCATCACCGCGCACGTGAAGACCGCCTTCCCGACAGTCGCTGGGGCGGACGTGAAGATCCAGGACATCTTCGCGCTCAAGGGTGTTACCGGCTGCACCAAAGTCATCGACGTGACCGGCGCGATCACCGGCCGCCGCTATTACGGAATCACCTCGGGCGGGCCTGCGGGCTTCCCGGCCGCCACCGTCATCCCCGGTCCGTACCAGATGAAGATCTCGGTGCCGGCGGGAATGAAGAGCCTGACGATGACCGCCAAGGTCGCGGCGGCCGGCTTCGGTGGAGGGGGCTCGAAGGCCAAGCTGTTGGTCAAGGTCGGGCAGCCGATCACGTTTGCGAAGGTCAACGCGACGCTCACCCACAACGCCGACGTGATCATCGACGGGGTCGTGGCCGGCACCGTGTTGACTGCGGTTGCGCCGCTGGAAGCCCCGTGCGGCGTGGCAAGTCAGGTCTACCTGACGCTCGGGTCGACCCAGGCCGAATCGATTCAGGACGTGAAGGTCAGCTTCGTGGCGGCGGACAGCTGCCCTGTGCCCGATGGTGGCACGGGCGGCGGGGGCGCGGGTGGAGGCAACGCTGGGGGCGGCGGAGGAGGAGGCGGCGGCGGCTCCGACGTGAAGCAGCTTCCGTGGATTGGGAACATGACTCCTGGTACGGCCGCCGTTCAGGGGTGCGGGTGTACGGGAGTCGAGGCGGGCTTCGGTGGCTTCGCCGCGCTGTTGTTGCTCGCGCTGCGTCGCACAAGCCGCCGCGCGGCGCGGTGGCGAAGGCCCAGTGCGCGTCGTTCACTTTGGCGATGAGCACCCGGAAAAAACCACGCCGCGCTCGCCACCTGACCGCGGCAGTGACGCAGGAAGGCAAGCTTTACGTCGCGCAGTGCTTCGAGGTCTACGTGGCGAGCCAAGGCAAGTCGGTCGAAACGGCGTTGGCAAATCTCGCCGAGGCGCTTGCGCTGTACTTCGAGGACTCGCCCAATGCCCCACTGTCGGCGACTCCAACCATCGCGCCTGTCGAAGTGACTTACGGCTGATTGCTGCTTGGGACAGGCACTCCTCACAACCAGCGAATGACGAAAGAAAAACTTCCGAGGATCTCCGGCGCCCAGCTGCAGAAAAGCGCTCGAGAATCGCGCGTCCTCCCCTCCCCTCCCCTCCCCCCCAATTGCTGCTGCGACTGTATGAAGCACGCTCTCGTCAGCGCCCCACGCCCGCGTCCGTCGCGACGCGCTTCGGCAGGTCGGCGGCCCGGGTGGGCGTGCGCTGCTCGTTCTTCAGGCCCAGCGACTGGTGATCCGAGACCAGGTTCCACACCCCTTTTTCCTCCGCGTAGATCCACAGCGCCCGAAAAGGAACCAGCGTCCGGGCCTTCTTCTTCTCCCCCACCCGCAGCGTGACGGTGGCGACGACCCACCCGGACTTCAGGCCGGGGGCGAGCTTCGAGCGCGGGCCGCCCTCAATCTTGTAGACGAAGGTGTTGTTCTTCTTCAGCTGGGCCAGCTGCGGCTTCACCAGGTCCTTGAACGCCTTCCCGCCCTCGAACACGTCGGACGCATCGGTGCCGAGCAGCGCGACCTCGTCGCGATCGCTGACCCGGGCGACCTTCACCTCGATGTCCTCGAGCAGCCTTCGGGTCAGCCCGACCAGCTGTTCTGAGTCTGCCCCCTTGCCGACGCCGGGGTCTTTGGGAGCGATCAGCTTCTTCTCTGAGCTGGGCGCGTAGAGCTCGACATCGGGGAACCCGAACGAGACATGCAGGGCGTCGATCTGCCAGCTGTCCTTGCCGGTGCGAATCAGGTGGGCGGTAAGGCGGGGGCTCCAGTACTGGCTGGGAAGGCCGTCGCGAATCCACTCGAAGCGGGGCAGATCTTCGACCCACGCCGACTGGTCTCCTTCCGCGAGCCCCACCCGGGGCTTACTGCGCAGCAGCCGCAGCGCATCGGAGCGCAACCCGAACGGCATCAGCTCCTGGCGCAGGTGCTCAAGGGCGGGCGGGGCGGCGCTGAAAAAATCCATCGGCCCGAAGCCAAACGCAACGAGGTCGTCGGTGAGCAGCGGCTGCAACCGGTCGGGCTCGAGCGCCTCGATTGCGGCATACGCGTCGGCGAGGAGCTTTTTGATCTGCCCCGAGGGATCCGGAGGCGCGTCTGCGATCACCACCTTCTTCGCAGCCGGAGGCCTGGCGCAGGTCAGCAGCAGCGCCAGCGTGAAGAAGCGAACCGGCCTCACGGAACCGGGCCGAGATGATCGAGAGGGTCGA
>JAYVCD010000105.1:0-15156 GCA_043750125.1 Archangiaceae bacterium | reverse complement strand
AAGCCCATACATCAGGTCTACGTTCACGCTCTTCATTCCTTCGGCGCGGGCGCAGCCGATCAGCTCTTGCGTCTGGCCGAACGGCTGCGGCCGGTTGACCCGCTGCTGCACCTGAGGGTCGAAGTCCTGCACTCCCATGCTGATCCGATTGAAGCCGAGCCGGGCCAGCGCCCGCACCTGCTCGAAGGACGTGACGGGCGGGTGCACCTCGATCGACGCTTCAATCTCGCGGCTGAAGGGCAGGTGGCGCTGCAGGGTCTGGGTCAACCGGGTCAGCTGGTCGACATCGAGCCAGGTCGGCGTGCCTCCGCCCAGGTGCACCTGGACCACCGTCGGCGCGCTCTTCAACAGCCCCGCGACCCGCGCCACTTCGACTTCCAGCGCGGCCAGGTACCGCTCGCCCAGCGCCTGGCGTTGGGTCACCAGCATGTTGCAGCCGCAGTAGAAGCAGAGCCGCTTGCAGAACGGCACATGGACGTAGAGCGAGAGCGGTCGGGTGCCCGCGCGGCCGAAGACCTCGCGCGCAAAGGCGTCGCCCTGCGGCTCCCAGAGGTTGGCCGAGGGGTAGGACGTGTAGCGCGGCACGGGGACGGTGCCGTAGCGAGAGAGCAGTTCTGCGTTGAGCATGACCCGCACGCGATGCAAACGTCAGCCCACGCGTCATCGGCTCCGCGGGCCCCGTCCTCAGTGCGCGGGGTACCCGACCATCCGCCCGCTTTGTGGATCCCACAGCTTCAGTCGAAAGCAGGCCGCGATGTCGCGCGGGGTCAAGGTGGTCGTGCCCGGGTGCTGCAGCTCGCTCAGGGCCGCCATCGCCTCGGGCAGCCGGTAGAAGGGGATCGCCGCGTTGAGGTGGTGCACGTGATGGAAGCCGATGTTGGCGGTGAACCAGCCCATCAACGGCCCCATCTTCATGAAGCTGGACGAATCGAGCGCCGCGCCGGTGAAGGTCCAGCTCTCGCGCTGGGCGACCTTCACCCCGGGAAAGTTGTGCTGGGCATAGAAGAGATAGCCGCCCGCGGCGGTGGCGATCGCCAGCGGTAGAACCCAGGCGAACAAGAACGCCTCCAGATGCCCGGTCGCAATCGCGGCGGCGGCGATCGTCCCCCCCGCCAGCAACGACAGCAGGCCCTGCCAATGCCGCAGCGGCGCGCGAAGAAAGGGACGAAGGCACATTCCCACTGCGAACACGCTCAGCATTGCTCCGGCGATGTTCAGCGGGTGCCGCGCCGCCCGGTAGAGCCAGCGCTGCCCAGGCCCGAGGGCCAGGTACATCCGCGGAGTCAGCATCGGGTAGCTGCCAATGTGACTGCCCACCAGCTGCGCGGTGTGGGCGTGGTGGTAGTTGTGGGTCTCGCGCCAGACGCTCGGCGGCACCAGCAGCAGCACCCCGAAGAGGAAGAACACCGCCCGGGCCAGCGGCGACCCGCGCAGCAGAGATCCATGTTGGAAGTCGTGGAAGAGGCAGAAGCCGCGCACCAGCAGCAGCCCCTGAATTGCCGCCAACCCCGCCTTGGGCGGCCACCCCGGCACAGCGACGATTGCGATCGCCAGCACCGAGATCAGCGCAAACGTCGAGAGCACCGCCGCCCAGGCCCGAAGCGGGTCTTCGCGGGTGAAGGCCTTGCTGGCGATCAGCAACTCCTTCTCGGTGCGCGGCTGCGGTTCGGTCACAGCTCGCATCCGGCGAACCGACCGTGCCCCTGCGGCCCGACTTCGAGCGGAAAGATCGGCCGGTACAAATCTTTTCGTCGAGACCTCAAGTTGACCCGGCCAGTCTGCAGAGACCGTGCCCGTCTTGGGGAAGAAATGCCGAAGGGAGTGCTCCCAGCACCTGGTGCTGGGAGCACGGGGTCGCTCGTAAAACTGCACTCGGGCTGCTTCGGTGCACCGTCTGCACTCCGGGCCTTCAGCCGCTGCCTCTGCCCCCGAGCCGGCGCGCGTCTTGCTCGAGGGTCGCGGCGTGACCCTCGTCGGCGCCCTGCGGTTTGGTGAAGAGTCCTCATTCGCTCGAAGAGTTGCGGCCCGGCTCGAGCAGCCGCCTGGCCACCGGGCCGGGTGCCCATGACGCAGCTTCCGATCGCCGGGCAAGCCGGCACCGTGGAAGTGGAGGGGCTCAGAAAAGACCCGTACCAGCTGTTCTTCCCGCTCGGAGTCCTGCTCGGCTGGGTGGGCGTCGGGCAATGGCTGTGGTTCTCCCTGGGCGCCGGCGGAAACTTTCGAGTCCTGTTCCACGCGATGGTCCAGGTGCAGGGCTTCCTCGCCTGCTTCATCGCCGGCTTTCTCTTCACCTTCATTCCGCGGCGCACCGGGACGACGGCTCCGGCCGGTTGGCAGCTGGCGGTCGCCGCGATCAGCCCGGTGCTGTTGGCGGTGTTCGCCTGGGAAGATCGGTGGGCCCTGGCGCAGGGGATGTGGCTGGTTCAGCTGACGGTATTGCTTCATTTCGTGATCAGCCGCATTCGCGCCTCTCGAAACCCCGGGCGCTCACCGCCCTCGATGATCTGGATTCCGGTTGCGCTGGCGCTCGGGGTGGCGGGCGCGCTGCTGACTTCCTTCGCCCCCTGGCAGGCGCTGGGCCGCGCGCTGCTGCACGAGGGTGTGGTGGGAGCGTTGGTAATGGGAATCGGAGCGATGCTGGTTCCGGTCATCACCCGCGGGCAGCCACCGGCAAACCCGCCTGCGCCGCGCTGGCCGCACCTTGGCCTGGCGGTGATCTTCATCGCGAGCTTCGTCATTCAGACCGAGACGGCGCTGCCTCAGTCGGTGGGCTACGCGCTGCGGCTGGCGGTCGTGCTCTGGGTCCTGGTGCACGGCGCGGAGCTGTGGAAGCGGCCGACCCAGCCGGGGCTGAACCGACGGGTGGTGCTGGCCGCGGCCTGGTGTCTGCCGTTGGGATACGCGCTGCTGATGCTCTGGCCGCAGTACCGCGCCGCCGGGCTTCACGTGGTCTTCCTCGGCGGCTTCGGGCTGCTCGCGCTCGCGATCGGCCAGCATGTGATCGCCGCTCATGCCGGACGCGGTGACTGGTTGTCTTCCTGGCCCGTGCCGACGTGGGGCCTGGCCGTTCTGACCGCGGTCGCGCTGGTCGCAAGGGTGGCGATGCAGTGGGATTCCGCCCGCTACCTGCAGTGGATGACGCTCGCCGCGCTGGCCTTCATCGGCGCAGGAGGCTGCTGGCTGTGGGGGATGGCTCCGATGCTTCGGCCGAAACATTGAGTGGCCAGATTCCTGCGGCTTTAGAGAGCGTTCACGATCCGGAACTCGATGTGGACCGGGGCCGCCGCAGTCGACTGCTTGATCCGGTCGCAGAGCGCGTCGGTGAAGGTGACAACGCCCGCCGAGTACGTCCAGGTGGTGGGGCTCTCGGCCTCATGCTTTCCGTCGACGATCACCGTGAGGAAGCTGCGGTCTTTGGGAAGCTCGAACAGCGCGCGGGTGCAGATGCCTTTGGTGTCGATGCCGTCTCCAATCTCGGCGAGCACAATCGCCAGTTCCGCGGCGCTGCTGGCCTGGTAGAACTTTCGGGTGCACAGCCCCGTCGCGGTGTCGCATGGGTTGTTCGCGCCACAGCCGTTCTTGCATGTACGGGCGAAGCCACCGTTCTCTGCCATCTCGTTGAGCGTGTCCGGACCGTCGCCCGAGGCCGTGTCGGCGCCGAAACCGATGACGATCGTCCGGATGTTCTTCTTGCGCAGCGCCGTCACCTGCGCCGCCGAGTTGTCCTTGTCGAGGCAGCCCTGGGTGCAATAGCTCGTCGGGACGCAGGCCGACGCGGGCACGAGCGTGCAGCGGCAACTGCTTCCGGTGCAGCTGTTGACGTTGTTGGCGTTGCAGTTGGGTAAACCGTCGGTCAGCAGCACCACGAAGTCTTCACGCAAGACCTTGGGATCCGGATCCGCCAGCGGGGCGTAGTCGCCGAGGAACTTCAACGAGTCTCCGGTCGGCGTTCCGCCCCCGACGTTCAAGCTCTGAATCTGAGCGTTCACCGCGTTGGCCGAGGCGATCAGCTCGCTCGGCAGGTCGGCCTGATTCGGCGCGAGCTGAACCCGAATGTCCGCTGAGCTGGTGGCGCCACAGGCGTCCAGGAGCCCGTTCGAACCGGCGACCGCGGTGGGGAAGATGGCCATTCCCATCCACGCGAGGTCTCCGCGGGTGGAAAGGAAAGTTCCCATCGCCGACTTGAGCTCGCCCAGGCGCGTCTTGCAGCCCGCCGCGCAGACCGGCTGTCCCGTCTGGTTGCAGCCCTGCGTGCACGGAGCCACCGTGTCGTTGGCGGCGAAGTTCATCGAGCCGGACTTGTCGATCAGGAACATCAGGTTGGGCTTGAACTGCCGCCCGACAATCCTGGTCGGCTGCGTCGTCTGCGAGACGGCCAGCGGCTGCACCGGCTCGAAGTCGTACGACTGGCACCCTGCAACCAGACCCACCGTGGAACCCACTGCAAACGCAAACCAGAGTCTCGAAGAAGTCATGTGCGGCCTCGTTTTCACGAAAGGTCATGGCGAACAGAAACCTTTCACCGCGCGATTGAAGGCCTCCCGTTGGGCAGGCTGTTTGGCCAGCCGCGCCGCATCGGCACATCGGCCCAGACCGGCAAGAGCGCTCACCCACTGCTCCGCCATCGCCGCCGTGACGTGCCCGGCGCCGAGCTGCTCGAAGGCCTGCACCCGAAAACCCAGGGCTTCGGGTCGAAGCACGCCGGACGGGTATTTCGCTTCGTATGCATCGACGCCGGTCAGGGCTTGGGTCACCTGTCCCTGCTTTAGATCCTGCGCCACCCGCTCGAGCAGCCGCGCCTCTTCGAGCAGAGTGGAGCCGCGGGGGGTCGGCGCGGCCACCGGCTGCGGAACTGCCTGCGCAAGAGGAGCTGAAGCCATTTCTGAAACGACCGGCGCGGGCCAGAAGAGCCTTTTGGCGGCGAAGCTGGCGGTCGAGATCGCGATCGCCGCGAGCACCACGGGCACGGCGGAGCGCCGCTTCTTCACCGGCCGGTGGAGCCGGGCTGCGATTCGTGCGGCCGCACCCGGGCGGACGGTCAAGAGCGGATCATGCTGGCGCAGCAGGTCCAAAGCGTGGCGCTCGGCTTCCGTCATTTCTTCGCTCATTTTGCAGCCTCCTCGAGGCGTTCGACTTCCCTCGCCAGCGCGGCCCGCGCGCGATGGAGCACGACCCAGATGTTGGATTCCTTCACCCCGACCAAAGCGGCCACCTCGGCGCCTGAACGATCTTCGAGCTCGAACAGCACCAGGACTTCGCGCTGCCGTTCGGTCAACCGATCGAGCGCCGCACGGACGAGCGCCGCGGTCGCGGCCTGCTCCATCGCGTCCGGGGGCAGGGGACGGGGATCTTCAGCCGACAGTCCTTTGCCCCACAGCCCGAGCAGGAATCTTCGAGCGCGCACCTGGCGGCGGCGATTGCGAACTTCGTTTCGGGTCAAGGTGAAGAGCCAGAGCTCGAGGTGCGCGTCGCCGTCGAGGCCGCTCAACTTCTTGCCGGCAGTGACGAAGACGTCGTGGGCCACGTCTTCGGCGTCGACCGACGGTCCGCCGAGGCGGGCGGCCCACCCGATGACGGCGGTGACGTGCTGGGCGTAGACGGCTGCAAGCGCCGGCCGGGGCTGGGCCTCGAAGGAAATGGGCGCCTCGGCGGTGAGCACCCTCGTAGAGGTGTCGGGGGCCCGAAACCTTTCACCCACCGCTGCCGCCCCACATCACCCCGACGCCCATCACTCCTTCGAGCTGCGGCAGTTGAAGGGGCTGCTGGACTCCTTCGACCGCAAGCCGCGCGGCCCAGGGCCAGCCGCACACCCGCGCCGAGAGGAACACCCCGAAGGGGCCCCCCTCGTAGCCACCCACCATCATTCCACCGCACGCGCCTGCGTCGACCCGGCCCGCGCCCGAGACGACGTTGAAGCCGAGCGCGCGCGCAAAGACCCAGCCCGCCGCCAGACTCAACGAAGCGTCGACGAGCCAGCGCTTCGCAGGAAGCCACCGCGCCCGCACCCCGATCGAGCCGAATTGGCGGGCCCACAGGACGCTTCCTGCTCCGAGCTCCTGCTCCCGTTCCATCGCGAGCGTGAGGTCGGCCACGATGCCCAGGCGCATCCCGCCTTCGGCGCGCAAGGTCAGCGCTGGAGCGCCCCCTCCGCCGATCACCGCACCCGCTTCCAGCGACGCAGACCAGGTCCACCGCTGCTTCACTTCCGGCGCGATCAGCTGCGGAAGCTCGGAGTCGTCGACAATCTCTTCGTGCGGGAGGGTCGCAGTCGCCGGCTCGGGCTCGACCGGAACAGCCGCAGGGGGCTCCACCGGTGCGGCCGTTTGAACGGGTGACGCAGCGGGCCGGACCTGCGCCGGGCGCGGCTTCGTCGCCGCAAGCGGGGTTCGCGCGGGCTCCGCTTGCGCCATCCACGCCGACAGAACGACCGCGGCGATCCTCGCGTCGTCTTCGCACGCACCTGTCGCGGCAACTTTCCGCGAGCGCACCAATCCGGTCTCGCCCAACAGTCGAATCTGCAGGGCACCCTCGTGCACCGAGAGCTCGAAGCGGTAGGCGCTGCGCTGTGCGGGCGAGGTGAGGGTCGCGAGCTGCGCGTGGGTGGCTGCGTCCAGGTCGCAGGCACGAAGGAGGAGCGCGGCGACCAAAGACAGCAACGAGACCTCCAGCGCTTCTGCGCGAGACGGTCCCATGGGCCCAGACGGACGTCAAACGACGTGATCGCTCTTTCGAGACAGCCAGGGAGTCCAGCGACTGGCACTGGATTTGACCGTTCGGCCGGGTCAGTCGCCGACGGACTCGACGCTCAACCACCCGGTGGGAGTCTCGAACACCCTGAGGGCTTCGAACGTCACCTGTTGCCAACGCAGCCTGCCGCTGTAGCGCAAGGCCACCGTGACCTTGACCTCGCGCATTCGCTGAAGAAATTGAACCAGCACCGCGATGGTCGAGGAATTGAGCCGTTCCAAGGCTTCGAAGTGGAGCTCGAGCCGCGCGTCGGTTTGCGAGGCCCGAGCCGCCCATTCCGACAAGAAGGCAGAGACGACTGCGTCGGGGTGGCGCGCGGTGCTCGACCCGCGCCAGTCGAGGCGAATGGCCCCCGGCGAAGCGAGGTCGACATCGATGGTCAAGTCTCCAGCGAGCAGCTGCGCGGTCATCGGGCGGGGACTCCGGGCTCCCCACGCTCGTGCGTGTAGCAAACGACCCGGTTCTTCCCCAGTTCCTTGGCGCGAAACAGCGCGCGGTCGGCGTTCGCGAGCACGCCTTCACTGGTGTCGCCGTCGGCGGGGAACCCGGCACAGCCGGCGCTCAACGTCAGCTCCACCGTGCTCTGACCTTCCGGGTAGATGTCCCGCTCGACCGCCTGCCGCACCCGCTCGGCATAGGTGGCCGCGGCAGGGGTAGTGCTCTCGACGATCAGCGCGACGAACTCGTCACCGCCGATGCGGAAGGCGTAGTCGCAGGTTCGGGTGATGGCCGCCAATGTCTGTCCGACCCGGACGAGGGCGCGAGCGCCGGCCGCGTGTCCATGCTGGGTGTTGAGCTTCTTCAAGTTGTCGAGGTCCAGGAACACCACCGCGTAGGTCCCCCCGTGTCGCTCGCAGCGGCGATGCTCTTTCCCCACCACCTCGCGGAAATGGTGAAGGTTGTACAGACCGGTCAGCTCGTCGCGGACCGCGAGGTGTTGCAGCGAGGTCACCTCGCCGCGCGCCACGCTCAAGATGTGCTGTTGAATCTGAACCAGGTTTCGCCCCGCGTGGACCCGCTGCAGCATCGCGCCCAGGCACCGCTCGACCAGCCGGACGTCCCAGCGCAGATCCACGAAGGCGTCGAAGGGGAGCTGCTCGAGCAATCGGGTGCCGGGCTCGTCGTCCCCCGCAGCGGCGAGCGCCAAGGGCAGAGCGTCTTCCTCGCACAACGCGAGCAGCGGGTCGCACGCGCCCACGGGCTGCGGGCCCTGCACCACGAGCAGCACGGCGTCGAAGTTGCCCGCCTTCAGCACCCGCACCGGATCGTCGGCCAGGCTGGAATGCTCGACCGTGAACCCGGAAAAGCTCCAGAGCGGAAGGGGGCCCGGCTGGGAGATGATCAACAGACGCTGCTGGGCCACCGTGGGATTCTCGCCTTGTTCCGCGCCCAGCACCATTTCGGCGTTCGTCTACCGCGGGTCAGCCGCGGTGATTGGAAGTTCGCCCCGTCCGAGACGCAGCTGGTGAAGTGGGCGTTCGAGCAACCCGGATCTCTGGACGCCGCCCTGGGCTACTACCGCGCGCAGCGGCCGTGGCTCGCGAAGTCGAACCGCTCGAAGATTTCGGTGCCCACAGTTTCGTTCGCCGGCTCTTCAGACCTGCTGGAGCAAGCCGCGTTCGACCGCGCGTCCCGGTGGTTCACCGGTGGCTATCGGGTGGTGCGAATGGACGGCGGGCACTTCATGCACCGCGAATACCCCGAGCAGTTCGCAGCGCACCTGCTCGAGGTGCTCAAGACTTCAGCCGGTGCCGCCCGGAGTTGAGCGGCGGCTCTTCGAGAGTCGCCAGAACAGAAGACCCCCGAGCACAACCCACGCGCTCGCGATCGCCGCCCACGTCACCCCGGCGATGCGGGTCCCACCGACTTGTCCCAAGCCGTCGGGCAGTCTGCGGCGCAGGCACGAGACTTCCACCAGTCCGAACTTGGCGGCCAGGTCCGGGTCGGTCGACTGGGCCAGCTCTTCGAGCGAGGCGAACGGCGCAACGTGATCGCACGGCAACTGGTGAAGCGTGAACACGTGGAAGGCGAGCGACCAACGATCCTCTTCTGACAGCAACGGGAACGGGGCCATCGCCGTCCCCGGGACTCCGAAGGTGCTGGTGTTGAACGCGCGGTACGGAGTCAGCCAAATCGTCTTGTCCGCGTCGTGAAAGTTCGCTGGCCGCGGGTTCAGCCCCGCCGCCACCGGGGTCTGCGCGTCACCGGTGATTCCATGGCACAGCGCGCATTGGCTCGCCCAGAGCTCAACCCCCCGCGCCAGGTTGGGCGTCTTCCGCGGACCGCGCTGCAGCTTCTGCTCGATCAAAATCTTCTGCCCCAGCCGGTTGCACCCCGCCGTCACTCCCCAGGCGTCCACCCCCTCGTCGACTCGCGCGCGCAGCGACTTGAGCAGCGGACGATAGGGCTCGCCCACAGTGCCCAACGCGTCGAGCGCCGCCGTCGCCTCGGCCATCAGCCGACGCTGCTCGGCGAGCTCGACCGGGTTTTCCTCGTTCACCGCCTCGGCGTAGTCCCCACCGATGTATTGAATCAGCCCGACCAGCCGGTGCCAGGCCGTGTCGTTCTCGAGCGGCGGCGAAGCGGTCAGGGCCACGGCGAGCAGCAACCCAGTCAACCGCCTGAAACCACCTTCGCCGCGCCCGCCCAATCGGCGGGGTAGGTGACGAAGAAAATCCGGGTCCGGCTGGGCGTCCCGAAGACCACCTTGCTGCCCTTCGGAATGAACAGCACGTCGCCCGGCCTGCCCTCGAGCACCCGGCCGTCGATCCCGATCTGCAGCACCCCTTCGAGTACGTAATCGACTTCGTCGTAGTCCAGCGTCCAGGGAAACGAGTCCGCATGGCTCCAGCTCATGAACCCCGCCGACATCGGCGATCGGTCTTTGCCCGTCACCACCTCGGTGAGGCCCACATTGCGGTCCGGGCCGGCCGCGGGGAATCGGCCCAGCCGAACGCTCTGCCCGCGAACCACCACCACCCCCGAAGGGTCCACCACCCGCTCGCAGCTGCCATTGGCTGCCGCCGCAGGTGCAACCAGCGGCTGCGGCTTCGAGCCTTCCGTGCGATCAAAAGTCACGCCCAGCTCGCCGGCCCGGGACCAGGCGGCGGGAGTGATGACCGCCTCGCCTCTCGGTGCACAGATCCGAAGCCGTCCGCTCGCGAACTCGTGGGCGACGACCTCGGCGGTGATCAAGCGCTTCAAGGTGAAGCGGGATACCACAACTGGCGAAACGCAAAACGCCGAGCCCCAGTGCAAGGAGCCCGGCGTCTTTTTTCAAGCGTGAAGCCGACCGCTACTTCAGGCCGCGGCCTTGGTCGGATTCTGGGTGGCAGCGCTCGCCTCGGACTTCACTCCGGTCTCGATGCGCATTCCGTAGAACGAGCGCCAGACGAAGAACGCCGAAATGACGAAGAAGACAGCGGCCAGACCGAAGGTCCAGTCGCGGTGCTCGCGTCCGATCTCGACGGCGAGCTCGACCGCGAGCAGGCCGAACAAGGTCGTGAACTTGATCACCGGGTTCATCGCAACCGACGAGGTGTCCTTGAAGGGATCCCCGACAGTGTCGCCGACGACGCACGCCTCGTGAAGCGGAGTGCCCTTCGCCTTCAGCTCGACTTCGACCAGCTTCTTCGCGTTGTCCCAGGCGCCACCGGCGTTCGCCATGAAGATCGCCTCGTAGAGCCCGAACAGCGCGATCGAGATGAGGTAGCCGATGAAGAAGTACGGCTCGACGAAGGCAAACGCGAGGGTGGCGCAGAAGATGGAAATGAAGATGTTGATCATTCCGCGCTGCGCGTACTCGGTGCAGATCTGCACCACCTTCTTGCTGTCCTCGACCGAGGCCTTGTCGGCTCCATCGAGCTTCATGTTCTGCTTGATGAACTCGACCGCGCGGTACGCACCGGTGCTGACCGCCTGCATCGAGGCGCCCGCGAACCAGAAGATCACCGCTCCGCCCATGATCAACCCGAGGAAGAACGGGGCGTGAACCAGCGACAGGTTCACCATCAGCTCTCGCTGCAGGCCGTTGGTGAGCATGAAGATGATCGAGAAGATCATCGTGGTCGCGCCGACGACGGCGGTGCCGATCAACACCGGCTTGGCGGTGGCCTTGAAGGTGTTGCCTGCTCCGTCGTTCTCTTCGAGGAAGTGCTTGGCCTTGGCGAAGTCGAGGTCGAAGCCGAAGTCCTTCTTCACCTCGTCCTTCACGTTGGGGACGTTCTCGATCAGCGACAGCTCGTAGACCGACTGCGCGTTGTCCGTCACCGGACCGTAGGAATCGACCGCGATCGTCACCGGACCCATGCCGAGGAACCCGAAGGCCACCAGGCCGAACGCGAACACCGGCGAGACATCGAAGCCCGACGGCAACGGGAACAGCTGGCCCAGGCCCTGGCCCGAGACGAGGTAGGCGGCGCCCATCAGTACGACGAAGACCACTCCCATCCAGTAGGCAGAGAAGTTACCGGCCACCAGGCCCGAGATGACGTTCAGCGAAGCGCCGCCTTCCTTCGAGGCGTTGACGACTTCCCGCACGTGCTTGCTCTCGGTCGAGGTGAAGACCTTGACCACTTCGGGGATGATCGCGCCCGCCAGAGTTCCGCAGGTGATGACCGCCGACAGCTTCCACCACAGCGTCCCGTCGCCCAGAGTGGGAATCAGGAACCAGCTGACGATGAAGGTCATCGCCACCGAGATGAGCGAGGTCAGCCAGACCAGGGTGGTCAGCGGTGTTTCGAAGTTCATCTTGTCCGCGTTGCCCCACTTGCCTTTCGCGTACATGTCGTTGAGCAGGTACGAGAGGAAGCTGGCGATCACCATCGCGATCCGCATCACGAACAGCCAGACCAGCAGCTGCACCTGAACCGAGGTGTCGTGAACGGCGAGGAGGATGAAGGTAATCAGCGCCACGCCGGTGACCCCGTAGGTCTCGAACCCGTCTGCCGAGGGGCCGACCGAGTCGCCCGCGTTGTCGCCCACGCAGTCGGCGATCACGCCGGGGTTGCGCGCGTCGTCTTCCTTGATCTTGAAGACGATCTTCATCAAGTCCGAGCCGATGTCGGCGATCTTGGTGAAAATCCCGCCGGCGATGCGCAGCGCCGAAGCGCCCAGCGACTCACCGATCGCGAAGCCGATGAAGCAGGGGCCGGCGATGTAGCCGGGAACGAAGCAGAGAATCGAGAGCATCATCAGCAGCTCGACGCTGATCAGCATCATCCCGATGCTCATCCCCGCCTTGAGCGGAATCGCGTAGGTGGGAAACGGCTTGCCCCGCAGCGCCGCGAAGGCCGTGCGTGAGTTGGCGAAGGTGTTCACCCGGATCCCGAACCAGGCCACTCCGTAGCTGCCTGCGATCCCGATCAGGCTGAAGGCGAGAATGATCGCGACCCGCATTCCGGCCGGCATGTCCGCCGCCATCGGGTTCATCTGCGCGTTGGGGTGAGAAAGGAACCCGAAGTACCAGACCATGATCGCGCCGATCATCACTTCGAGCACGAGGATGAACTTGCCCTGGGTGATGAGGTACGTCTTGCAGGTCTGGTAGATGAGCTCGGAAATCTCGAGCATCGCGCGGTGGACCGGCAGATTCTTCAGCTGCTGGTACTGGACCAGGCCGAACACCAGGCCGAGAACCGAGACCAGAATTCCTGACAGGAGGAGCGTGTGGCCGGTGGCCGACCCGTTGAGAAAGGTCTGCGACTTGAGATCCGGTACCACCAGGTCCAACTCGTTGGCGAACGCCGAGGCGGGGAGCGCCAGTGCGCCCAGCCAGGCAAGACGAGAGAGCTTCATTGGTTTCATGTTCCTTGCAGGAGAAAAGTGGGGCGGCGCTTAACACGGCGCGGTGCGTCGAGAGAACAACAAAGCTATAGGTGAGGTCCGCAGGTTTTTTGTGGCCGACGACCCCGATTTCAAGCCCTCGACGGGCCGCTTTTCCCGCTTCGCCCGACTGGCCGGGCTGGGCGTGCGCCTGTCGACCGAGGTGATGAGCAAAGGGGTGAAAAAGCTGGCCGGTTCGTCTGAAGGGTTATTGGGGAACATCGGGGCCGAGAAGCTGGTCGCGACCCTCGGCGAGATGAAAGGGCTGGCGATGAAGCTGGGCCAGGCGATGTCGATGGACCCCGATCAGCTTCCGCCCGAAGTCCGCGCGGTGGTCGCGCGGCTGCAGAACCAGGCGCCGGCCATGCCGTACGCCACCGTCCGGGAAGTGGTGCGTCGCGAGCTGGGGGGAACCCCGGAAGAGAAGTTCGCCCAGTTCGACGACAAGCCCATCGCCTCGGCCTCATTAGGACAGGTGCACCGCGCGAGGACCCATCAGGGGCAGGACGTAGCGGTGAAGGTGCAGTACCCCGAGATCAAGAAGGCGATGCTGGCCGACCTGGCGAACCTGGGTTCGATGGTCACCCTGGTCAGCCGGGGGGTGGGAATGACCGAGGGCCAGGCGTACTTCGGTGAGCTGCGCGATGAGCTGCTCAAAGAGCTCGACTACCGGGAAGAGGCGGCGCGGGCGCGGGAATACGCCGAGGCGGCGAAGGTCGCGTCGGACCTGGTGGTCCCCGAGCCGGTGGACGCGCTGACGGCCCAGAAGGTGCTGACGCTGCAGCTGATCGAAGGCGAGACGCTCAAAGACGTGCTCGGGCGAATCGACGAGGTGCCCAACGCCGAGCGGTTTCGGATTTCGCGACTGCTGATCCGCGCGATCTGGGTTCCGTTTCTGAGCTCCGGGTGCATTCACGCCGACCCCCACCCGGGCAACTTCATCTTGATGTCCGACGGGCGGATGGCGGTGCTGGACTTCGGCTCGGTGAAGCGGTTGTCCCCGACCTGGCATGACGTCAATCGACGCATGTTCCGCATGCTGCTCGAGGCTCAGCCGATGGACGTGGTGGCGCTCTGCCGTGAGGCCGGCTTCACCATCACCCTCAAAGACGCCGAGGCCGAACCCTTCATCCGGGCCACCGCCGAGATTGCGTCAAGGTGGATGCGCTCAGCCGACTTCGATTTCGCCACCGCCGACACGACTCGGCTGATGCGCGCGCACTTTCTCAAACACGCGTTCAAGATTGCGCAGATGCGGCCCCCGACGGAAGGGTTGATGTTCTACCGCGCTCAAGGAGGGCTGATTCAGGACCTCCAGAATCTGAAAGCCCGCGGCGACTTCCGGAGCATCTACGAGGAGCTCGCCCAATGCTTGCCGCCGTGAAAAGCCTTGCGCGGGCCGCGACGATTCAGACCGCCTCTTGTCCAGGTTCGCCGAAGTCGAGCGAGCGGTTATCGGCTGACCGATGCGAAGGCGAACCAGGGTCAGGACAACGAAGAAGAAGCTGACGATATTGGCGATCAGACTGCCGGCGAGACCCGCGACACTCAACAGAGCCGCCGCCAGAAATGGGCCCAGCGTCTGCGACAGCGTGAGCGCAACGGCGTTGATGAACGCGGCCCGTTCGAGCATTTGACTCGGGACCAGGCGCGGCAGCATCGCGTTGCGCGTCGGCAGGGCTGCTGCTTCCAGGAAGCCCAATACGGTGGAAAGCACGAGGATCGAAGGGAACGTCAGCCGGCCCAACAGAAACAAGACGAGAAGCAACACCGATTGGAGCATCAGCAACAGCTGAAGGACGATCATCAGTTTTCGTCGATCGAAGCGGTCTGCGATCATCCCGCCCAGCAGCCCCGCCGCGAGTCGGGGTGCCATCTGACACAACCCGACCAGGCCCAGCTTCCACGACGACCCTGTGATTTGAAATACCAACCACGCCATCGATACGCCTTTCATGGAGATGGGTGTTCGTTCCGTCATCCGCGACTGTCCTGGCAGCACCGCCTTTTCGATGATGGCATGAGGACGGGCCGAGGCGGTTGTCGTTCGCGCAGCGGCGCTTGAGCAGGCACTGAAGTAATAGGCGCAATAGGCCTCCGACTTCAGTTCCACGATGTATCGGAAGCTGCTGTCGCCATTGCAGCAATTGGCCAGTGTCAGGCAGTCGGGCCCGAGCTGCAAAAGGAGAGCGACCCCTGTATTGCCGCCCGTGCCGACGCTGCCCGGAGCACCACAAGACGCGATGAGAGCGAAGAGAAGCAAATAGGCTTTCATGCTTCTTGAGTGGTGGCAGGGGCCTGAAATTTTGAAGCGTCGACCCAGGGCGCGAGCGCGATTCCGCAAGTCAGTGCGAAGTGAGTCCCGCCGGTCGGACGGCGCTGAATGGCCGGTCGAACGGCGCTGAATGGCCGGTCGGACGGGCGGCGGGACGCCGTCGGTCGAATCAGGGCTGACAATCGGAAGCGGGCTTGAACCTCTTCATCGCCTCCGCGCGCGAGGTGAACACCACCCTCTGGCCCGGAGGAATCTTCGCAGCGGCGGGGCAGTCGGCAAAATGAAAATACTTCTCGCCCTTCTTCGCGACC
>JAYVCD010000104.1:0-9743 GCA_043750125.1 Archangiaceae bacterium | reverse complement strand
TCGAAGATCGCCCCGCGCTCTGGACCCGACGCAAGGGGGCTTACGTGCCTACGTCCTGGCGCGAGTACGCGCGCAGGGTCCGCCACTTCGCGCTCGGGCTGATGGAGCTGGGCTTTCCCCCAGGATCAGCCCTGGTGGTGATGGGGTTCAGTCGGGAAGAATGGGTTGTCGCCGACGTGGCGGCGATGGCCGCCGGGGGCGTGCCGGTCGGGGTCTACACCACCAGCAGCGCCGAACAGCTCGAGTACATCATCAGTCACTGCGAGGCGCCGATCGTGCTCGTCGAGAACGACTTCTATCTCGAGAAGTTGCTGTCGGTGCGGGCCCGACTGCCGAAGCTGAAGGAAGTGATCGTGATGGAAGCCCCGCAGTCTCCCCGGCCGGGAGTGCTGTCCTACGAAGAGGTGATGCGCCTGGGCGAGGCCGCGAACGAGGCGGACTATTACGAGCGGGTCAACGGCCTGAAGCCCGACGCGCTGGCGACGTTGATCTACACCTCGGGAACCACCGGGCACCCGAAGGGGGTGATGCTCAGCCACCACAACCTCATCTGGACCGCCTCTCAGTTGTCCAAGTGCGTCGAGCTCACCGAAAACGAAGTGCTGATTTCCTACCTGCCGCTGTCGCACATCGCCGAACAGGTCTGCTCGATTCACGGGCCGCTGTTCAACGGAATGCAGGTCTACTTCGCAGAGTCGTTCGAGAAGCTGCCCCAGAACCTCAAAGAGGTCCGGCCGACGGTGTTCTTCGGCGTGCCCCGGGTGTGGGAAAAATTCAAGATCAAGGCCGAGGCGGGGATGGCGGGCCTGTCGCCGACGCGCAAGGGCCTGATGCGGTGGGCCCGCGCGGTAGGCCTGCGGTGGAACGAGGACAAGCTGTCCGGGAAGAACTCGGCGCTGTTTCTCGACGTCCAATACGCGTCGGCGCGAAAGCTGGTGTTCTCGAAGCTGAAAGAGCGAATCGGGTTTGACCGGACGCGGGTGTTCGCCACGTCTGCCGCTCCGATTGGCCGCGACGTGCTCGACTTCTTTGCTTCGGTGGACATCGTGCTGCGCGAGGTCTACGGCCAGTCGGAAGTCACCGGCCCCACCTCGGTCAACACCCTTCAAGCGACCCGCTTTGGCACGCTGGGACAACCGATGCCGGGAGTCGAGGTCCGCATCGCGGCCGATGGCGAGATCCTGGTGCGCGGGCAGAACGTCTGCCTGGGGTACTTCAAAGATCCGGTCGCGACCGCCGAGCTGGTGCAGGACGGCTGGCTTCACTCGGGCGACGTGGGTGAAATCGACGGGGGGGGCTTCCTCAAGATCACCGGCAGAAAAAAGGAAATCATCGTCACGTCGGGGGGGAAGAAGACGGCTCCTGCCAACCTCGAGCTGATGCTCAAGGCGCTGGGGCCAATCGGCAACGCGATCGTCGTCGGTGACAAGCGCAACTACCTGGTGGCTCTGTTGGCGCTGGACCCTGAGAAGGTGCCCGGCTTCGCAAAGCAGCACGGCTGGCCGGACGAGGCCCAGGTGTTGGCGAAGGACCCGAAGTTTCGCGCCTGGCTGACGCAGCAAATCGAGACCCAGGTGAACGCGCGCGTCGCCCGGTTCGAGACGATCAAGCGGTTCGAGGTGCTGGGCCACGACTTCACCATCGAGGGGGGAGAGCTGACCTCAACGCTGAAGGTGAGACGGAAGGTGTGCGAAGAAAAATACAGCGCCCAGATTGACGCGCTCTACGCCGCGGAAACCAAGACCGCGGCCTGACGCCCCTCGCATTCAGAAGGGGCAATCGGCTTCAGGCACGCTTGTCCATCGCCACGTATTCGCGCTTCTTCGAGCCGGTGTAGATCTGACGCGGTCGAGCGATCTTCTGCTCGGAATCGGTGATCATCTCTTCCCACTGGCTGACCCAGCCGACAGTGCGGGGAATCGCAAAGAGCACCGGGAACATGTCGACCGGGAAGCCCATCGCCTCGTAAATCAGGCCCGAGTAGAAATCGACGTTGGGGTACAGCTTGCGCTTGATGAAGTAGTCGTCCTGAAGCGCGATGCGCTCGAGCTCGACGGCGATGTCGAGCAGCGGGTTGCGGCCCGTGACTTCGAAGACCTCGTCGCAGGTGCGCTTGATGACCTTCGCGCGCGGGTCGTAGTTCTTGTAGACCCGGTGACCGAACCCCATCAGCTTGGTTCCGTCTCCGTCCTTCACCTTCTTGATGAACTCGGGGACCTTCGAGACCGAGCCGATTTCGCGCAGCATCCGCAACACCGCTTCGTTCGCGCCGCCATGCAGCGGGCCGTACAGCGCGGTGATCCCGGCACAGATGGCCGAGTAGGGGTCGACTTCCGAGCTGCCGACGACGCGGGTGGCCGTGGTCGAACAGTTCTGCTCGTGATCGGCGTGGAGAATGAACAGCACGTCCATCGCCCGCTCGAGAATCGGGTTGACCTTGTAGCGGCTCTCGGCCATTTTTTTGACCATCGCGAGGAAGTTGCCGCCGTAGGACAGGTCGTTGTCCGGGTAGACGTACGGCAGGCCCTGGGTGTGCCGGTAGCTGAACGCGGCGAGGGTCGGCATCTTCGCAATCAGCCGCATCATCTGAATTCGGCGGCTGCGCTTGTCCTTCACGTTCTTCGCATCGGGGTAGAAACCCGACAGGGCGGCGACGGTCGAGGCGAGCATCGACATCGGGTGCGAGTCGTAGCGAAACCCACTCATGAAGTTCTTCACGTTCTCGTGCACGTACGTGTGGTGGGTGACGATGTGAGTGAACTCTTCGAGCTCAGCGCGCTGCGGCAGCTCGCCGTTCATCACCAGGTAGGCCACCTCGAGGTAGGTCGACTTCTCGGCCAGCTGCTCGATCGGGTAGCCGCGGTACTCGAGGATTCCCGCGTCGCCGTCGATGAAAGTGATCGCGCTCTTGCAGTTCGCGGTGTTGAGGAAGGCCGGGTCGTAGGCCATCAGTCCGAAGTCCTCGGGGGCCGTCTTGATCTGACGAAGGTCCATCGATCGGATGCAACCGTTCTCGATGGGCAGCTCGTAGCTCTTGCCGGTACGGTTATCGGTGACGGTGACGGTCTCTTTGGCCATGACAGGGAGTTTTCACGCGGCCGCGGGCTTTTCAACGAAAAAGAGTAAGAAACTCCCCCTGCACGCGATGCGCCGCAAAGGAACCTGGCTGCTGGTGCTCGCGGTGGCCAGTGGGCTGTTGCTTGCGCGTTGGAAATGGGGTGCGCAATTCGACCCGAAGCTGCTGGTGGAAAGGCTTCGCGATCTGGGTACTCACCCTGCGGCGCTGGGCGTCTTTTTTCTTCTCTACCTGCTCGGAACCAGCCTGCTGCTCCCCGCGGTGGGCTTTGCGATCGTCGCGGCAGTGGTCTGGGGGTACGGGCCGGGGTTGGCGGTCAGTCTGGTGGCGTTCACTGCCGTCTCGAATGGCCATTTCTGGTTGGGCCGGTGGGCAGGGCGGCCGCTGGTCGAGCAGTGGCTGCTTCGCCGGGGCTGGAGCGAGGTGGTCTCGAGCCAGAGCGGGGTGACGGCGATGATCGCGGTTCGACAATTGCCGCTGCCTTTCGTCGCGGTGAACGTCGCGGCCGGGGTCTCGCCGCTCAAGGGGTGGCAGTTCGCGCTGGGTTCCGGAATCGGGTCTTTGCCCCCGACGGTCGTCTACACCTGGTTTGCCACCGCGTTGATTGACGGCGTCGAAGGTGCGCGAACCGAGGCCCTGCTCAAAGCCTTCGCCGGAGGAGCGCTGGTGCTTTGCGTCGCGGTGCTGCCCAGGCTGTGGCTGCGGTGGCGGGTGAGAGAAAAAGGCTGAAAACCCCGTCGCGGCCTGTTCAGCGCGCGACGGTGCCGACGTAGACCCACGCGGTCCCGAACATCAGCGGGGTCGCTCTGGTGTCGGAAAAACGACCGGTCGTCTTCATCAGCGCGACAAATCGATCGCCCGAAGGAAAAGAGGCGGCGGTGCGAGGAAGGTATTCGTACGCGGCGCGGTTCCCCGTGACGACCCGACCGATCAGCGGCATCAGGAAGCGGGCGTAGAGGCGGAACAAGGCGCCGAAGAGGCCTTCGGGCTGGCCGAACTCGAGCACCATGACCCGGCCTCCGGGTCGCACCACCCGCGCCAGCTCCTGCAGACACACTTTCGGATCGTCGACGTTGCGGATCCCGAACGAAATCGACGACAAATCGAACTGGCCGTTCGCGTACGGCAGCTTCATCACATCGGCGACTTCAAAGCGGACGGCGAGCTGCGCGCGCTCGGCTTTGGCGGGCGCTGACCGCAGCATCGGCTCGCAGAAATCGGTGCCCACCACTTCGCCGGTCGGACCTACGGCGCGCTTGAACGCGAGGGCGAGATCTCCGGTGCCGGTGGCGCAGTCGAGCACGGACATCCCGGGCAGGGCACCCGCCAGCCGAACGGCCTTGCGCCGCCAGGCGTGGTGCCTTCCGAAGCTGAGCGCGTCGTTGGCGCTGTCGTAGCGCGGGGCGATCTGCGCGAACATCGATTGAACCTGGTCACTCACGTTCGGACCTCGAAGGGGCGCAGCGGGCGGGGGTGCTCGACGTTCGGGACGGCCAGAGACCGCCCGACGGCGCCGAGCACTTTTTGCAGCGCGTCCATCAGGGCTCCGAACATCGCGGGGGTGAGCGCCTGGGCTCCGTCACACAGCGCTTGAGCAGGCTCGGGGTGCACTTCGACCAGCAAGCCATCGGCGCCGGCGGCTGCGGCGGCGAGCGCCATCGGAATCACCAGCGCGCGGTCGCCGGTGGCGTGCGAGGGGTCGACGAGAATGGGCAGTCGGGTGCGTTCTTTGATCCAGGCGACGCCGGCCAGATCGAGGGTGTTGCGCAGCTGGGGCTCGAAGGTGCGGATCCCGCGCTCGCACAGGACGACCTGGTCGTTGCCGCCGTCGAGAATGTATTCGGCGGCCAGCAGCCATTCGTCCAGCGTCGCGCAGAGGCCGCGCTTGAGCAGCACCGGTCGGCGCACTTTGCCCACGGCCTTGAGCAGCGAAAAGTTCTGCATGTTGCGAGCGCCGATTTGCAGCATGTCGGCGTACTCCAGCATCGCCGGCAGCTGCGCCGCATCGACCACTTCGGTCACGACGGGCAGGTGATGGCGTCGGGCTGAGATTGCCATTGCCTCGAGGCCCGCCTGGCCCAGCCCCTGAAACGAGTAGGGACTGGTGCGGGGCTTGAACGCGCCGCCTCGCATCCCGTGGGCGCCGTGGCGTGCGACCGCTTCGGCGGCCGCTTCAATCTGGGCGGCGCTCTCGACCGCGCACGGGCCGGCGATCACCACGAAGCCACCGTCGCCGACCTCGACGCCGCTGCTCAGGCGTACCTTCTGTGCGACCGAAGACTCGGACTTCCAAACACGCCTCGGACCGTCGGAAGCCATCGCGCTGCCCTTTGAGTTCACTGAGTTCACGGCGTTTTGAACTTTGTAGTGCATGTATAGCTGCGACCGCCTAGAAAACAACTGCGTCGTGAGCCCTTCAGGCCCAGAGCGGCGTTTCGCCGCGATGTGGACTCCGCTCGAAGTCGGAGCGCTGCTGCGTTTGTCGAACGCCGGCAGTCCCCTCTCGGTCGCGTGGTCCCACCCGTCTCGGGGTGAGTGGGCGAGCGGAATCGGAATCGCGGGCGAGGGGGGCGGGCAGCTGGACTGGGCCGATGGACCTCCTCCTTCCGGGCCTGGCCCCTGGTTCGGCGGGTGGACCTTCGCCGGCATCGAGCGGTGGATCCTGCCCGAGGTCCTCGCGTGGTGGAGCGGCGGGCGCACGTATGCCGCGGCGTTCGGAGATCGGGCGGCGCAGGCCTTGGCCCGCCTCGAAGAAGTGCAGCCGTCGCTCGAGGTCCCGCGCGCGAAGGTCGAACCGGGCGATCGGGCCGCATGGTCGAAGAGCGTCGAGGCGGCTCTGGCTCGCATTGCGTCGGGTGCTTTGAGCAAGGTGGTGCTCGCGCGGCAGCTGCTTCTTCGTGCCGAGGTGCCGTTGGACGAACGAAGAATTCTCAAAGCGCTCGAGGCCCGATTTCCGTCCTGCCGCACGTTCCTGCTGCGCACCGAAGAAGGGGCCGCGTTCGTCGGCGCCAGTCCCGAGACGCTGTGTCGGGTGCGAGGACGGGTGCTCGAGACCGAAGCGCTGGCGGGGACGGGAACGGGCGACGAGCTGCTGGGCTCGCACAAAGATCGGCGCGAACACGCGTGGGTGATCGAGGCCATCGTCGAGACCCTGCGGCCGATGTCCACCGCGGTCGAAGTCGAGCCAGAGCCTGGGCTGAAGCGGTTGGCGAACCTGACGCATCTGTGGACGCAGATCCGGGCTGAGCTTCGCGAAGGGGTAGACCCGCGGGCAGCGGCGAGGGCTCTGCATCCGACTCCGGCCGTCGGTGGAACTCCTCGCACCGCGGCGATCGCGTTTCAGCGCGCACACGAAGGGTTTGATCGCGGCTGGTACGCGGGCGCGATTGGGACGTACGGGGCGGCCGGGCTCGAGCTGTGTGTGGGGATCCGATCGGCGCTGCTGCGCGGAAGCGAAGCGACGGTATTTTCCGGAGCGGGAATCGTGGCGGGGTCGACCGCGAATTCCGAATGGGAAGAGACGGAACGCAAGGCGGGCGCGATGCTCCAGGCGCTGGGGACCTACGATGTCTGACGGGCTCAACGGGCAGTGGGCCGCGGCGATCGCGTGCGGGCTGGCCAACGCAGGCGTTCGAAACGTCGTGGTGTGTCCGGGTTCGCGCTCTGCGCCTTTGGCACTCGCGGTCGCCGCTTCGCCGCGCTTGAAAGTGTGGACGGTGGTGGACGAGCGCAGCGCCGCGTTCTTCGCGCTGGGTCTTGCCAAGGGCGGCAGTTGCCCGGCGGCGGTGCTCTGCACTTCGGGCAGCGCAGGCGCCCACTTCCTTCCGGCGGTCATCGAAGCGGCGCACGGAGGAACGACCCTGGTCGTCCTCACTGCCGACCGCCCGTGGGAACTGCAGGGCTTCGGTGCTCCGCAGACCATCGACCAGGCGGGCCTGTTCGACCGTTTTGCCCGGGTCGAGCTGTTGCCCACGCCGGAAGCTCAAACCCTCGAGCACCTGCGCGCGGTGGTCGAGCGTGCCTTGAGCGTTCCGGGTCCGGTTCACTTCAACGTTCCTTTTCGCGAGCCGCTGCATCCTGCCGTGGGAACACCGATTCCCGTCGACTCCACTTCGGGTCAGACCCTCGTCCGGGCCGAAGAGGCGCCCAACGTCGAAGAAGTGCGCAGCGCGCTTCACGGGGTCGAGCGGGGAATGATCGTTTGCGGCCCCCGCGAAGCCGACGACGGTTTTGGGCAGGCGGTGCATGCCCTGGGGGCAGCGCTCGGCTTTCCGGTATTGGCCGAGGCCGCCTCGAACGCGCGGTTTGGGTTTCCCGCCGCCATCGCCCATACCGATCTGCTGCTCCGTCACCCCCCGTTCGCGAACGCCTTCGTCCCCCAGTTGGTGCTGCGCTTTGGGGGCGGGCTGACTCCCAAGACCACCCAGGCCTGGCTCGATGCGAGCGGCGCGCGGCTCTTCGTCTTCAGCGAGGGTGGGCAGACCATCGATCCCCTCCATCGCGCGCACCGGGTGATCCGCGGGAACGCGGTGGCGGTCTGTCGCGCCTTGCTGCCCCGCGTTCCCGGCGGAAGCGGCTACCGCGAGAGCTTCCTGCGCGCCGACGCGATTGCCCAACGCGCGCTGGTCGGTGCGCCGTTGGGTGAAGCTTCGATCGCCGCCTCGGTCGCGGCCCACGCCCGCTCGAATCTGTTTCTGTCGAGCAGCATGCCGATTCGCGATGCAGACGCCTTCGCCGCAGCGGGGGCCAGGCAGCTGCGCGTCTTTTCCAACCGGGGGGCGAACGGAATCGACGGGATCACTTCGACCGCCGCCGGGGTTGCGGCCGCGACAGGGCAACCGACCGTCTTGCTGACCGGCGATCTGGCTTTGCTGCACGATCTCCACGGGCTGTTGATCGCGCGCCAGCACCACATTCCTCTGACCATCGTTGCGGTGAACAACGATGGGGGTGGGATCTTTTCGTTCCTTCCCATTGCGGATCGCCAAGATCACTTCGAAGCATTGTTCGGAACTCCGCACGGGCTTGATTTTTCGCATTTGGCCGCCCTGAGCGGAGCTCGGCTCGAGAGACCCGAGACATTGACCGAGCTCGAAGCGGCGCTCGAACGGCCGGGGTTTTCCTTGATCGAAATGCGCACGGGGCGCGCAGACAATGTCGTCGCCCATCGCGATCTGCACGCCCGGGTGGCTCTCGCGCTCACCCACGAGGGACCATGGCGCTGAGGCCCGCATTGTTTCTGCACGGCTTCACCGGCAGCGGCGGCTCGTATGCGCAACTTTCCGCGGACCTGAGCGATTGCCTCGTGCCCAGCTGTCCCGACCTGCCCGGTCACGCCAGTGCTCCGCTGCCCGCCCGGCTGGGTCGAGAAGGGTTCGAGGCGACGGTCGACTCTCTGGCCGCGCAGCTTCCCGGGCCGTCCATGGTGATCGGCTATTCCCAGGGAGCCCGGCTGGCTCTGGCGCTCGCCGTCCGCTGCCCCCGCCGCGTCACCCACCTGGTTCTCGAAAGTGGGACCGCCGGGCTTCAGAGCCCTGAAGAGCGCGCGTCCCGACAGGCCGAGGACGAAGCGCGCGCGGCGATGATCGAAAGCCAGGGCCTCGACGCGTTCATTCGCCAATGGGAACGGCTGCCGTTGTTTTCGACCGTTCCGCTGAGCGCAGCACTGGACGCGCGCCGCCGATCACACAGCGCGACCGGACTCGCCGGAGCGCTGCGCTGTCTGGGCCTGGGGGTCCAGCCGGACTTCTGGCCTTCGCTTCCTTTGCTGCAGGTGCCGACGCTGCTGCTCACCGGCGGGCTGGACCCGAAATTCACCGCGCTCGCCCGGCGAATGGCCGACCAGTTGCCCCGGGCCCGGCACGTCACCGTACCGAACACGGGTCACGCGGTTCACCTCGAGGCGCCCCAGCGGTGGGCCGCCGAGGTTCGCGCTTTTGCCACCGCCCCCATCTACCCAGAACACCCACTCGAGGAGCTGCGCACATGAAGCCGCAATGGAAGACCGACGCCGCGGGAAAGAAGTTCGAAGACGTTCGCTACGAGAAATGGGACGGGATCGCGAAGGTCACGATCAACCGTCCGGAAGTTCGCAACGCGTTCCGGCCCCAGACGCTGTTCGAGCTTCAGGCGGCATTCACCGACGCGCGCGAAGACCCGAAAGTCGGAGTGGTCATTCTCACCGGCGAAGGGGACCACGCGTTTTGTTCCGGCGGCGATCAACGGGTTCGCGGCGCTGAAGGCTACGTCGGAGCCGACGGAGTTCCGCGCCTCAACGTCCTCGACCTCCAGAAGCAGATTCGATCGTTGCCCAAGCCCGTCGTGGCGATGGTCGCGGGCTTCGCGATTGGCGGGGGCCACGTGCTGCACCTGGTGTGCGATCTGTCGATCGCCGCGGACAACGCGCGCTTCGGCCAGACCGGCCCCAAAGTGGGCAGCTTCGATGGCGGCTTTGGCGCCTCGTACCTCGCGTCGGTCGTCGGTCAAAAGAAGGCGCGCGAGATCTGGTTTCTGTGCCGTCAATACGATGCCCAGCAGGCGCTGCAGATGGGCCTGGTGAACACGGTCGTGCCGCTCAAGGACCTCGAGGCCGAGACGGTGAAGTGGTGCCACGAGATGCTCGCGCACTCGCCGCTGTCTCTGCGGTTGCTGAAGTCCTCGTTCAACG
>JAYVCD010000103.1:0-5865 GCA_043750125.1 Archangiaceae bacterium | reverse complement strand
GCCCCTGGGGAAGTTCTTCCGGGTATCGCGCACCGCGTCGAGCACGCTCTTGCTGTGCCCATGCGCGGTGTCGATCACGATCACGTCGCAGCCGGCCTTGAGCAGCAGCTCGATGCGCTGCTCGCGGTCCCCCGACACCCCGACCGCCGCGCCGACCAGCAGGCGTTCTTTGTTGTCTTTTGCCGCATTGGGAAAGACCCGCCGCTTCTCGAGATCCTTGACGGTGATCAACCCGCGCAGCTCGCCCAGCTCATTGACCACCAGCAGCTTCTCGATTCGGCTCTTGTGCAACAGCTCCATCGCCTCGACCGGAGTGACCCCCTCTCGCCCGGTGACGAGCTTGCGGGTCATCACCTGTTCCACCCGCTGGGTGAAGTTCTTCTCGAAGCGCACATCGCGTCGGGTGACGATTCCCACCAGCTTTCGCCCTTCGACCACCGGAATTCCCGAGACCCCGTGGTCCTGCATCAGCGCAATCGCGCGAGACAAGGGGGCGCCCGGCTCGATGGTGACCGGGTCGACGACCATTCCACTCTCGTGCTTCTTGACCCGGGCGACCTCGGCGGCCTGCTCGGCCGGGGACATGTTCTTGTGAATGATTCCCAGGCCACCTTCCTGCGCCATCGCGATCGCCATGCGGGCGCCGGTCACGGTGTCCATCGCGGCGCTCAGCAGCGGAATCTGCAGCCGCAGGTTTCGGGTCAACCGGGTGCCCAGCTGAACTTCATTGGGCAAGACGCTCGACGCTGCGGGCAACAGCAGCACGTCGTCGAAGGTGAGTCCCAGTCGGATTTCCGAAGGCAGCATGGGAGGTAAATACAGCCTGACGCGGAATTCTGCGACGCTTTGGGGGCACGTTGTGATGAAACTCTCGTTCCCCCCGTGACCGCACCCATTGGCCTGGCCGTAAAGCTTCCGTTCAATTCTCCGGAAGAGTTCCTTCAAAAATACGGCCTCAACGTCACGCTCGGGGGCATCTACCTGCGCAGCAAGGCGGTGAAGGCTCCCGGCACCCGCGTCACCCTCGACCTCAAGCTCTCGAATGGGGACCGGCTGATCTACGCCTCTGCGGTGGTCGCGTTCGTCACCGGAACCAAGGGTCAGGGCATCTCGGGAATGGGGCTGAAGTTCCTCACCCTGGACGAGGGCAGCAAGCGGTTCCTCGACTCGGCGTCCGCGGCGATGCCGCACGTGCGCTCGCTCGAGCCCCCCTTGCCGAAGAACGTCGGGCCGGCCGATGCGTCCCCGGGCTCGGTCGCTCCACCGCCTCCTGCGTCCGCCCAACCGGCGCCTCTGCCCTCGCAGATCTCAGGTCGGGTGATCGTCGAAGGGGCCACCAGCCAGGTCTCAGCCCCCGCCTTCGAAGAGCCGAAGTCCGAGCCCCTGCGCACCGGGCCAATCATCGGCATCGACCTGGGCACCACCAACTCGTGCGCGGGCTTCGCCAAGGACGACAAGCCGCAGGTCCTCAAGAGCCGCGAGGGCTACAACACGGTCCCCTCGATTCTGGCGCTCAACGCGCGCGGCAAGCTGGTGATTGGCCACCCGGCGCGGGCGCAGCTGCTCACCAACCCCCGGCTGACCGTCTACGGCGCCAAGCGGCTGGTGGGTCGGGCGTTCGAGTCCGAAGTGGTGCAGCAGATCAAAGACAAGTTCGCGTATGAAATCTGCGCGGCTCCCAACGGCGATGCGGCCGTGCGGCTGGGCGATCGGATCTACACCCTGCAGCAGATCTCGGCGATGATCCTCCGCGAGGTCAAAGAGCTGGCCCAGCTGCAGCTCGAAGTGCCGATCTCGCGCGCGGTGATCACCGTCCCCGCCTGGTACAACGACAACCAGCGGCAGGCGGTGCGGGAAGCCGGTCGGCTCGCGGGCCTGCACGTCGAACGGATCGTCAACGAGCCCACCGCCGCAGCGCTCGCGTACGGCTGGGGCCGCAAGCTGTCGCAGAAGGTCCTCGTCTATGACCTCGGCGGCGGAACCTTCGACGCCTCGGTGCTCGAGCTCAACGACACGGTCTACGAAGTGGTCAGCACCGGCGGCGACACCTTCCTCGGCGGGCTCGATTTCGACAATGCGATCGTCGCCTGGCTGCTGGCCGAGTGGGCGACGAAGAACAAGATGGCGTTCCAGGGCGATCGGGTCGCGATGCAGCGCATCACCGACGCCGCCGAGCGGGCGAAGTGCGCACTGTCGGAAGCGACCGAGCAGCGCATTCACGTGCCGTTCATCACGATGATCGACAACAAGCCGTACGATCTCGATGTGGTGCTCACCCGCGCCAAGCTGATCGAGCTGACCTCCGCGCTCGTCGATCGCACGATCAAGGTCTGCGAAGAGGTGCTCGCCAGCAAAGGGCTCAAGCCCGGCGACGTCCAGGAAGTGATCCTCGTCGGAGGTCAGAGCCGCTTCCCGCTGGTGCACGAGAAGATCACCTCGATGTTCGGCAAGGCTCCTGCGCGCAACGTTCACCCCGACGAGGCTGTCGCCCTCGGAGCCAGCCTGTTGGCCCGAGCGCTCGAGCAGAAGGCCGGAGTGGTGCTGATCGACGTGCTGCCGATGGCGATCGGAGTGGGAATTCCCGGAGGCCGCTTCAAGCCGATCATTCCCCGCAACACCGCGCTGCCGGTCAAGCGGACCCACATGCACCGCACCACTCGAGACGACCAGTCGGAGCTCGAGCTGACGGTGTTCCAGGGCGAGAGCGACCAGGCGCTGGCCAACGAGTACCTCGGCACGCTCAAGCTGACCTCTCTGCCCAAAGGCCCCCGCGGTTCGGTGAACGTCACCGTCACCTTCGAAGTCAGCAACGAGTGCCTGCTCAAGGTCTCAGCGCGAGAAGAGAAGTCCGGTCGGGAAGTCGTGGCCACGCTCACCACCCGTGACACTCCAGCAGCGGTGAAGCAGAAGCTGGAACAGGACGCTGGCGCCGCCCCGCCTTCGGTCGCGCTGGCGACGGTTCAACCGGCGGGTTTCGTGGCGCGTTTCTTCGCCTGGCTCAAAGCCCTATTCGGTGGCTGACCCCTTCGCCCACTGCCGCCCAGAACGAGGAACAACGGTCAGCCCGGGCCGGAATGGGACGCGGCCTTCTCGCGCTCGCCCAACGCCGCCTGCAGGTACTTGCCCGAGAGCTTTCGGCCGATCAGGTCCTGCGCCAACTGGCCTGCTTCGACCAGACGGGGCAGCGAGACTCCGGTGTGGATCCCCAGCCCGTGCAAGAGGTAGACGAGATCTTCGGTAGCCAGATTTCCGGCCGCGCCCGGCGCATAGGGACAGCCCCCCAGTCCTCCGGTGCTCGAGTCGAGGGTGGTGATTCCCATCTGCAGCCCGACCAAGGCATTGGCCAGCGCGGTGCCGCGGGTGTCGTGCAAGTGCAGCGCGAGCTGCTCGATCGGAAAGATCTGCCCGACGGCCGCGACGATTTGCTCGGTCTGCTTCGGAGTGCCGACTCCGATCGTGTCACCCAACGACAGCTGGTACACCCCCAGGCCCTGAAGTTGGCGGCACACCGCGACGACCTGGTCCACCGTCACCACGCCCTCGTAGGGGCAGCCCCACACGGTCGAGAGGTAACAGCGCACCCGCATGCCGGCGTTTGCCGCGGCCGACGCGACCTGGCCCACCGTGACCACCGCTTCCGCGACCGTCTTGTTGAGGTTCTTCTTCGAATGGCTCTCGGTGACCGAGAGGAACACCGCGGCTTCCTGCAACCCCGCCGCGCGGGCGCGCTCGAACCCCTTGAGGTTGGGCACCAGGGCCGAGAAGACGACGCCCGGGGGCCGCTTCACCCGCTCGAGCACCGCTTCCGCGTCGGCCAGTTGGGGAATCCACTTCGGGGGAACGAAGCTGGTCGCCTCGATGCGCTTGAGCCCTGAGGCCACCAGCGCGTCGATCAGCCGGACTTTGTCCGCAGTGGCCAGCGTGCGCAGCTCGTTCTGCAGACCATCGCGCGGGCCGACCTCGTAGACCGAGACCGCCGCGGGCAGCAGGCTGCCAACTAGGCGTTGGCCGGAATGTGCTGCTTGATCCACTGGATGATGTCCTGAGTGCTGCTGCCGGGAGTGAAGATCGCCGCGACGCCCTTCTCTTTGAGCTTCGGAATGTCGTCGTCCGGAATGATCCCGCCGCCGAAGACCGCGATGTCCTCGGCCTTTTGCGCGCGGAGCAGATCCATCACCGCCGGAAAGAGCGTCATGTGCGCTCCAGACATGATCGACATCCCGATCGCGTCTACGTCTTCTTGAATTGCGGCGCTCACGATCATCTCGGGGGTCTGGTGCAGCCCGGTGTAGATAACCTCCATTCCCGCGTCGCGCAGAGCCCGGGCGATGATCTTCGCGCCCCGGTCGTGACCATCGAGGCCGGGCTTGGCAACCAGGATCCTCAGCTTTCGTTCACCCACGTTGAGCTCCCAGGATCAGGTCCGCCGAAGTGCCCGACAGCGGGCTGGCGTCCAGACCTCCATGCACGAAAACCGTCCGAAAACCAACGACTTCGAGCATCGCTTCCAGCTCGCGCAGAAAATAGTACCGAATGAAGTAGTCCGCGGCCATCACCCGGCCGTCCTTCAAGGTCAGCGTGCGACGGCCTTCGTCCCGGCCGTTTTCCGGGTTGAAGCGCACCTGCTCTGCCAGGTGGGACCCGTCGGGCAGATGCCCTGAGAAGTTCGAGGGCGGCTCGGCGGCGATTTTTTCTCTCGGCAGGGTGTGAAGGATCAGCAGCCCCTCCGGGCGAACCAGCCGCGCCAACTGGGCGAACAGCTGCTGAATCTGGGCGTCCTCGAAGGTGAAGACCGAGTTGTACCAGGCCCAGGCTCCGGCGAAGGCCCCCGACCGAAAGGGGGCGGCGAAGAAGTCTGCCCGGACGACCGGCGCCGACTGGGAGGCTTCACTGACCGACAGCAGGTCGCGGTCCATTCCGACCATCGCCCGCCCCACCCTTCGGCCCACGTCCAGGTGCCGGCCGTGACCGCACCCGAAGTCGAGCAGCGGTCCGGGCAGGGGCAAGGTCTTGAACTGCGACTCGAGGTAATCGAGCTCGGCCTGGGTGATCGTCGGGTTGAGGAACGGTCGGGTGCTGCGAAGGTAGAGCTCGCCGAAGAACGCAGTCACCGGGGGCGAGCCTACCCTCGCCCGTTTATTCCGCCGCTAGAGTTCACCGCCGTCTCGCAGACCCAGGTGGGTCGCCGTCCCCGGCCTCCGCGACCACCTCGACCCCACCGAGCTCCTCGAGCAATCGAATCAGGCGGCGCCGCGCGGGTGCCTCATCGTCCACCACCACGGCGCGCAGGGCCTCACACCTCGTCGGGATCCTCAGGCTCATCGTCTTCATCGCGCCGAGCCGCGCGAGAGTCGATCACCACGCCTTTCTCGAGGAACTCCACCGAGCAACCGGGCGGCAGCGCGAGGTATTTGAGAATTTGAGGCAGTCGGTGGGCCAGCTCGCCCAGCGTCAGCGGGCCGAGATCCAGGGTCGAATGCTTCTTCTGGCAGGTGAACGACCAGCCACTGTCTTTCTGGGTCGTCGGCTCATGGCGGACTCCCCGCAGCCCATCGGGCCCCCCGGCGCAGGCACAGGCGTCGGCCAACGCCGACTGATGCGGAGATTCTCCGGTCAGACTCTCGGCCTCGAGCACCAGCCGCTGTTCGAGCGTGCGGCGCAGCGTCGTCGACAGATCGAGAATCGGAGTGTGGTCGGTCGAGGCGAAGGTATAAACCTGAAGGACTCCCACCCCCTGGAAGCGGTCCTCGGGCAACAGCCGCTGGATCACCGGCGGGTGCCAACCGCGAAACGGACCTCCGGCTTCGGCGCCTTCGATCGCGCGGAACAGCACCCGGTCGAACCCGTACGCCATCGTCTGCTCGT
>JAYVCD010000102.1:0-6542 GCA_043750125.1 Archangiaceae bacterium | reverse complement strand
GACCCAGAGCGGTTCTCGAAGCTACAACACCCCCGTCAGTGTCCAGCTCGAGGGTCCGCTGCGGGTGGATGCGCTTCGTCAAAGCCTGGCCGCATTGGTGGATCGCCACGAAGCGCTTCGAACCACTTTTGCCTTGGACCTCGAGGGGCACCCTGAGCAGTGCGTGCATGAAAAAGGGGAGGCGACCCTCGAAGAGGAAGACGCAGCCGGGCTTTCCGAAGAACAGATTCTGATCCGGATGAAAGCCGAAGGCACGCGAGCCTTCGATCTCGAGCGAGGACCCTTGATGTACCAGCGGCTGCTTCGTTTGAGCCCTCAACGGCACCTGTTGGTCTGGACCTTCCACCACCTGATCATCGACTGGGCTTCGATGGGGATCTTGCTGAAGGAACTCTCGGCTTTCTACGAGGCGTTCGTCACGGGAAGAACGGCTGGACTGATCGCCCTGCCCATTCAGTTTGCTGACTTTGCGGAATGGGAGCACGAGCAGCTGTCTGGCGAAGCGCTCGATCGGGAGGCGACGTTCTTCCGCCAGTCGCTCTCGGGGCTTCCCCCGCTGAGCACTGTGCCGACCGACCACAATCGACCCGCGCTTCCGTCCTATGCGGGTGCTTCGTTGGGCTGGCGCCTGACTGCCGATCAGTTCGCGAAGCTCGAGCAGCTGGCCCGTCAAAACAAGGTGTCCTGGTTCATGGCGCTCGAGGCGGCGTTTCTCGTGCTGATTCATCGCTATGGCGGCCAGGACGACCTGGCGGTCGGGGTGCCCCACGCCAACCGCAGCCGTCCCGAGACGCAGGACGTGGTGGGAATGTTTGCGAACACGATCGTCCATCGCACTGACTTGTCGGGGAATCCGAGGTTCAGCACGCTGCTCGTCGAGCGCGTCAAAAGAGGGGCGCAAGACGCGCATCGACATGAGCAGATGCCGTTCGATCTGGTGGTGCGAGCGCTCAACCCCGAACGATCTGGCAGCGCGGCACCGCTGTTTCAGATTCTTCTGGGGGCGGCGGTTCCCTTGATCGAGCCGACGGCCGCGGGAATCCGGTTTCACCTGCGCGAAGTCGAGGTGGACCACTCGCCTTTCGATTTGTCCTTGTTGCTCGAACCCCCGGGCGATGGCCTGCAGGGACGTTTTGAATACGCGACCGATCTCTTTGAACGCGCCACGATTGAGCGCCTGGCCGGGCACTTCGTCACTCTGCTCGAGGGCGCGGTCGCAGTTCCTCAAACCCCAATCCTCGCGCTGCCGATGATCGGCGCCGACGAGCGCGCCGGCCTGTTGCAGCAGGCAGGTCCCCCGCGGGTCGCTCGAATGGGCGGGGGGATTGTCGAGCTGCTTGGGGCCCAGGTTGCGCTCACGCCTCACCGCGTGGCGGTGACCCACGAGCTGGAGCAGCTGACGTACAGCCAGCTGGATTCTCAGTCGAACCAGCTTGCCCACGCCCTGCGCGCGTGTGGTGTCGGGCCGGATTTGAGCGTCGCGATTTGTCTTCCCCGGTCAGTGGACCTGATCGTCACCGTGCTGGCGGTTTGGAAAGCGGGCGGGGTGTGCGTGCCTCTCGACGTGGGCGGCCCGATCGAACGCCTGGCGATGATCGTCGCGGATACCAAGCCCCACGCGCTGGTCACCTGTAAGGCGCAGCTGGCGGGTCTCCCCCCGATGGGTTGCCCAATTCTGCGCAGCGACTCGGCGTGGGCGCAGATTGCGCCTCACCCGGTCACAGCGTTGCGCTGCACGGCATTGACCGAAAATCTGGCTTACGTGATCTACACGTCGGGCTCCACCGGTCGACCCAAGGGGGTGCAGGTCCGTCACGGCGCGCTCGTGAACTACGCCCTCGAAATGGTGAGGCTCCACCAACTCGACTCGGATGACCGGGTCCTTCAATTTGCCGCCGCGAACTTCGATGTCTTCTTCGAGGAGGTCCTTCCTCCACTGCTCGTGGGGGCGGTACTGGTGCTGCGTACCGAAGAAATGTTGTCGTCGGCGCGGGCCTTCATCGACTTTCTCGAACGGCGAGAGCTCACCGTCGTCAACATTCCCACCACGCACTTCGAAGCCATGGCAGACGAGATGGAGAATGGCGGGCTGCGTTTTCCCGCTCGAGTTCGAACCTTGGTGCTGGGGGGGGAACGCGCTTCGGCAGGTTGGCAGGCGCGTCGGCAAGCGGTGGCCCCGTCGGCACGATTGATCAACGTCTATGGGCCCACCGAAGCCACCATTGGTGCGACCGCATTCGTGCACGAGGCTGGAACCTCGTGCCCCTCTGACGATCTGCCCATCGGTCGCCCGTTGCAAAATTACACTGCCTACGTCCTCGATCCGTTGCTCGAGCTCGCTCCATTAGGCGCGCCCGGAGAGCTTTGCGTAGGTGGCGACGGTCTGGCGCGGGGTTATCTGGGCCGACCCGACTTGACCGCCGAACGGTTCGTCCCTGATCCCCTTGGGCCGCCCGGTGCCCGCATGTACCGCACCGGAGATCGGGTGCGCTGGCTTCCCGATGGCAACCTCCGCTTTGTTGGCCGTTTGGACCAACAGATCAAGCTGCGAGGGTTCCGAATCGAGCTGGGTGAAATCGAGGCACAACTGGCACGCCATCCGGCCATCCGTGAGGCGCGGGTGCTGTTGGACGAAAGCGTCACCGGGCCACAACTCGTCGGATACCTGGTGGGGGCAGGGGACGCTCCTTCCGCTGAAGCGCTGCGCTCGTTCCTCGCAAACCTGCTTCCCGGCTACATGGTGCCCACGCGTTTTGTCAGGGTCGACTCGTTCCCGCTCACTGGGAACGGAAAGCTCGACCGCAAAGCGCTGCCTCGTCCCGAAGCGGCACCGCAGATCCACGTCGAGCCCAGCACTCCGACCGAGCGCGCGATCGCCGAGATCTGGGCCAGCGCGTTGGGACTCCAACGGGTGGGGGCAGAGGCCAATTTTTTCAGTCTGGGTGGGCACTCGCTGCTCGCGATCAAGGTCGCGGCGAAGGTCCACGCGAAGCTCGGCGTGGTGGTTCCAATCGCCACACTGGTGGGCTCGCCCGTTCTGCGCGCCTTCGCCGCCGAAGTCGATGCCCTGCGCACCCGTGGGGCCTTACCCAAAATCATTCTTCGACGGCAGCGTTTGGACCAGCACCCCGTCTCTTCTCTTCAGCGCGCCTACTTCGAGATGTATCGAGACGGTTGGGCTGACTCGATGCATGTCGAGATACCCATTCGCCTCAGGGGCCCCCTCAACAAGCGAGCGCTTCACACCGCTTTTGATGAAATTCTTCGGCGCCACCAGGTTCTGCGCTCGACGTACACGATGGGCGTTGAGCTGGAGCAGCAGATCTCTGCGTTCGTGCCTCTTCCGTGGACCGAGCTGGATCTTTCGTCGCACGAACCCGATGAAGGCGACCGTTTGGCCGTCCAGCACCTTCGGGAAGACCAGATTCGGCCCTTCCCACTGGATCGCGGCCCGATTGTGCGGGCGATGCTCATTCGGCGCGGGCCCGAGGACCACGTTTTTCAGGTCGTGATCCACCACATTGCTTGCGACGCCTTCGCCGCGGGCATCTTGCTCGACGAGCTGGTCCTCGGGTATCGCGCAGCTTGCAACGATGCGGCGCCTCAACCTGACCCCCCTCTTCAGTACGCAGATTACGCCGCCTGGGAGCGCGACTTTCTTTCCAGTCCGGCGGGTCTGGAGCAGCGAGAGTTTTGGGTGCGCCGACTGGCCGGAGCGTCACGGCTCAGTTTGCTCGGGAAGACCGAAACAGGAATCGGTCGGCTGCGCGGCCACCAGGTGGCAGTGAGCCAGGCCCTTCGACACTCGCTGGACCAGACCGCCCGTCGCCACGGCACCACGACCCGCATGTTGTGCATGACCGCTTTCATCCGTTCGTTGGCCCGGTGGTCGGGCGAACGCCAGATCGTCTTCATGAGCGGCTATTTCCAGCGCGACATCGTCGGCGTCGCAAAAATGGTGGGCGTGCTCGTCAACCCGCTGCTGTATCGATTCGACCTCACGCGCGATCCGAATGACGACGCGCTGCTTCGAACCGTGAAGCAGACAGCCACCGAGGCGTTCGAGAACTCCAATCTGCCTCTGGTGTTGCCTTCGTTCGGTGTGGCGAATCCCGGCTTGTTCCGCGTCAACTTCAACTTTCAGGTCGAAGAACAGTTTGATGTCGAGGCGTCCGCGTTGCGCTTCACGGACGCAGATCATCTTCCCTGGTCGATGCCCACAGTGACGATGTTCATGGATGTGCTGATGCTGCATCGCGAGACCCGTCAGTCACTGAAGGTCCTGCTCTGGTGTGACCCCGAGGTCTTCTCGTCCGCCCAGATTGAAAGGATGGCGGCGGACTACGTCGAGTACCTGAACGCAGTCGCAGCGCCCGCCTGAGCCCGGCGGATCAGGCCAGTTCCTCCAAACGGGCGCGCAGCTGCTGCGCCACGTGCTGCACATAGGGCCGGTAGATCACCTGGAAGTGATTTCCGGGCACAGAGACTTCCTCGACGAGCCCGGTCAACAGACCGTCCCACCCGAAATCTCTGGGAGGCGTGGGTGCCCCGACGATGTGCGGGACCTCACTCTGAGACTTGAAGAGCAGAGCCCGGCCGCCGTAGGGCGCGAACCGGTAGTCGAACAGGGCCTTCATGTTCAGCGCATACAGTTTCAGCAGGTGCTCGACGTACGCCGTCCCGGCTTCAGGCGCCACGAAGCCCAGCGCCTTCAAGTGTTCCAGCACCTGCAGGTACATCTTCGAAGCCTCGGCAGAGAAGTCCTTTCGGGCAATCGGCAGCTCGACGCCGGCACAGCGGCCGAGGACCAACGTGTACCAGTAGCCCAACGTCGCCAGATCTTCGATCGCCTTCAACCCCTCGGGAGCTCGAGCAGGGGGGACGACCCGGCTCTCGAGCAGCACGAGCAACTCGACCGTTTCCCCTGCGCGCTGCAGTTGCTGCGCGGTCTCGTAGGCGACGGCTCCACCAAAGGACCAACCGCCCAGCAGATAGGGGCCGTGGGGTCGCGCCGATCGGATTTCCTGCGCGTACCTGTGCGCCATGGCTTCGATGGTGGCATCGGGCGACTCGAGCCCATCGAGGCCCCGGGCCTGAATTCCAAAAACCGGGCGCTCGGGTCCGATCAACCGGGCGAGGTCGCGGTAGCAGATCGCACTTCCGCCAATGGCGTGAACCAGAAAGAGGGGAACCTTGTTTCCGTTCGGCTGAAGGGAAAGCAGCAGCTGAGAGCGCGCGGGGGGGCTCTCGCCGGCTCGCAGCTCGGCAGCCAGTCCTCCAATCGTCGGCCGCTCGAAGAAACGCGCCAACGGAATCCGGCGCCCCAGCTGCTTTTCGATTTGCGCCAGCAACCTCACCGCCAACAGGGAATGCCCGCCGACCTCGAAGAAGTCGTCGTCTACCGAAGTATCACCTGACACCAGCTCGTCCCAGATGTCCGCGACGCTGTTTTCCAGCTCGTCGCGCGGTGCGTAATTGCGCCCACCCTGACCCGGGGCCCGCTGCGGAAGCGGAAGTGACGGGCGATCAATCTTTCCAGCGGGAGTCAGCGGGAAAGCGCTGAGCCACACGAACGCCTGGGGAAGCATGAAGTCCGGCAGCCGGCGGGCTGCGTGGGTTTTCAGGTCGCGTTCGGAATTGATCCGCGCGGAGTCGTGGACCACGTAGGCCACCAGCTTCGGGTCGCCTTTGATCTCTCGAATGACCACCAGCGCGTCCTTCACTCCAGGGTAGGCGCGCAGCACCGACTCGATCTCTCCCAGCTCGATTCGGTGCCCGCGAAGTTTGACCTGCTGATCCGCGCGCCCGAGGAATTCGAACTCTCCGGTTGGCAGCGAACGAACGAGATCTCCGGTTCGATACAACCTCGAGCCGCGTTCGGTGCTGAACGGATCAGGCACGAATTTTTCCGCCGTGAGTTCCGGCCGCCCAAGGTAGCCGCGGCTGAGGCCAACACCGCCGACGGCCAGCTCGCCGCCCACGCCGATTGGCACCAGCTGAAGCTCGTCGTCCAGCACATAGGTGCGCGTGTTGTCGATGGGTCGTCCGATCGTCACCCGACCCGCGGCTTCGAGCAGACCGCTGGTCGCGCAGACGGTGACCTCGCTGGGTCCGTAGGCGTTGAAGAGCTTTCGGCCGGTGGCCCAACGGGCAGCGATCTCGGACGAGCACGGTTCCCCGGCCGAGATGACCACCCCCAGGTCCGACAGCCCTTCGGGCGGAAGAACGGCGAGCATCGACGGGGGCAGAATCGCGTGGGTGATTCGTTGGGTGCGAAGGAACGCCACAAGCTCGGGCAACGAGGTCAGCGTCTGTCTGTGGGTCAGCTGCAAGCAGGCGCCCGTCATCAGCGCGAGAAAGATTTCGAGCACCGAGGCGTCGAAGCTGAACGAAGCAAACTGGAGCACTCGGCTTTCCTCGCCCACGCTCCAGTCTCTCGCCAGCCCTAGCACCAGGTTCAGCAGCCCGCGATGCGCGATCAGCGAGCCCTTCGGTCGGCCGGTCGAGCCCGAGGTGTAGATGACGCAGGCCAGGTTGTCCGG
>JAYVCD010000101.1:0-6517 GCA_043750125.1 Archangiaceae bacterium | reverse complement strand
CCCGAAGGCGGCGGTGATCGGCCAGAAGTTTTATTGGGACTCCCGCTTCTCGGGGCCGCTTCAGATCGCCAGCGATCTCGGCCGGGTGGGGGAAGCCGGCAAGGTGTCGTGCGCTTCGTGCCACGATCCGGCCAACGGGGGCACCGACCATCGCTCGCTGCCGGGCAACACCAGCCTCGGCTCGGGCTTTACCGGCCGCAACGCTCCGACGGTGGTCAACTCGGGCTACTGCCAATGGATGTTCTGGGACGGCCGGAAAGACAGCGTGTGGAGCCAGGCGCTGGGCCCCGTCGAGAGCGGCGTCGAGCACAACTTCTCTCGAATCGAAGTCGTTCGGCTGATCGCAGACAAGTACAAGATTGAATTCGAAGAGGTGTTCGGGGCCGGCTCACTTCCGGCCGAGATCTCGATTCTCCCTCTGCGCGGAAAGCCCGGCGATGCCCAGTGGGCGACCCTGACCCCGGGGCAGAAAGACCTGGTCAGCGGCATCTACGCGAGGTTCGGGAAAGCCATCGAGGCCTACGAGCGCAAGCTGGTGTCGAAAGATTCGGCGTTCGACCGCTTCCTCGAAGGTGAGACGATGGCGATGACCGCCGCCCAGAAGCGCGGAGCCAAGCTGTTCGTCGGCAAGGCCGCCTGCACCGAGTGTCACTCGGGGCCCAACTTCGTCGACGACAAGTACCACAACACCGGAGTCACCCAGGACGGCCCCAACCTTCCCGCGGTGGATACGGGGCGGCAGGCCGGAATCGCGAAGGTCCAGGGCGACGAGTTCAACCGCAACGGTGCGTTCAGCGATGAGAAATCGAGCACCCACCTCACCCCGCTGGCGCCCGACGCCGAGACGGAAGGCCAGTTCAAGACTCCGTCCCTGCGCGACGTAAGCAAGAGCGCGCCGTACATGCACACCGGATCGCTGAAGACGCTGAGCGACGTGATGCACTTCTACAAGGACGGCGGCCACAAAGACGGCTTCGGCGGCACCAAGGACAAGGCGATGGCGCGGCTGATGCTCACCGACTCGGAGCTCGACGACCTGGTGGACTTCATGAAAGCCCTCGATGGCGTTGCGTTGCCTGAAGCGCTGGTCACCCGGCCCTCTCTGCCTTGAGCCCCCGCCCATTGAAGGGGAGTGCGGCGGCGGTTGCCACGCTGTGGTTGAGCCTCGCCCTTTCGGCGCAGGCGCAGGAATCGGTGGAATCCCGCATGAAGCGGTTCGAGGAGCGCCTCGAAGAACTCGCTGCCGAGAACGCCGCGCTCAAGGTGCAGAACCAGAAGCCGCCGAAGAAGGCCGAGCCTCCGGGCGTGCTTCAGCTGGGCGAGGTCAAGCTGCGGCTGACGGGCTATCTCGACGTCGGATTCTTCAAGGCCTTCGGTGATGGGGTGGCCTACCGATTCGACGCGGGCAAGCGCAACCACCCCGATCTCAGAAACATCCCGTGGGTCTTCGACGGCGATCCCTGGGCGAACGCGGTCAATTCGCAGGGCGACTCAGCGGATCTCGGGTTGGACCGAACGAACATCGCCCGCTTCGATCCCATTCATTCCAAAGGCCGGCCGACTTTCCTCGTCAACACCGTGAACCTCGGGCTGGTGGGGAGCCTGGCCGAGTCACTGCTCTTCGAAACGTCGATCAACTTCGAGCCGCGCCAGGGCCTGCTCGGCGCGGCAGGCGACTTCCTCAATGTCGATCTGGCCTACGTCGAATGGATTCCATCGACCGCGCTCGACCTGCACATCTTCGCGGGCAAATTTGAGTCGACCTTCGGAATCGAGTACCGCCAGCGCAAGGCTTCGGACCGCTTCAACATCACTCCTTCGATCATCTCGCGTTACTCGGTGGGCACTCCGATCGGCCTGAAGGTCCGCGGCAGCATCCTCAACCAGTTGCTCGGCTTCAACTTCGCGCTCACCAACGGCGCAATGATGACCGAGCAGTTCGGCCACTTTTACAACGAACTCGACGCCAACTTCGTCAAGACGGGCTCAGGGCGGCTGTCCTCGAAGCTGCCGCTGCCCTTCTTTCTCGAGGTGGGAGTGTCCGGGTTGATTGGAGCCCAGGACGGTCAGCCGGACGACACGCGGGTGCAAACCCAGTACGGGGTGGACCTCAAGCTCGTCTGGGAAGATCTCACGCTGCGCGGCGAGTACGTCCGGGCCTTCGCTCCCGGCGGAGGAATCAGTGCGGCCCCCAGGCTCACCGCCGAAGGTTTCTACGTCGACGCGTGGTACCAGCTTACGTCGCTGATCGGAGCGTACGTGCGAGTCGACTTGCGCGACGCCCGGCTCTTCGCCGACACCAACATGTACATCAGCCGGGTGATGCGCTTCACGGGCGCGATCCGCTTCGACCTCAACTTCCATCTCGCCGTGAAACTCGAGTACCTGCGCTTGCAGGAACTGAAGGGCCCGGAAATCGAAGACGACGTGTTCACCAGTTCGCTGGTCTTTAAATTTTAATCGAACTTCTTGAGGAGCAGCGATGCGCAAGCTTTGGATCGTGTGGATGGGGCTGGGTCTGGCCGGCGCGGCATCGGCCGAGGAAGCGAAGGGAAGCATCTCTGGAAAGGTGACCTCGCCAGGCGCCTCGCAGGTGGTCGTCTACATCGAGAAGGTCCCCAAGGCCGTTCCCCGGCCGGTGAACGACAAGCCGATGACCCAGAAGAACTCGGCCTTCATGCCCGAGATGCTGGTGGTCACCGTCGGAAGCTCGGTCTCGTTCCCGAACGAAGACAAGGTCTTCCACAACGTCTTCTCGGTGACGCCGGGCAATGAGTTCGACCTCGGTCTTTACCGCGGCGGCGCGAGCAAGGCGGTGGACTTCAAGGAAGCGGGCGAGGTCGATGTGTTTTGCAACATTCACCCCAACATGGCGGCGAAGCTGCTCGTGCTGCAGAACGACTTCTACGTGACCGTCGAAAAAGACGGCAGCTTCAACCTGGCCAACGTTCCGCCGGGCGCCTTCACCCTCGTCGCCTGGTCGGCGGAAACGACGCTTGAGAAGGTGAAGATCGAGATCAAGCCCGGCGCGAACGCGACGGCGAGCTTCACGCTCAAGCCGTTGCCGGGGATCAAGATGCACACCAACAAGAACGGCGAGCAATACGGTAGGTACAAGTGATCAAAGCGCTGGGGAATCGCAGCCTCGCCTCGAAGATCACCTTTTTCGTCCTTGGAATGATGCTGCTGCTCACGGCGGGCAGCCTGTTTGCCGTGGCGATGTCGCTGCGCTCGCAGCTGGACGTGAGCCTCGAGCTGGGCCTCAAGCAGTCGGCGCAAGCGCTGAAGGCATTCCTCAACCACAAGCAGGAGATTCTCGCGGCCTCGCTGCGGCCCACCGCCAATGCGCCGCTGTTGAAGGCTGCGCTCTCGAGCGCGGAGCTCGACACGGCGACGCTGCAGGGCGTGGCGGAAGAGCAGCGCAAGATGCTCAACGCGGACCTGGTTGTTTTGCTGTCGGCCGACGGGGCGGTCCGGGCGAGCAACCCGGAAGTGCGAAAGCTACCGGGTGCGAACGCGCTGGGCTCTGAAGGGGGCCAGGTGGCGCTGATCGATGGGAAGCCGTATCTGGTGGTGAGCACCGCGATTGAAGTGGCCAACCGGCGGCTCGGTTACATCGTCGGTGGGGTCCAGCTGAGTTCGGCCTTGCTGACGCAGTTCAAAGACGAGACGAACGCGCAGGTCATCGTTCGCGTCAACGGCAAGCTCTTCGGTGAGGCAGTGACGACGGTCTCGGCGGGAGGGCTGTCCGCGCTGAGTCTTCAGCCGGGCCAGACCACCGACGTCCAGGTCGGAGGGGTGACGACGCGGGTGTACGAGGTCGAGCTGGCCTCCGAGGTGAGCGCCGTTCTCGCGCGCGACGAGGAGCTCAGTCGCTTTCGCCAGACGCTCTTCTGGCTCGTGCTGATCGGCTTGTTCACGGCCCTGCTGGGCGCGGCGGTCACCGCGGTGGTGACCCGAAGGCTCACCCAGCCGCTGCGCCAGCTCACCGAGATCGCCACCCGGGTAGTTGCAGACGGCGACTTCAGCCAGGAGATTCCCGTCTCGAGCGCTGGCGAGATTGGGCAGCTGACGACTGCCTTCTCGCAAATGATGCAGAAGTTCCGCGAGGTCCTCGGCACCCTGCGCGGGTCCGCTGAGCAGCTGGGGTTTGCAGCCCTCGAGCTTTCTTCCTCGGCCGACGAGCAGAGCCAGTCGGTGAGCCGGCAGGCCAGCGCGCTGCAGGAGACCCAAATCACCGCCCAGGAAATCAAGCAGACGTCGGTGTTGGCGTCGCAGAAGGCCGAGGCGGTGCTGCAGGTGGCAGAGCGCGCGGACCAGATCAGCCTCGAGGGAGAGCAGGCGATCGAGAGCAGCGTCTCGGGGCTCACCGAGATTCGCGCCCAGGTGGCGGAGATTGCGCAGAAGATCAATGAGCTGCGCGAGCGGACCCGGCAAATCGGAGGCATCACCCAGACGGTGAAAGACCTGGCCGACCAGTCGAACATGTTGGCGTTGAACGCTGCGATCGAGGCCGTTCGCTCGGGCGAGCACGGCAAGGGTTTCGCCGTGGTCGCGCGCGAAATTCGCAGCCTCGCCGACCAGTCGATTCAGGCTACCAATCGGGTGCGCGACATTCTCGATGACATCTCGAGCGCAATCAGCACCACGGTCACCATCACCGAGAAGGGCGCGCAGAGGATGGAGAGCGGCCTGATCCAGGTCAAAGCCTCGGGCGACAACCTGCGGGAACTGTCGACCATCGTGAAGGACAACTCGGGAGCCGCGCGGCAGATCGCCGCCGCGGTGAGCCAGCAGAACGCAGGGATTACGCAGATTTTTACGGCAGTCACTGACCTGTCGCGAATGATGGACGACGCGGTGAGGCGGGTGGAGAGCACCAAGGCCGCCGCGACGAGCCTGAAGGGCGTCACCGAGCGCGTTTCCCAGGTTGTGAAGAGCTACCGCATTTGAAATCCGCTGGCTTCATGTTGCTGCTTGCTGGCTGCGTCGCAGGCGGTCCCCCGGTGCGCCCGGCGCCCGCAGGAGAAAAGACCTGGTACCGCGATGTCCTTCCGATGGTGCAGGCGCACTGTGCCTCGTGCCATTCGGAAGAGGGAGCCGCTCCATTCACGCTCACCGAGGACGAGGCGAGGAAGCGGTCAAAGGCGCTGGTGGCCTCGCTGCAGACCGGGCTGATGCCGCCATGGCTGCCTTCAAAAGGGTGCCAGACCTTCAAGGAAGAGCGCCGCCTGGCGGATGCGGACGTCGCAACAGTGGTCGAGTGGGTCAACGCGGGGATGAAAGCGGGCGACCCGCGCGACTCACCCACTGCCGTTTCTGAGCCGGGGCTGGCGTGGACCGACGTGACCCTTGCGGCAGATCCGTACACCACCGAAGCGACCCAGGTTCGCGACGACTACCGCTGCTTCCTCCTGGATCCGAAACTCGACCGCGACCGGGACTTGATTGGTTTTCAAATCACCCCCGGAGCGCCCAAGCAGGTGCACCACGTGGTGCTCTATTCGGCTGCCCGTGCGGACGCGACCGCGCAGGACCTCAACAGCCCCGGTCCGGGGTGGCCCTGCTTTGGTGGACCGTCGATTCGAACTCCGGTGGTGGTCGGAGGCTGGGCGCCGGGCACGCCGAAGACCCAGTACCCTGCGAACACCGGCATCCGGTTGGTGGGCGACAAAGTGCTGGTGCTGCAGGTGCACTACATCCGGGCTCAATCAGAGCCGATCTCGGATCGCACGGTGGTGAGGCTGCAGCTGTCGAAGGATCCCGTTCTGAAGCTGGCGAGTATTCTGCCGCTCTCGAAGTCGACGTTCGAGATCCCGCCCCACACCCGCGACTATCGCGTCATCCGCGAATACCTGATGCCTTCGGATGCCACGCTGTGGGGGCTGATGCCGCAGATGAACCAACGCGGCCGGAAGGTCGTCGCGAAGTCGGATGGCAACTGTCTGATCAGCATCGATACCTGGGACTTTCAGTGGCACCAGTTCTATTTTTTCGCGAGCGCGCGCGGAGTGCCGCTGAAGACCGCCGAGAAGATCGAGCTGACGTGCGAGTACGACAATCCGACCGCCGCTCCGATTTTCGGCGGTGAAGGAGCGGACGACGAGCGGTGCCTGAGTTACCTGCTGCTGACCTACGAGCACTGATGGAGCAGCGTTGTATTCCTTCTTGTCCCAATGGCGTGATCGACGCGCTGCGTGCGGCGATCCAGGCGACCTGCAACTGGCGTCAGGGGCCAACGTCGACAATGAGACGACGATCGACGTGTGGAGCATCTCGCCGGCTGCCCGCTCCAGCATCGCCGCGGGCACGCCGAACAACGACGTAAGCGACACCACCGATTGAGAGGAACGCCAATTGTCGCATACCGGCCGGCCCGCGCCGAACCTGAGCGCCCAGGCGCTCCTACCCCACTGAACGAAGCGCCGATTCAGTTCGGGGCAGCTTGACCAGCGAGAGCGTGTGGACGAACGAGTGAAGGGTGTCCCATTGCACGCCGCGGAAGGTGATGCCCGAC
>JAYVCD010000100.1:0-24339 GCA_043750125.1 Archangiaceae bacterium | reverse complement strand
TAGACCCAAGTCGGACTCGCTTTTGAGAATGTCGAGCGCCTGGATGTGGGGCACCGCCTTCTTGTAGGGCCGGTCGCTGGCGGTGAGCGCGTCGTAGATGTCGGCAATCGCCATCATCTTCGACTGCACCGGAATCTTTTCGGCGGCAACCGACCGCGGGTAGCCCTTCCCGTCGAGCTTCTCGTGGTGGGCGTAGGCGATCTCGGGCACGCGCTTGAGGGTGCGGGTCCACGGAATCTTCGAGAGGAATTGGTAGGTGTGGGTGACGTGCGACTCAATTTCCTTCCGCTCGTCGGCCGACAACGAGCCGCGGGTAATCGACAGCACCTGTACTTCTTTCGGCGTGAGCAGGCCCTGAGACCGCGCGCGTGAATCCTCAAATGACACCTGGCTCAAACCAGTGAGCCGCTCGAAGCCTCCCTGGGCGAGCACCGTCGGCCGGTTGCACTGGAGAATGAATTCGAGGAACTCGTCGAGTTCGCGCTCGTCTTGGAGCAAGCGGGGCGACTCTTCGGCCTCGACCGCGCCCAGGGTCCGACCGGAACGGATGCCTTCGAGGCGCCGCAGGCAGCTTTGCAATTGCCGATCTTTTCGCGCCAGCTCGAAGCGTGACATCAGCGCGTCGATTTGTTCGGGGTAGAGCTTCTCGGCTTTGATCAACACCGCTTCGCGGACGCCGACCTTCCCGAAGTCGTGCAGCAGCGAGGCGTAGGTGATTTCCTGAATTTCGGTCGACGAGAAGCGCAGCCCCTTGAACGGACCGCCGGGAGCATTTTCGGTGCTCTGGGCGAGGCAGACGGTGAGCGCGGCGACGCGGCCCGAGTGGCCGGCGGTGCTGGGGTCGCGAGACTCGATCGCGACCACCGAGGCCTCGACGAAGCCCTCGAACAGCCGGCTGATTTCCTCGTGGAGCAGGGTGTTTTCGACGGCGCCGGACGCCTGGCCCCCCAAAGCCAACAGCAGCTCTTCGTCTTCCGAGTCGAACACCCCGTCTTTCGAGTTGAGGGCCTGAATGACGCCGGTGATTTCACCGCGCGTGTCGCGCATCGGCACGCAGAGGATCGACTGGGTGCGGTAGTGGTTGGTGATGTCGAAGCCGCGGTTGAAACGCTCGTCGGCGTAGGCGTCCCTGATGTTGACGACCTGGCCGGTGGTGGCGACGGCTCCGGCGATGCCGGTGGTGGTGGGAAAGCGAATTTCGCTCTGGGTGCCCTGGGCGACCCGACTCCACAGCTCGTTGCTTTCGCGGTCGAGAATGAACAAGGAGCAACGATCTGCCTCGACGACGCGGGCGGCTTCCCGGAGGATGAGCGTCAACAATGAGCCCAGGTCGCGAACAGCGTTCATCGCCTTGGCTACGTCGAGCAGAGAGTTGAGCTTGTCCAGCCGGCCTAGAGCCGTCTGCAATGGAGTCAACGAGGGTTCCGTCTTGGTCAAGGACACAGCGCCGATGTTCCCGCTCCAGTCTGGACAAAACAAGCAGCGCGCGGGCGCGCACAACGTCGGTGTGCGTGCGCTGGTGATGGGGCTGTGTGCGTTGCTGACCGGCTGTGGAACGGGCTTGTTCCTGCACATCTCGCCGCGCAGCTTCGATGAACGGCTGAAGCTGCTGCTGGGCGGAGGAAGCAACGTCACGGTGTTGCTCCACGGGCGGGGGGAAGCGCTGGTGGTGGACACCAAGTTCGGAAACTTCAGCCGACGGTTGCGCAACGACGTCGAGCTGGAATTGGGTCGGAAGGTGCGGCGCATCGTCCTGACCCACGCCCATTTCGATCACGCCGGGGGGGTGAAGCTGTTTCCCGAGGTGGCGGTGGTGATGGTCCACCCCAACGCGCGAAAGAGGCTCGAGGCCGAAGGGGTTCATGCGGCCTTCGTCGAGGTCGAGCGCGAGATTCGCCTGGTGCTCGATGGCGACGAGGTGAGGGTGCTCTCGATCGGCAGCGGACACACCGACGGCGATCTGGTGGCGCTGCTTCCGGGGCGAAAGTTGCTGATCGCCGGAGACCTGGTGAACGACGGGTTCGAGCCGTACTGCGATACGAAATTTGGGGGCGACATTCTCGCGCTCAGCCGAACGCTGCCCGAGCTGATGACCCTCGACTTCGAGCAGGCGGTTCCCGGTCACGGAGAGGTGATGACCCGGGCGAAGGTTCAGCTGTTGGCCGACTACGTCGTCGCGCTTCGAACCCAGGTCGCCCAGGCCCGGGCCGAGGGGCTGAGTGAAGACGACGTGGTCCGAAAAGTGACGTTGAGCGAATACACCCTGAAGAGTTTTCTCGCCGGCACGGCCAGTCGTGAAGGCAATGTGCGCGCGATGTTTCGGGCGCTCGCGGCCGAAGGGAAGAGCCGATGACCGCCCGGTTGCTGATCGCCCCGTCGATTCTGTCTGCCGATTTTGGGCGCCTGGCCGAAGAGGTGAAGGCGATTGAAGCGGCCGGTGCAGATTACGTGCACGTGGACGTGATGGACGGGCGCTTTGTCCCCAACATCACCATCGGCCCGTTGGTGGTCGCGGCGGTCAAGCGCGCGACGAAGCTCCCGCTGGACGTTCACCTGATGATTGTCGAGCCCGAGAAGTACATCGACGACTTCGCCAGGGCAGGCGCGGCGACCATCACCGTGCACCAGGAAACGTGTCCCCACCTGCACCGGACGTTGCAGCACATTCGCGCGGCGGGAGCGCGGCCGTCGGTGGTGCTCAACCCGTCGACGCCGTTGTCTGCGATTGAAGAGGTGTTGAGCGAAGTCGAGCAGGTGCTGCTGATGAGCGTGAACCCGGGCTTCGGAGGCCAGGCGTTCATTCCCGCCACGGTCGACAAGGTGCGGCGGCTGCGGGCGATGCTCGATGCGCGCGGGCTGCAGAACGTCGACATCGAGGTCGATGGAGGCATCAACCCCGACACCGCGCGACGGGTGGTCGAGGCCGGGGCGAACGTGCTCGTCGCGGGCAACGCGATCTTCACCACCCGCGACTACGCGGCGGCGATCGCTGCGCTGCGTGGCTAAGCCCCTTCCCTGGCTGGTGCCGGCCGTGTGGACTTCGGGCGTGGTCCCGCTGGCCGCGGTTCTGCTGCGCGCGAGCCAGGACGCGCTGGGCGCCAATCCGATTTCCGAAGGGCTCAATCGGCTGGGGTTTTGCGCGCTGGTGTTCCTGGTGTTGAGCCTGGCGTGCACTCCGGTACAGCTGTTGACCCAGTGGACGTGGCCGGTACGAATTCGCCGAGCCCTGGGGTTGATTGGTTTTGGGTACGCCACGGTGCACTTCCTCACCTACCTGGTGCTGGATCAGCAGCTGGCGCTGGGGGAAGTCTTCGAAGACGTAGCCAAGCGTCCGTTCATCACCGTCGGTTTCGCCGCGTGGCTGTTGTTGATTCCGCTCGCGCTGACATCGACGAAAGCGGCGGTGAAGAAGCTGGGTTTCGTGCGCTGGAAGCAGCTGCACCGGCTGGCGTACCTCTGCGCCGCGCTGGGGGTGGTGCACTTCTACTGGCGGGTGAAGAAGGACCACACCGAGCCCCTGATCTACGCGGCGGTGCTGGCTGCGCTGCTGCTGATTCGGGTGATCCATTCGCGGCGGGGAAAGAAGAAGGGCTAGCGGTAACATCGGGCGGCCCGGTGTGGAAAACCGCTCACTGCAGGTGCGCCTTCGCCCCGCGCTTTTTCGGGTCGCGCTTTCGGGCTTCGAGCTCATTCTCGATGTGCTGCACGTGCATCGCTTCGATTCCGTAGGCAGCCTGGAGTCTCTCGAACTCGCGCTGAAGCTCGAGCAGCTTCGCGTCCGAAAGCGATTCGAGGTTGACCATCGAGGTGCGGGCGCCACCGACGGCGCGCAGCAGCTCGTCGAGCTTGAGATGAATGGCCCGGGCGTCGCGGTTCTGGCTGTTCTGAATCAGGAAGACCATCAGGAAGGTAATGATGGTGGTGCCGGTGTTGATGACCAGCTGCCAGGTGTCCGAGAAGCCGAAGATCGGGCCGGTCCCAGCCCAAATGACGATGACCAGAACCGCGACGATGAACGTGCCTGCGGTTCCGACGATGTTCGCGATTGCGTGCGCAAACTTTCTGAACACTTCAGCCATCAGCACTCTCCTGAAAAAGAAACGAAGGCCGGAGGGTGAGCTCTCCGGCCTTCAGCGATGACGATGCTATGCCGGTTGGCTCAAAGACCGCTGACGGCGCCGTTGCCGATGATGATTTCGACCCGGCGGTTGTTGGCGCGATTCTCAGCCGACTTGTTGTCGACCAGCGGGCGGCTCGAGCCCAGGCCGATGGCGCTGATCTTCTCTTGCGGAACTCCGCGAGAGACGAGGTAGTCGCGAACGGCCGAGGCGCGGTTGAGCGACAGCGGCTGGTTGGTTGCGTCGCTGCCCTGGCTGTCGGTGTGGCCTTCGACCACGATCCGCTTGTTGTCCGCCTGGGCCTTGAGCGCCTCGGCGACCTGGTCGAGCTTGGTCTGCGCCGTGTTCAGCAGGGCGTACTTGCCCGAGACGAACAACACGCTGCCTGAGAGGGTGATGACCACCCCGCGCGCTTCTTCCTTCACCGCGGCGATCGCGGCGAGGTCCTTCATCGCGCCTGCCAGCTTCGCTTCGGCCGTCATTCGAGCCTGCTTCTCGGCCTCGAGCTGGGCCGCGGTCTTCGCCAATTCTTCGCTCTTGGCTTTGCTGTCGCGCTGGAGCTCCTGGGTCGTCGCGGCGGACTGGAGGCGCTCGTCCTTCAGCTGCTCGCGGGTCGACGTCAGAGCGTCCTGGGTGTTCTTGACCTGCGCGTCGCGCACCTTGACCCCGAGCTTCACGGCCTCGGCAATCTTCTGACGGTCGAGCTCGGTGCGAGCCTTGGCGTCGGCGAGCTCGAGCTTGCGGTGCGCGATGTACGCGTAGTCCCGCGCTTCCCAGGTGTCGCCGTGGGCCTCGAAAGATTCGTTGGCCTTATCGAGAATCTTCTTCGCGTCGTACAGCTCGGTGGGGGTCAGCTTCGCCGCGAGGCCCGCGTTGGACTTCACGTAGGACTCACGCGCTTCGACCAATTGAGTCGGAGCGACGGTGGCGCAACCCACGAGGCCCGAAAGGGCAAAACCAGCAATCAGCGTTGTCTTGGAAGTCATTGAGAATCTCCGGGAAAGAGGAAGGGCAGTCATTACGGTGCGCCTCGCGACTGAACGGCCTTGAGGTCTTCAGAGGCCTGCATCGCGTCACGGTGGGTTGCGACTTCGCGGGCGAGGACCAGCGCCAGCTCGGCGTCGGACTCGGCGCGAGCCATCACGAGGATCGCGCGCTCATCGCCGCTTTCGGCCATGCGCTTGGCAGTCTCGGTCTGGTCCTTGGCGAGCTGCAGGTGAAGCTTGGCCGCTGGAACGGTCGAGGCGCCGAGCTCTTCAGCGCCGCGCTCGCTGGCTTGAGCGCGCTCGAGTCGCTCGGGGGGAATCTGAATGGAAGCGCAGCCACTGAGGGCTACCACTGCGAGGGCGGAAATGAGTTTCTTGGTCATGGTCGTTCCTGGTTTGGGTTTGAGAGACTTGGGTCAGCTGAGAACTTTTCGGCCCTGAATCACGCGGACGAGAACGACGACCACGGCAACGACGAGCAGAATATGGAGCAGACCTCCCATCGTGTAGGAGGTGACCATTCCAAGCGCCCAGAGAACGAGGAGGATGACGGCGACAGTCCAGAGCATGGGGAATCCTTTGGTGAGGGGAAAGGGTGAGAAATTAGGGGACGATGGCAAGACAGTCCGAGCTGCAGGTGAAGGCGGCTGCAGTGCAGCTGTTTCTGTCGATACAGCTCTTGCAGGTGTCTGCTTTGGCTTTGTAGGTCTTGTCGGCCGCCGCGTTCGAGCGGCACCGTTCTTCACAAGCCTGAACGTCGTAGCCGGAGTTGAAGCAGGTTCGGTAGCGGGTGCAGATGCCCTGGCAGTCGACGGCGGCGTCGACGCCGCAGCTCGACAGGGCCAACCCGATCATCAGTGCGCCGCTTGCGAGAAACCGATTCATAGGAAGTCCTTTTTGAAAGACGCTGCGAACGCGCGCACGGGCCGGGGAAAATTCCGAACTCAATCCGGTGCCCCCTCGGCCCGTGTGCGTTACCGGCAGACCCCTTGTGCAAAGCGACGGCCAGAGCGATGCGTGGGGAATAAGAGCGAAAAGGTTCGAAGCGGCCTGGAGTCGCGCCTCAGTGAGGCGGAAAGGTCACGGGCAGCTGACTGCTCGAGGACCACTGGCTAATCGAGCCGTTGTCGGCGAGGGCGAACAGGAGGCCGCCCTGACCCAGCGCGGGGGCATTGCGAATCGGGTCACCGGCGCCGATGGTCGCCCCGGTCGCGGTGACGGCTGAGATTCCAGTGGGGATCCCGACCCAGGTGAGGCCGAAAGCGGAAGTAGACGGTGTCTGCGTCCGCGACGAGGTTGCCGGGAAACGAAACATCGAACGAGGTGGCTTTGGAAAGGCAGGCGGGAGCAGCGCCGGGCAGCAAGGAAACCAGCGCCCGGACGCCATTGGAATAGAACGCCGCGCCTCCTCCGGTGAGCACCACGGGCGAGGCCTCGGGGGTGGCCAGCAGCGAAAGACTGCAGAGGCCTTGTTGAGCTCCGGCGGGGCTGAAGCCGTAGAGCCTTCCGCCAAGAACTTCGAGCGCGCCGACGTAGATGCGTTGGGTGGGGCCGGGCGCGCTCACGGTCGGAGAACCATCGCCGCCTCCGACCGCTTCGCCAAGTCGCACCGCGCTCCGCCGACGTGGATACCGCCGCCCCCGGGGCCCGCGGTGAGAGAAACGTCGACCCGACGGGATTCATGCCACAGGGCCAACAAGGCGCCGCCCAGTCCGAGGGCGACTCCCATCGGGATCAGCACGGTGCCGGCCTGCCCCTGCAGCGCCACGCTTCCGGCACGAGCGACCTGCGTAAACTGCATAAAGCGAGCCCGTCGCCTCGGCGAGGTAGCGCAGACAACTGTCTTTCGTTTCGCAGTCCTTGCCCTTCGCGGTCTGCAGCGCTTCGTCGATTCTGCTGCTGCCGGCGGTGCGGACCCCGACCGTCCGGGCGAGTCTCACGTCAAAAAAAGCCTTCAGCCATTCGCGCTGCTCGACGGTCAGCTCGCGGGCATCCAAAGGATGAACGGCCACCCGCCTTTCTTCGGCGAGCGCGAGCGAGGCCAGCCCCAAAGCCGCGATCGCGATCAGCACTTTCACTTGAGGGACGCTCTCCAGGCGGACACCTGGCCTTCGACCTGGGCACAAGAGGAGCCCTGGGCCGACCCGACGGCAGCCGCGAGCGTGCGGGCCCTGCTCTTCACGCCGGCGACGATCGAAGGGTTTCCGTTGTCAGGCAGTGCAGCGAGCGAAAGTTGCTCGAGCTGTTCGAGCTGTTGCAGCAGTCGAAGCTTCCAGGTCTCGTTCACTTCGCACGTCGCTTTCGGTGCGGCTCGGGCCTGGGCGATCTTCCCGCGCGGCTTCTGAACCGGAGGCGGCGGCTTGCGCATCGGAGGAACCACGGCGGCGAGGGTTTTGAGGGAAGGTTCGCTGAAGACGACCTGGGCCTGGGGGGCAGCCGGCTGGGCTTCTGGAACGCGGTCGACAATGGGCGCAGGAGCTTCCTTCGCAGCGATCGGCAGGAGCCGCGGTCCCGCAGCGTCCGAAGACGTAAAGCTGAGGGCGAGCGCGCTGGCGGCGCCCACCAGCAACGCGATGCCCGCAGCGCGCCCAGCGACTCGACTCTTGCGAGCCGTTTTGACGGGGGCCACCGGAACGTGAACCTGCCGAACCACCGGGCCCAACAGCGGGGTGACGACGGGAGGCATCGCGACAATCACCTCCTCAATCTTGTCCACCGTCGCGCGAAGGGCCTTAGCCGATTCGGCACGCTTCGCCGGGTCTTTGCTCAACAGCTGATCGACGAGGGCGTCGAGCTGGGGATGAATGTCGCTGACGTGCGCGCTGACCAGCGGCGGAACTGCTGAACGATGCAGCTGCAGCAGATCCCACGCCGATTCGGCGTCGAACGGGAGACGGCCGGTGAGCATCTCGAACAGAATGACCCCCAACGCGTAGAGGTCGCCCTTTCCGTCGACGGCCTTTCCCGAGGCCTGCTCGGGGCTGATGTACTCGGGCGTGCCCGCGATGAGGCTGGTCCGGTCTTCTGCAGCGTCATCAGAAGAAGCAGTCGACGGAGCTTCCGAACGGGCGTCGGCTGGGCGGGCCAGACCGAAGTCGAGGATCTTCAGCACCAGCTCGCCGCTCGAATCTTTCATCAGCACGATGTTTCCGGGCTTCAGGTCCCGGTGCACGATTCCGACCGCGTGGGCTGCCGTGAGACCCGCCAGAATCTGTTTGCACAGCTGCAGCGCCGGCACCGGGCTCATCGGAGCTTCGCGCCCGATGATCTCGCTCAGCGTCTCGCCCTCGACCAACTCCATCGTCATGTACGCCGCGCCCGAAGGCAGGTGACCGAAGTTGTGAATCTCGATGATGTTGCGGTGCTTCACCGCGGTCATCGCGCGCGCCTCGCAAAGAAATCGGGCACTGATTTCACCTTTGCCGCACAGCTCGGGGCGCAGCACTTTCACTGCCACCCGATGGCCGATCAAAGGGTGTTTCGCTTCGTACACATTTCCCATTCCGCCGCTGCGAAGGGCGTGGGTCACGATAAACCCGTGAAGCTCGAGACCGATGATGGGATCTGCGTCCGGCGGAACCATGCCGGGGATGTGTGCACCGCGTGTGCCGCGCAGTCCGATTGTAATCAGACGCAGTCAGCGGAAGTGGAGTGCTTTTCCGCCCCAACAGAGGCCCGTTGCCTCAGGCTGGGGCAACTTCAGCGCGGGCGATCGCATCGTTGATCGCGTCCACCAGCACCTTCGCGGACACCGGCTTGGTCAGCACTGCGGCGAAGCCTTCGCTCAACAGCCGCTTCGCATCAGATTCGGCGCTCGAGGCGGTGAGCGCGAGGCGGATCGCAATGCCCACCGAGCGCGCTACGTCGACGCCGTCTCCATCGGGCAAGTGGAGATCGGTGACGAGGACGTCGAACGTCCCTTCCTGACTGACCCGCTTTGCCGATTGCAACGCGTCCGCACACCGGACCTCGAAGCCGGCCCGGGTGAGCTGGATCGCCAGGAGGTCTGCCAGGTCTGTCTCGTCGTCGACCACCAACACGCGCTTCATTTGAGAAGTGGAAGCTGCAGAGACTGGCGGGTGCCCGGTGAACGCGATTCGACGGTCAGTACTCCGAATTGAATCTCGGCCAGAGCCTTTGCCAGCCACAAGCCCATTCCCAGGCCGGTGCGGCTGCGTCGTTCGGCGAACGGCTCGAAGATCAGCGGCCGTTCTTCGACTGGGATTCCCTCGCCGTCGTCCTCGACGGCAACCCCCGGCATCGAACCGCCGGTCACTGTGACCCGAAACTGGCGGCGCGCGTGCCGGTTGGCATTGCTGAAGAGCTCTCGGAGCAGCATCGGCAGGAGCACCAGGTCCGCGCGGACCATCGCGGGTGAATCGGCAAAAGTGGTGACGACCTCGATGCGCCGGCGCAGCTCGCCCGCGATGAAAGTCTCGAGCGTCTGCCGGGTGAGCGCGACCAGGTCGAAAGGCTGCAGCGTGGCCTCGAGCCCGTTCCCGACGCGAGAGGCCAGGCTGAGGCGATCAGACAGGCCCACCAGCCGCGCCACCGCGCGCTGCGACAGCGTCAGCATCAAGGCGCGATCGGTCGGGTTGAGATCCGACGGCTCGCGAATCAGGTCGGTGAGCGTGCTCGCGACGACATTCAGCGGCGACCGCAGGTCGTGTGCCAGCTGCGCCAGAAATCGGGGCTTGACGAGTGGAGGGCTCATGCGGCGGGAACAGCAGGTTCGAGTCTTTCGAGCATTCGGTAGAGCGTGCGCCGGTCGACGCCGAGAATCTGAGCGGCCCGCGACTTGTTGCCGTTGAGCAACGTGAGCACGCGACGCAGGTACCGGTGGTCGAGCTCTTCGAGGGTGATGAGATCTTCGGCGTTCTCGGCGGCGACCACGACCCGCTGCGAATGGAACTGTCGAACCCGGGTGGGAAGATCGTTGACCGAGATTTCATCGAACCGGGCCAGCGCGACGGCGCTCTCGATGCAGTTCTCGAGCTCGCGCACGTTTCCCGGCCACTCGTAGGCGAGCAGCTTCTCGGCCGCGGGCGCGGAGAGGCCTTTGACCTTTCGCGCTCCGTGGGCGCAGGCGCGATCGATGAAATGCTGGGCGAGCATCAGCACGTCGCCGTGGCGATCGCGCAGCGGCGGCACCTGAATCTGCACCACGTTGATCCGGTAGAAGAGGTCTTCCCGAAATCGCTTTTCGTGCACCGCGGTCTCGAGGTCGCGGTTGGTGGCAGTAATCAGCCGCGCATTGAACGGGACTTCGGCCGTGCTTCCCAGGGGGCGGACCTTGCGTTCCTGCAGGGCGCGCAGCAGCTTCGGCTGCATCTCGAGCGGCAGCTCGCCGATTTCGTCGAGGAAGAGCGTGCCGCCGTCCGCCTGGACGAACAGCCCTTTTCTGTCGCCCTTCGCGTCGGTAAAGGTTTTGTGTGTATGTTTGAATAGTTTGTTTTTGAGTAGGGTTGAAGGTATTGCGGCGCAGTTGATCGCGACGAACGGACCATCTTTGCGCGAACTTCCGGCGTGCACGGCGCTGGCGACCAGCTCTTTGCCGGTGCCGCTCTCGCCGTGGATCAACACCGAGGCTTCGCCCGGGGCGACGCGCTCGATCAGGTCGTAGACTTTCTTCATCGGCGCGCTGTTGCCGATGATCCGCCCCGTGACCGTCGCCGGTACCAGCCGCCGCAGTCGCTGCACTTCGTTGTTCAAGGCGCGGTGCTTCTGGGCGCGTTCCATCGAGACGGCCAGCAGCGCCGGGTCGATCGGCTTGGTGAGGAAATCCCAGGCCCCTGCGCGCAGGGCGGCGATCGCGATTTCCATCGTGCCCGACCCGGTAATCAGAATGACCGGCACGTCGGCGCGCTGCTCGATCACCTTGGCGGTGAAGGCCAGGCCATCGAGGCCTTCCATGTTCAAGTCGCTGACGACGACATCGAAGTCCTCGACCGCCAGTCGTTCGAGCGCGTCTTGCGCCGAGCTGTCTGAGACGACGGTGAAGCCCTGCCGCGTCAGCTGAGCCTCGAGGAACTGGCAGATCAACGGGTCATCATCGACGAGAAGCACGCGGCCTTTGATTTGGGAATCACTCATCGTTGAAGCCTCGAGGTTTATAGTTTGAAAAGGTGAGTTCAGCGAGTCGGCGCGGTGCCGTGCTCATCGAGCCAGCCGAGGAGCCTTTTAATGCTTCCGGTGGCGAGCGACATACTGGTGTCGGCGCCGCCGTAATACAGGTTGAGGGTATCGCCGTCGTCGGCGATCGTGAAGCCGCAGGGAAACGCTACGTTGTCTACGTCTCCGGTTTTTTCATAAGGTGTTTCAGGTCCGAAGATCCACTCATTCCCGCGCAGCAGACACTCGTCGGGTTTTTCCAGCGAGAATAGTGCAATGCCCAACCGGTACAGGCTGCCGGCGCAGGTGTTGCGAACCCCGTGGTAGAGCATCAGCCAGCCGCGTGGGGTCTCGATCAGCGGGGGCGACAAGCCGATCTTGTTCGCGTCCCACCAGGCGCCGCGCCGGGCCTGGAGGATGAGCTTGTGATTTCCCCAGTTCTTCAAGTCGGGGGAATAGGACATCCAGATGTGGGCGCCTGCTTCGCTCAGGTGCACCGGCCGGTGGATGAGGGCGAAGTTGCCGTCGATTCGCCTCGGGAGCAGCGCCGCATCTTTGTCGTCCGGCTGCATTACCAGGCCGTAGCGCTCGAAGTTCTTGAAGTCCTCGGTCACCATCAGCGCGACCCCCGGGCCGGCCTTCCCGAACGCGGTATAGGTGATGACGTACTTGCGGAGCTCGTCGACATACGTGATTCGGGGATCCTCGATGCCCCACAGCTCTTCGGGGTACCTCTCGGGGTCGGCACGCACCGTGGGCTCTGAGTCGACGACCCAGTGGTCGACGCCATTCTTCGAGCGCGCCGCGGTGAGGTGCGAGTGCCCGGTGCGATCTTCGACCCGTACCAGCAGCAACGTGCTGCCGTCCTTCAGCCGGGTCGCTCCGGCGTTGAAGACCGTATGGGCGGGGTAGGGCCACATCGCAGCGGTGAGCAGCGGGTTCTTCGGGTGCCGCTCGAAGAGGGTTTCGTACCCCCGAGATCGGGTCATGAGGTTCGTTCCTGGGCTGAGGGAGACGAAGGGCGGGGTCGCGCCGCCGGCTCCAGGTGGGGCAGTCTCGACGGACGAAGCGCAGTCTCAATGTGCGTCGCAGGCATCGAGCTCGAGGCGCTCACCCGGTCGGCCAGCCGCATCTCGAGCAGCGCGAGCAGGAAAGAGAGGCTCGACTCGGCCCCCTGGTTCTCGTTGACCCGGGAGGCGTGGAGCCCATCGCGGCAACCCCCGGTGGTGGGGTCATACAGCGGCTGCATCAAGACGTTCTGCCCGAGGAACCACATGAAGGCCCGCCGGCTGCGCTCGGCCCAGAGGGGGTCGTGGGTGATGCGCTGAGCCTCGATGCAGGCCGAGACCATCGCGGCCGCTTCGACCGGCTGCTGGTCGAACTCGGCCCGAGGCAGCCCGCGCTCGTAGAACCCGTTGCTGCCGATGGGCGAAAAGACGCCGTGCTCCCCGGTCTGAATCTTGGTCAGCCACTCGAGTGACTTGAGGCCCGCGGCGAGCATCGCGTCGTCTCGCATCGAAGCGCCCGAGACGATCAGCGCCTGCGAAAGCCGGGCGTTCGAATAGGTGACGCGATTTTCAAACCAGGGCCATTGGCTGTCGCTGGCGCGCTGGAACAGGTCGAACAGCCGGTTCGACAGCGTGTCCCGCATCGCTTGCAGTCGGGTATCGCCCTCGTACGCCCGCAGGGCCTCGCCCAGGCCGAGCAGGGTGAACGCCCAGGCGCGGGGGCTGGTGAACCCCTCGGCGGCCGGCAGCGCAGAGTGAAACAGGCTTCCGGCGAGGCTGGCTCGGCCGGGATCTCCACTGCGCCCGACCACGGTGCCCAGCGCCCACAGCGAGCGCCCATGGCTGTCTTCCGAGCCGCTCTCTTCGAGCCACTGACGCGAGTACGACATGAAATTGCGAAACCGCCCCTGCCTGGAATTGAAGGCGTGGTTCAAGAAGGCCAGGTACCGGGCGCCCAATGCGCGCAGCGATTTGGGATCCACTTCGCCGGCGTCTTCAATCAGCGCGATCAGCAGCAGCGCCCGGGCATTGTCGTCGACGCAATAGCCCTCGTCGTAGCGGGGCACGCTGAACGTCGCGTGCTGAAGCATGCCGGTCTCGTCGGTCATCAGCCGAAGGTGATCGAGCTTGATGTCGGGCAAGGCGGCGGTGCGCTTGGAAAGGGTCCTGGCTTGAAAGCGGGTCCGCAGGCTGTCGGCGTGCTCGGTGCGCGCGCGCTCGAAGGTCTCGACGTAGCTTTGGGCGACGGCCGGCCAGAGCATGCGCTGGCCATAGTCCATCGCCCGCTGCTGCATCGCGGTTCGCGCCCCATCGTCGCCCAGCAGGTTGGTCACTTCGCGCGCGATGGCGGCCGGGTCTCGCTGGGGGACCAGCAGCCCGCGCCCTTCGGCGAGGAGCTCGCGGGCATACAGATACGGAGTCGAGATCACCGCTTTGCCCGAGCCCAGCGCGTAGGCCAGGGTGCCCGAGGTGATCTGCTCGGCCTTGAGGTAGGGGGTGATGTAGATGTCCGCGGCGCTGAGGAACTCGGTCAGCTCGGGAAGGCTGACGAACCGGTTGTGGAAGATCATGTTTCCGTCGACGCCCAGTCGCTTGGCGCGATCTTCGAGCATGTGACGGTAGGTCTCGCCGTGCTGGGCCCGGACGTGGGGGTGGGTCGCTCCGAGCACGATGTAGACGGTGTTCGGAAACCACTCGAGCACCGCCGGCATCGCGTCGATGACGTACTCGATGCCTTTGTCCGGGGAGAGCAGGCCGAAGGTGAGGATCACCGACTTCCCTTCGACTCCCAGCCGGTCCTTGCTGCTGAGGTCGACCGGCACCGGGGGAATCCCGTGGGGAATGAGGTCGATCTTGTGCGTCGGAACCCCGTGCACTTCGTGAAGCAACTGCGCCCCGTGCGCGCTCATCACCACCAACCGTTCAGACAGCCGGGTCAGCTCGTCCATCACGGCGCGCTGGGTGCTGTTGGGCTCGCTCAAGATGGTGTGCAGGGTGGTGACGATCGGCATCCGAAGCTCGCGCAACAGCGAGAGGACGTGGGCGCCGGCGCGGGTTCCGTAGATCCCGTACTCGTGCTGCACGCTGAGCACGTCGACGGTGTTGACGTTGAGGAAGTCGGCGGCGCGGCGGTACGACTCAACGTCTCCATCGGCGATTTCGAACCGGACTTTTGGGGGGTAGTCGTGGTGCTTGCCCGCGTCGTTCATCGCGAGCACGAAGCAGTCGAGGCGGGGGAACTCGGTCGAGATCGCTTCGCTCAGGTCGGTGGTGAAAGTCGCGATTCCGCACTGCCGGGGGGCGTGGTTCCCAAGCATCGCGACCTTGCGAATGACGTGGCGAACCGGGTGGGGCAGCTGTGCGCTCTGCAGAGAGATGGGGATCACCGGCGAGCCGGTGTGCATTTTGTGGGCCGTCCCCCGGATCGCGCCCGCCAAGCCAAACCCGTAGATCTCTGCCACGGTTTGGGTCTTTTTGATGTGCGTCTGCGCTCAGTGCGGCGAATCGCTACGGTCGAAGAAGGGACGCATCGACGCCGGCCCCTGTGGCATGACGAATGCTTAACGCCTGCCCGTGCTCCCCGTCGATTCCCAAATGTTGATCGCCGGAAGGTACAGCTTGGTGCGCCAACTGGCGGTCGGCGGAATGGCTGAAGTCTGGCTTGCCCGTCAGCGGGGCCTCGAGGGGTTCGAAAAGCTGGTGGTGGTGAAGCGAATTCTTCCGCACCTGGCGAGCAATCCAGACTTCGTGCAGATGTTCCTGGACGAGGCGCGCACTGCGGCGGATTTGCGTCATTCCAATGTCGCCAGTGTCACCGACGTGGGAACCGAGGCAGGTGCCTACTTCATCGCGATGGAATACCTGCACGGTCAGGACCTCACCCACATCGTCCAGCGCTGCCGGGTGCGGGGCGAGCGGATTCCCCTTCAGCACGTGATGCAGATGGTGAGCGACGCGGCGCAGGGCCTCGACTACGCGCATCGCAAGGTCGATCGCCACGGGCAAGCGCAGCAAATCGTCCACCGCGACGTGTCTCCTCAGAACGTGCTCGTCACCTACGAGGGGGCGACCAAGGTGCTGGACTTCGGAATCGCCAGTGCGTCGCACCGCACGACGCACACCGACGCGGGGGTGGTGAAGGGCAAGTACGCGTACATGTCACCCGAGCAGTTCGACGGCGCGGCGCTCGATGCTCGCAGCGATTTGTTCTCGCTGGGCGTGGTGCTCTGGGAACTGGTGACGCTGCAGCGGTTGTTCTGGAAACCCTCGGACGCCGAGACGCTGCGCGCGGTGATGGAATGCAGAGTTCCCCGCCCGTCGAGCTTGCTGCCGGACTGTCCAGAACCTCTCGAAGAGCTGATTCTCAATTCGCTCGCGCGCAGCCCTTCGAAGCGAATGGGAAGCTGCGGAGACCTGGCCGAAGCGCTCGACGCGTTGCTCGAGAAGATGCGGCTGCCGCACTCGCCCGCGCGGGTGGGTTCCTGGCTGCGAGGAATGTTTCCCGAGCACACCCTGGATCCCACCGAGACTCCGGTCGTCGCCACCACGAGTGGGGACGCGGCGACCCGCAATGAGAAGCTTCATCACCTTCCGGGCAGCCAGACCCACCGGGTCGCTTCGAGAGAAGGGCCGGGTGCGGGCCATCGGCTTCCCACCGGTGGCTCATTGCCCCTTCGATTGAACGTCGTCCCGGCGCTGGGACCGTTCGTCGGCCGCAACTTCGAGTTGGCTCAGCTGTCGACCTACTTCGATCAAGGCGCGCGCCTCGTCACGGTCACCGGTACGGCAGGCGAGGGCAAGTCGCGCCTGGCCGCGCGCTTCGTCGAGCTGCACCCCGAGCACTGGAAGGAAAAGGTCTGGACTGTCGAATTGTCCGAGGCGCGCACGCCGGAAGCCGCTGCCCGGGCGGTGATGATGGTCTGCGGGCTCGAGACCGACGGGGTCTGTGAGACCGAGCAGCAGCTGACGATGGAAGTGGGCCGATTGTTGGCGGGGCTGGGAAAGGGCCTGCTCGTGCTCAACCATTTCGAGCTGGCCTCCGGTTCAATCGAGCAGTGGCTCGCCGCTGCGCCCGAGCTGTCGATGCTGATGACCCGAAGCGAGTCGCTGGGGCTGCCTCACGAACGGGTGCTGCCTTTGTCCGGGCTCGACGCAGACGGGTCCGATTCTGCCGCGGTTCGGATGTTCGTCTCGCAGTTCGAGCGCGCCGGCGGCACCGCGCCATCGGCCGCCAGCGAGCTGGACCACGTGGTCCAAATCTGCGCCCTGCTCGAGGGACTTCCACTGGCGATTGAGCTGGTCGGTGCGCGCACCGATGCGCTGAACCTCGGGGCGATTCACGAGCAGCTCGAGGCGGCCAGGGCGGTAAATATGACCGGGGCGATCGACTGGACCGTGGCCCTGTTGTCTCGGCCGGAACGACGAGCGCTCAGCCAGCTGTCGGTGTTTCGAGGCGGCTTCACCCGTGCGGCAGCCGAACGGATCATCACTCTCGAGCCGGGGGAAGAGGTCGCGTTTCTGCTCGAATCGCTCGTTCGCAAGTCGCTGCTGCGCGCGTACGTGGCACCCCAGGCGCCCGGCCGACTGCGCTTTCGCCTGCTTCAAAGTGTACGCGCCACAGCCGCGGCCCTGCTCGAGAGCAACCCGGCCGAAGCGGTCTTGGCGCACCGGAATCACTCCGATTGGTTTCTTCAGTTGAGCGAAGCGTGGGCTGAAGAGATGCACGGCCCCGCAAGCACCGAACGGCTGGCGATGCTTTCGGTCGAACAGGAAAATCTGCTCGAGATCTTCGAGCGCGCGAAAGCGACCGTTCCTGCCACAGCCGACAGCACCACCCTCGCGCTGCGCGTGCTGCACGGCCTGGACCCCTGGCTCATTCGCACCGGGCTGTCCGGGCCGCATCTGTCGCTGCTCGAGCAGACGATTTCCACCGCGACGAGCAGCGGCGCTCCGAAGTCGATCATCGCGCGTGCGATGCAGGCTCGGGCGAACGTGCAGATCAGTCGCGGCCGTCCCGCGCTGGCCCTGGAAGGAATGACCGAGGCGCTGAAGATCGTGCGCGAGGCAAAAGACCCGGCGCTCGAGGGCCGGATTCTGTGCGACTGGGCGCAGGCCTGCTTCATCAACGCCGATGTCGATGGTGCGATCGCCGGGCTCGAGCAGTCGTTGAAGATGTCTCGGGCCAATGGCGATGTGGCGTTCGAAGTGAAGGCGCTCTCGCTGCAGGCGGTGGTCTGCGTGGCCCGTCGCGAGCTGACCCGGGCGTTGGCGTGCTGTGACGAAGCCCTCCCCCTGGCGCGCAGCCGGGGCGATGCGGTGAGCGAGGCGCGGGTGCTGGGCACAGTGGGCAGCCTGTTCCTCGAAGAGCAGCGCACCGAGTTGGCGCGTGCTTTTTTCTCGGATGCCGTCGCCCGCTGCGAGCAGGCCAACGAGCTGGCGCTCAAGGGCTACTTCCTCGGAAAGCTCGCCCAGGTGCTGGCCCAGTGCGGCGAGCTCGCCGAAGCGCAGCTGAAGTTGATCGAGGCGCTGCGGGTGCTGCACCAGGTGGGCGACCTGCGGCACGAAGGTATTTTTCTTTCGTTCTCGGCGTCGCTCGAAGCGCTCGGCGGCCACCCCGAGCAGGCCCGGCTGACGATCAAGGCCGCCGAGTCGAAGCTCGAAATGGCCAATGACCCTTTGCTGCTGACCGCCCACGCGCTGTGGAAGATGCAACTGGGGCTGGGCGATGGAACGAGCACGCCTCAAAAAGCGCGGACGTTGTTGCGTGAGGTGCGCACCGGACAGCTGGACGCTCGGCCGCGGGTGGCCCAGTCGGACGAAGTTCGCCTCGCCGCGCTGCAGCTCGAGCGAACGCTGGGCCTGGCCGTCGCCTAAGGACCCCGGACCTCGACGCCGACCGGAGCGCTGATCGCCTCGGGCTTCAGCGTCTCACGCACTCGCACTTCGACCCGATGCGCGGCATGCAGCTGCAGCCGCGGGTGCACCACTTCGAGTCGGCCGTCTGTTCCTGCAGGCCGCCAGGTGCTCCAGAAGCCGCCGTTGACCCGGAACTGGTACTCGGGATTCACCGTGCCCAACGCCTCTACGGTCAACCTCGCTCGCGATCCCTGCGCCTGCGCGGGCTCAACGCGCAGCTTCGCAGCCATCGCGACGCAGACCTGGTCGTAGGGAATCAGCTTCGCGTACACGCCCACGTGGTTGTAATTGCGCGTGCCGCTGATCAACCCCACGCCCTTCGACGCGAGCAGCCGCAGCTTCCAGCCCGCGACTTCGGGAACAGTGAACGACTGGAGACCGCGGGCCAGCGTCGGCTCTGCAAACGAGAGCAGCGCGGGCACCAGGGTCTCGAGCGCCCCCAGCGGCTCGGCGAGCAGCTCCGAGTTTTTGGCGGTGACGTGGGTGATGGCCTTCGACAAGTCGCCAATCACCGGCGTCACGTCGCTGCAGCCGGTGAGCGACAAGCCGACGGGGAGCTTCACGTCGGCCGAGACGGTGAACAGCCGCACGTACCGATCTTCGAGCCGGGCGTAGAGGTCGATTTCGACCCCGTCCCAATCGACTTCGATCAACGGCTCTTTCGGCTTCATCGTGATCGCGTCGATCGTTCCCTCTCCGAGCGTGGCGCGGGGAGGATTCACGGGGCGGATCACGACTCGCAATGGGACGCTGACGTTCTTGCCGGCGAGCAGGTTGAGCGAAGGCAACAGCGTTCCGAGCAGGGCCGAATCGAGCTGGGTCACCTGTTCCTGCCCGACCTCGAGACACAGGGCGCCCGATTGTTGGGCATGAAACAGCGCGCCCGACAGCAGCTGCCCAGACAGGCTGATTCCCAGGTCGTAGGGTCCTGGCGCATCGAAGTCGAAGTCGGGCAGCGGCAGTGCGGTTTGAGGCGGTGCGGTCAGCGGCTTCACGCAGGAAGCGATGTTGGCTTCCGCAGTTCCGCCGATGAAGCCGACGGTGAGCCCGGTCGCGTTGGCCGCGGTGCTCCCTCCGGCCGCGATGGACAGATCGAGGCCCTGGCCGAACGCCAGGCGCCCCTCGAGCCCGAGCAGGCCGGGGACGCACTTGCTGGTTCCATCGTCGATGCACTCGCCCGCGTCGGGGTTGCCGCCGTCGGTGGGCCAGACGCAACTGCTGGTGGCGAGGGGGCTGGTGGGACAGGTGTCGTTGGCGCCGCAGCTGCGGCAGTTCGCGTTGCGAAGCGCAGCCTCGAGTCGATCTTTGAGTGACCTGGTCAGCTGATCGACAATCAGCGTCTTCACCAGATTGAAGTTCGCCACGGTGCAGAAGCCGCAGCTGCCTTCGCTTGCGACCAGCATGTCGGCCGGGTCGATGCAGGCCGGCTTGGGAAGCGCTCCCGAAGTCCCGCACGCCTTCGAGCCCCCGATGTCGGCGATTTCGAACGAGAGCACCTTGTCCCAGCGGGTATCGACGATGAAGCGAATGTGGACTTTCAGCTCGTTGTTGAGCGGAGTCGTCCGGGCGGTGTCGAGATCCACGCTGCACTTCACCGGGCTGGCAAACAGGCACAGCGACGCGTTGCGGCTGACCGAAGAGATCATGATCTTCCCGGTGGCGAGCGTGATGTCCAACGAAGCCTCGACCTGGTCCGGGCCTTTGGGCGCCAGCGTCAGAGTGTTGACGTTCACCGTGATTGGCTTGGGGACGTCCTTCGCGTCGCACTTCCCATCGAGCTGTCCGCAGCTTTCGGTGGTGCAGTACAGCGCCCCTTCGTCGGCGAGGGTCAGGTTCTCCAGCAACACGTTCTGAATGCTGCAGGGCAAAAAGACCATCAGCTTCCCGCCCGGCGCGATTCGGTCGAGCAGCTGCGGCGCGTAGGCGTTGACCACCGAAAACCCGCTCGCGCTCAGCCGCGCCGCCCCGGCGGTATCGATTCTTTCACCGGTGAAGCGGCCGCCTGGAATGGGGCTCAGTTGGGCACACCCTGTTCCGCAGCCACCGGCCGATGAGCCGCAGGCCGCCACGACTGCACAGGCGACGAGCAGCTGGGCGGACTTCAAAGCGTTGTGCGTCATCGAAGGGAGGCTTTAGCAGGGTGATAGGGTCTTCCTCCAATGCCCCCCCAAGCGTCGTCCCTGGTGATGCTGCTGACGGGTGCCGGCAGCGGCATCGGCCGGCATCTGACCGGTGCCCTGAGCTCCCGCGGCCATCGAATTCTCGCGACCGACATCAATCTGCCCGCGCTCGAGGCGGCGGCGAAGGCCGACCATTGGAACGGGGACGCGGTGAAGCTGTGTCGGCTCGACATTCGGCTTCCTTCCGAGTGGGAAAGCGCGAAGGCGCGTGCGATCTCGGACTTCTCGAAGCTCGACGTGCTGCTGAACATCGCCGGTTACCTCAAGCCCGGTCACAGCTGGGAGCTCGACGCGGCAGAAATCGACCGTCACCTGGACATCAACGTCAAAGGCCTGATGCACGGCACCCGGGTGATCGGCGCGCACTTCGTCGCGCAGAAGGACGGCCACATCATCAACATCGGCTCGCTGGCCTCGCTGGCTCCGGTACCGGGGCTGTGTCTGTACAGCGCCTCGAAGTTCGCGGTGCGCGGGTTCTCGCTTGCGACCGCTCAAGAGCTCAAGCCCCACAACGTCTTCGTCTCGCTGGTGCTCCCTGACGCGGTGCAGACCCCGATGTTGGATCTTCAAGTCGACTTCCATGAGGCGGCGCTCACGTTCTCCGGGGCCAAAGCGCTGACGGTGCAGGACATCGAGCAGGTGCTGGTGAACGAGGTGCTGCCGAACAAGCCGCTCGAAATCGCGCTCCCGTTTTCGCGCGCAGCGGTCGCTCGCCTTGCCGACCTGATGCCGGCGGTGGCCAGCCGGTTGATTCCCTTGCTCGCCAAGAAGGGGCTCAAGGCTCAGGAGCAACTGAAGAAAGAAAGGAAGCCTTGAAGCGCGCGCTGCTGGTTGTGCTGCTGTGCTCGGCCGCGTCGTGGGCCGCGGCTCCTGCCAACGACCTGTGCGCCGGTGCCGGGGTCATTCCACCCCTCGGGCCGTTTCCTTTCCTGGCGCCCACGGTTCCGAACGTCGACGAGGCGACCAGCAGCGCCGGCGACCCGACCGCGTCCTGCCAAAGCAATGTCAGTCGCAGTGTTTGGTACACCTTCAGCCCGGCGGTCAGCGGGACCTATGCGATCGGCAGCTGCGCCGACGCTCCAACGGCTTCCACCCTCGAAGACACGGTGATTGCCGTCTACACCTCGGCCGGAGGTTGCGCAGGTCCGTTCACCCAGATGGCCGGAGGCTGCGACGACGACGGCTGCACCGTCAAAGACCGCCAGTCCTTCATCGGAGGACTCGCGCTCACCGCGAACACCCCATATTTCGTCGTGGTCTGGACCTATTCGCTGACTCCGGTGACGGTGGGAAACACTGCACTGCAATTGGTCTTCGCTCGCACCACCATTGCCGGAAACGATCTCTGCGGAGGCGCAACGACAGTTCAACTCGACCTGCCCGCCGCCGGAGCGACGTCAGCCGGTGCCAATGACTACCAACTCGCCCGCGCGCTCGATGGCGGTCAGGTCTGCAGCGCGGGTCTTGGAAACATTGCCACCAGCGCAGTGGGCCGGGACGTGACGTTCAGCTTCACGCCTGCTGCGGCCGGCAAGTACTCGTGGCGGGTGCGCGGCGCAGGGAACGAAGACCTCGTGCTCCACGTCGCGGACAGCTGCCCCACCGGCGCTTCACCGGTGGTCGTCAATACCTGCATCGCGGTCGCCAATCGCAACTCGAGCTCGTCACTCGCCGCGGAAGAGACGTCGTGCCTGCAGCTGAATGCGGGCACCCCGTACTTCGGGTACGTGGACGGCCACACCCAGGTCTCGGGGAGCACGATCGAGCTCGAGGTGAATGCCTGCGTTCCCGAGGTCGAGAGCAACAACACCCCTGCCACCGCCAACGCGCTCTCGTGCGGACTGACCGGCGGTATTTTTCCGGCGGGCGATGTCGACTTCTTCAACCTCGGCGCATCGCCCGGACGGGTGTTCGCGATGGTCGATGGTCTGGCCGGGGCCACTTACGACTTCGACCTGCGGGTCACCACCGCGACGGACGTGCTCGAGTACGACGACTTCGACGGTGACTCTCCTTTCGGACTCTTCTCTCCTGTCATCGCCGGCACGGTCGTCACGGGGGCAAGCTACCTGCGGGTCAGCCACTTTCAGGGAACCGAAGTCTCTGAGCCCTACCGCCTGTACGCGGTGGTGCAGCCTCCGAGCGCGAACGCCACGCCCGAAGTCGAGCCCAACGGGACCCTCGCCACCGCGATGGCCAGCGGCATTGGCTACTTCTCCGGCTCGCTGAGCGGCCCCGCGCCTTCGACTGACACGGACGTCTTTTCCGTGAACGCAGTCGCGGGTGACTTGCTCTTCGTGGCGCTCGATGGAGATCCGGTTCGCAACAACACTCCTCTCAACGCGAAGCTCGTGCTGCTCAGCCCCGCGGGTGCACTGTTGTTGTTGGTCAATGACAGCAACGATGTCTCGAATACGGTGTTGGTCTCGAACGACCTGGCTGCAATCACTCCCAACTCACCGGGCGAAGCGCTCACCTACCGCATCCGCACCTCAGGCACTTATTACGTGCGCGTCTCGGTCGGAAATACGGGCACCGTCGCGACGACCGGCGACTACCTGCTGTCGATCGCCAGGAACTGTGTTCGCAGCGTGCTCGCCCCGGCCCCGACCCTGACGAGCCTGAACCCGGACAATGGGCCGACCGCCGGTGGAACGTCGGTCACTCTGAGTGGGACCAACTTTCAGCCCGGCGCAACGGTGACTCTCGGGGCAGTGGCCTGCAGCCCGGCAATCGTCACCGGCACCACGGCCATCAGCTGTCCTACCGCGGCGCGCGCGGGCCCTGGGGGGGTCGATGCGGTGGTGAGCAACCCCGATGGTCAGAAGGCCACTCGGGTCGGCGGCTTCACGTACACCGCGGCGGCTCCGACGGTGACCGGGGTGACTCCCGGGGCGGGGCTGATCAGCGGGATGACGATGGTCTCGATCGCGGGCACTGGCTTCTTCGCAGGCGCGACGGTCACGTTTGGCGGCGTGCCAGCGACTTCCGTCGTGGTGGCCTCGCCGACGGCGATCACTGCGGTCACTCCTGCGGGCTCGATCGCAGGGATGGTGGACGTGAAGGTCACCAACGCCGATGGGCAACAGGCCACGCTGGCAGGGGGCTATACGTACACGCTTCCCAAGCCGACGCTGTCGATGGTGGCCCCTTCGACCGGCTCGACGCTGGGAGCGACCCCCATCACCGTCACCGGCAGCAACTTCGTCCCCGGCGCGACGGTGTCCTTTGACGGCTTCAATGGAACGGTGACCTCCACTTTGCCGAACGCGATCACGGTCGCAACCCCCGCGCACGCCGCTGGAATGGTCCACGTGGCGGTGAAGAACCCGGACAACCAGACCGCGCTGCTGCTCAACGCTTTCACCTATCTGGCGCCCCCGGCCCCGACGATTTCATCGGTCGTTCCGGGCAATGGCCTGGCCTCAGGCGGAACTGGAGTGAGCCTCGCGGGAACCCAGTTCGCGCAGGGAGCGGTGGTTCAGTTTGGCGGAATTGACGCGACGAACGTGGTGGTGAGCTCTGCGACGAACCTCACCGCAACGACTCCCGCTCATCTGGCAGGACAGGTGGACGTCGTGGTTCGCAACGCAGACAACCAATCGGCGACGCTGGTCAATGGCTTCACTTTCATCGCGGTTCCTTCCCCGACGCTGACGTTGGTGACGCCGAACCTGGGGCCGGCAAATGCGGCGACGATGGTCAGCCTCAAGGGCACCCATTTTCAAAATGGAGCGACGGTCACTTTCGGAGGAACGCTCGCGACCGGGATCTCGGTGGTCGGCGTGACTCAGATTGTCTGCGCCACTCCTGCGCTCGCAGCAGGAGCCGTCGATGTGCTCGTGCGCAACCCTGACAACCAGAGCGCGGTGCTGGTCGACGGGTTCACTTTCGTCGCCAGCGGAACTGGCGGCGGAGCAGGTGGCGCGGGTGGAGCGGGTGGCGCGGGTGGCGCGGGTGGAGCGGGTGGAGCGGGTGGCGCGGGTGGCGCGGGTGGCGCGGGCGGCGCGGGCGGCGCGGG
>JAYVCD010000099.1:0-3887 GCA_043750125.1 Archangiaceae bacterium | reverse complement strand
GATTCAGGGACTCCGCTGCCGATGCCCCAGGCGCTCGCTCCGCCTCTCGTCGCCGCGGCGCCCAGGCCGGTCGCGACCCCCGTGCTTCCTCAGACCGTCTCGATGGCGCCGGTGCGCCGCAGCACCGCAGCGCTCGATTCCGATGAGGATTTCGTCGGGAGGCCGCGAAAGACGAAGGCCGGGCTCGCAGTGGTGGGCGTGCTGCTTCTGGTGGGCCTGGGGTCTGTGCTGGCGGTCAAGAAACCGTGGCTGCGAAAGCCTCCTCCCCTGGCTGCCCGGCCTGCGCCCGGTTCAGCAAAGCCGATGGAACGCGTGGTCGACGCCTGGAAGCTGCGCTTCGGCGAAGGGCTCAAAGGATCTTCGGCCGACCACCTTGCGGCGGGCGAGGAGCAGCTGGCGAAGGACACCGCCGCGGGCTACCTCAAGGCAGAAGAAGAATTTCAAAAGGCGCTGGTGCTCGACCGGAGCAACGATCGAGCGATTGCCGGGTGGGTCCTGGCGTTGGCGTTTGGTCGCGGCAGCAGCATCGATGACGAGCTGGCCCGAAGTGCCGAGGAGCTGCTGGTCTCAGCCGAACAGCGCGGGGGAACCGGCCGGGTGTATTCGGCGCACGCGCACCTGCTGCTGGCGCGCAACGGCAACATGAACGACATCAAGGTCATGGCCGAGCTGGGAAAGAACACCCCCAGCGACCGGGACCAGGCTCTGGCGCTGCTCGCGCTCGGGCAGTCGATGGTGGCGAAGAATCCCCAATACGCAGCCGACAGCTTCGCCCAGGCGCTGAAGCTCGACTCGAAGTTGAAGCGCGCTCTGCTCGCCCAGTCGCAGCTGTTGCTGACGCTGGGCCGGTTGCACGAGGCCGTGGGAAATCTCGAAAAGCGGCTCGAGCTCGACCCTGATCAGTGGGAATCGACTGATTCGCTGGCCCGCACCTGGATTGAGGTCGGAGAGCTCGGTCGAGCGAGGAAGGTCTACGAAGCAGCCCAGGCTTCCGATCCCAAGGGCTTCCGGCCGCGGCTGGCGCTGGCGGTGCTTTCCTACCAGCACGAGAACAATGTCGAAGCCGCCATTTCCCAGCTGGACGCGCTGGTCGCTCAGGAAGGGAAGCTCGACGTGAAGGATCTGGTCGAGGCGCTCGGCCACCGAGCCGCGGCGCAACGGATAGCTGGCCAGCCCGAAGCCGCGATCGCTTCGGCTGAAAAAGCGATCGGGCTCAAGGCGGATGACCCGCACGCCAACCTCCAGCGGTTCTTGACTGCGCTCGAGCAGGGCAACGCCGCCGATGCGCGCGCGCAGTGGCATTTTATTTCCGGGAAGCTCGCAGACCCCGCGCTCGAAGGGACGCTGGAAGGGTGTCTGGTGCTGCTCGAGGGCCAGGCCAATGACGCGATGCGGTTGTTTGCTGCGGCGAACCAGAAAGATCCGCGCCGAATCGATGCATTGCTGCTGGCCGGAGCCTCGGCGGCGAAAGCCAAAAACGAGGGGCGAGCGTGGGAGTACGTCCTCAAGTACGCGCTCAAAGAGGACCCCCGGTACGGCGGCCCGTTGCCGGTGATGGCGCGGTTCTTCGTTCGTCCCCAGGACCTGCTGCGCCAGGCCCGGGGTTCGTTCGAGTCTCTGAAAGTAAAAGGGGAAGACCCCAACGTCCCGACTGCGGAAGCCTTGATCGCCTGGTACTCGAACGACTTTGTGGGCGCGGAAAAACAGTTCAGCCGCGTGGTCGCCGCCGACCCCGGCAATGGGCAAGGGCTGGCGTTTCGGGCGCTGCTCGCGCTGCGGCGCAAAGAGAACGGCAATGCGACCCGGTTGGCCCAGAAGGCGGTCGCCGCCGAGCGTCAGTTCGCGCTCGGGCACTACGCGGTGGGGATGGCCCTGATGGCGACGAATCAGTTCGAGCTGGCCAAGGCCCCGTTTCGGACGGCCTTCGAGCTCGAGCCCCGGTTCGCGGCCACCCGGGTGAAGCTGGCCGAAATCGAGATGATGCAAAAGAAGCCCGATGAGGCGCGCAAGATTCTGCAGGGCGTGCTGCTGGTTGACCCGCTGTACTTCGACGCGAAAAAAGCGCTCTACGCCCTGCCATGAAAGTCCTGCTCCTCGGGTCCGGCGCGCGCGAACACGCGCTGGCCTGGAAGATTTCGCAAAGTCGACAGCTGTGGAAGCTGTGGTGCGCTCCTGGAAACGCGGGAATGGAGCAGCGCTGGACCTGCAAGCCCGTCGATCCTGCCAACCCCGCTCAGGTGTGCGAGCTGGCGTTGAATCTGGGCGTGGATCTGGTGGTGATTGGGCCTGAGGCCCCGTTGATGAGTGGCGTGGCAGATGCGCTGCGAAAACTTTCCATCGCCGTGTTCGGGCCGGACGCAGCGGCGGCGCGAATCGAAGGCTCGAAAGCGTGGGCGAAGGAAGTGATGCAAGCCGCACAGGTGCCGACGGCGCGCTGTGAAGTGTTTACCGATCTGGCCGCTGCCGAGGCGCGCGCCCGCGCGTGGGGTCCGGTGGTGGTGAAGGCCGACGGGCTGGCGGCGGGCAAAGGTGTGGTGGTCGCGGACTCGGGCGAAGAGGCCGCGCTGGCGGTGCGCGCGCTCGGCAGGCTGCCCTCAGGCGCGACGCTGCTGCTCGAAGAGCGATTGAGTGGACCTGAGCTGTCGTTGATCGCGCTGTGCGATGGCGAGCGGTACGTGCTGCTTCCGCCGGCTCAAGATCACAAGCGGCTGCTCGATGGCGATCTGGGACCCAACACGGGTGGAATGGGAGCGTACGCACCGGCGAGCCTGCTCACCCCCGTTCAGCTCGAAGAAGTCGGTCGGCAGGTGATCTCAGCCACCCTGCTCGAGCTGGCGCGTAGGCAAATGCTGTTTCGAGGTGCGCTTTTTGCCGGGCTGATGCTGACGCCCCAGGGCCCCAAAGTGCTCGAGTTCAACTGCCGAATGGGAGACCCCGAGACTCAGCCGATGTTGACCCAGCTCGATGAAGATCTGCTCCCGTTGCTTGCGGCGTGTGCGGCCGGAAAGCTCACCCAGTCGAAGCTGAAGATCAGGACGGGCGTCAGCGTGGGCGTGGTGCTCGCCGCTCACGGGTACCCCGAAGTTCCGCGCGCAGGCGACAAGATCGACGGGCTGGACGCTGCCCCGGCGGAAGGCGTCGAACGCTTCTTCGCCGGAATTCGAAAAGAAGCGGGCGCCCTGGTGACCTCGGGGGGAAGGGTGCTGACGGTCTGCGCCCGGGCCCAGACTTTCGAAGCCGCCCGCGCCCTGGCCTACGCCGACGCCGAGAAGATTGCCTTTGCCGGAAAGCAGTACCGCCGCGACATTGCGGCCCGCGCGGGCTGAAGACCTTCCTTCAGCGCGCCATCGCCCGCCGGTAGACCTCGAGGGTCTGCTGGGCGCAATCGTCCCACGTGTACCGGCTGCTGCGGTCTGCGCCTCGTTCTTTGAGCTGCGCCCGCAGGGACTCATCGCGGAAGACCCGCTGAGCCGCGTCCTTCCACGCATTCGGATCGTCCGGGGAAATGAGCAACCCGGCTTGTCCGAGGATCTCGCGATGGGCCCCTGCATCGGAAGCGATCACCGGAGCCCCGCACGCCATTGCTTCGAGCGCAGGCAGTCCGAAGCCTTCGTACCTCGAGGGGACGAGGACGGCGACCGCTCCGGCGTAGAAGAGTGCGAGCTCGGGATCACTCAAGGGGGAAAGCTCGAGCACCGACTCGGGAAAGCCCAGGGCCCTTCGCGCCCCGCGTCCGGCCAGGAGCACCAGCTTCGCCGGCAGGGTCTGGGCGACGGGAATCAGAAGCTTCAGGTTCTTGTGCGGCTTGATGCTTCCGATCGCAGCGAAGTACTGCGCAGGCAGCCCGCGGCGCGACTTGAAGTCCAACAGCTCGGCGGGCTGGGCAG
>JAYVCD010000098.1:0-9677 GCA_043750125.1 Archangiaceae bacterium | reverse complement strand
GCACCGCGTCGTCGCTTCACTTCAACCCGGCCGGCCTGGGTTCACTGCGAGGACCCTCGCTCACTGCCGGAGCGACCGCGATCATCCCCAGCGCCACCGCGGCCGACCCCAACAGCTCCGAGCGCACGCAGGCGCTGGCGGGGGTGAAGGTGGCTCCTCATGTCTATGGCGCGTACGGCTTCGGGAAGTTTGCGCTCGCAGCGGGCTTCAACGCGCCCTTCGGCGGTGGGCTGAAGTGGCCCGACACCTGGCGAGGCCGCACCGAACTCGTCGAGATGAACCTTCAGGTCCTCGCCGGCCACCTGGGCGGCGCATTTCAAATCAACGAGCAGTGGTCGGTAGGCCTCGCCGGCTCGCTGTACCGGACCTCGGTCACGCTCGACAAACGCATCGACTTCGTCGACTCCGAAGGCAAGGCCCTGCTCGGTGGAGCCGGCATTGGTTTTGGCGCCTCGGGTGGAATCCAATACGCGCCGATCAAAGAGCTGCGCCTGGGCTTGATGGGGCGACTTCCCGCCACCGTGGCCATGAGTGGTCGCGTTCACTTCGACGACATTCCGGGCGCGTTCCAGAACACCCTGCCGGACCAGGCGATTCACACCACGCTCGTGCTGCCGGGGAAACTTGCGCTCGGAGCGATCGCCGCGCTGCCCTGGCTCACCCTGTCGGCGGACCTCGAGTACACCTTCTGGTCTTCGTTCAAGGCCTTCTCGATCGACTTCGAGAACCCAAACACCCCGGACGTGAACCAAGCGCGAAACTGGGCCGACGCTCCGACGTTCCGGCTGGGAGCCGAACGCGACTTCGGCCTCACCACGGTGCGCCTGGGCGCGCTGCTCGACCTGGCGGCGTCCCCTTCCGATACCCTCTCTCCGTCTTTGCCCGATTCGACCCGGGTCGGCTTCTCGGCAGGAGTGGGCCGGGCCTTGGGGCCGATTCGCGCCGACCTCGCCTACCAGTTCATCGCCTTCTTGCCCCGGGCTTCCACCGGCGAGGCCTTCCCCGCGCAGTACACCGCCAACGCCCATTTGATCGCGCTGACCCTCGGCTGGAACTACAACCCGAAGTCCCAGAATTAGTTCAACTTACGGATGGTGTTTGCCAGGTTGTTGCCGAACCCTCCGTAACTGTTCAGCAACACGGCAGCGCCTCGAATCGCGCAACCGCCGTCCCCTTGTGGCGACAATGTAGGCAACTGTGCAGAAAACACCTTCAATGGACTTTTTGTCATGACGCCGGCCACGAAGAACAAGGTCGCATCGCTCTACGGACGTTTTGGTCCGACCATCTACGCGCGTTGCCGACGGCTGATGAAGAACCCGGCCACCGCGGAAGACGCGACCCAGGAAGTCTTCCTCAAGGTCCTCAAGCACATCGCGTCGGCGCCTCATGAAGAAGCGGTGTTGCCCTGGATTCACCGGATCACCACCAACCACTGCCTCAACATGTTGCGCGATGGCCGCCGTCAAGCCGAGCCGGTAGAAGTGCTGCCCGAGCAGCGCGATGACGATTTCGAGAACACCGTCGTGTCGAAAGACTTTGCCGATCGCGTGTTGGCGGAAACGCCCGACGAAGAGAAGACGCCCGCGGTGATGTACCACTTGAGAGGAATGGAGCAGTCGAAGGTCGCTGCGACACTGGGCGTCTCGCGCCGCACCGTGCTCTATCGCCTGTCTGCCTTTTCGCAGCGCGTGCAGCGCCTGCATGAGCTCGCCGAAGCAGGTCTCGCCTAGCGTGGGCCCATGTCCGAGAAACTGACGTTGAGCGAAGAGCAATGGCAGCAGCGCTTGAGCCCCGAGGAGTTCCGGGTGCTTCGCCGCCGCGGCACCGAACCGGCGAACGCGGGCTGTTTCGTCGGGACCCACGAGCCGGGGACCTATGTCTGCGCCGGCTGCGACAACCCGCTGTTTTCGTCGGGTGAAAAGTTCGAGTCCGGCACGGGCTGGCCGTCGTTCACCCGGCCGATCGGCCCGGACGCCGTCACGACCCGAGATGACAATTCGCACGGAATGATGCGCGCAGAGGTGCTCTGCGCTCGGTGCGACGGCCATCTCGGACACGTGTTTTCTGATGGCCCGCCGCCCGCGAAGCAGCGCTACTGCATGAACTCGGTGGCGATGAAGCACCGGGCCGCAAAATGATCAGCGCCGGCTCTTCGGGTCCCCAAAGCGGCAGCTCGTGCTGCGACCCCAACAGCTCGGCTTGTTCGAGCAACAAGTGCGACACGTTCTGTCGCTTCTGTCAGTGAGCGGGCTTCGGCTCGGCTTGTTTTTGAGGATGTGATTGCGAGCGACGCGCGCTTATGCGAGCAGCGCGGTCGCACTCAATGAAAGTTCAGGGCATTCCGCGCCGTACGATTGGGTGGTCCGCCGACCAAAGCGCGGTGGAATTCATCGATCAAACCGCCCTGCCCGGCCGGTTCTGCCTCGTACGCGCGACTTCAGTAGACGCGATTGCGCTGGCGATTTCGTCGATGCAGGTCCGGGGCGCGCCGCTGATTGGTGTCGCCGCGGTCCACGGCCTGGCGCTCGCAGCCCGGGCGGATCCTTCGAACGCAGCCCTGGCCCTTGCGGCGCAACGGCTGGTTCAGACGCGTCCGACGGCGATCAACCTGCGCTGGGCGATCGAGTGGGCGCAGTCGCGGCTGCTGCCCTCGCCGGAAAGTGGGCGGGCCCGTCGCGCCTTCGAGCTCTCGGTCGAGCTGGCCGATCTCGAGTGTGCGATCGCCCGGAAGATCGGAGAGCACGGAGTGAAGTTGGTCGAGGCCGCGCGACGGCCCGATCGACCGGTGCAGATCCTCACCCACTGCAACGCCGGCTGGCTTGCAACAGTGGACTGGGGAACCGCGATCGCTCCTGTCTATCTGGCCCAGCAGCAGGGAATTCCAGTTCACGTCTGGGTGAGTGAGACGCGGCCGCGCAACCAGGGGCTGCTGACCGCCTGGGAATTGCGCGAGCAGCTCATTCCTCACACGGTGTTGGTCGACAACGCGGCGGGGCTGCTGCTGCAGCGCGGAGAGATCGACCTGGTGATCGTCGGGACGGATCGAACCAGCGCGCAGGGCGACGTCTGCAACAAGATCGGCACCTACCTCAAGGCCCTGGCGGCGCGCGCCCACCACGTTCCCTTCTATGCCGCCGTGCCTTCCTCGAGCATCGATTGGAAGCTCGGTGATGGAGTGAAGGGAACTCCGATCGAACAGCGCGATGCGTCCGAGGTTCGCGCGCTGGGCCAGTTGCCGCTCGAAAGTGCCGTCAGCAATTACGGCTTCGATGTCACGCCGGCCGAGCTGGTGACCGGGCTGATTACCGAGCGGGGCGTCTGTCCGGCCTCGCGCGCAGGTCTGGCCGCGCTGTTTCCGGATCACGCCACGTGAAGTACTACAGCCAGCGTCGGCTCTTGCTCGAGGCCGCTTTGAAGATGAACACCGACGGCCTCAACCACGGCACGTCGGGCAACGTCAGCCTGCGGGTCGAGGACGGGCTGGTGATCACTCCGACCGGAATGGCCTACGACGAGATGGCGCCCGACGATCTGGTCGAGGTCCGATGGAACGGCGATGTCCCTGCCTGTCAGCGCCTGCCCTCGAGCGAGTGGCGAATGCACCGAGATCTGTACCAGGGGCGCGCAGATGCGCAGGCGATCTTCCATACCCACGCGATGTTCTGCACCACGCTGTCGTGTCTGCGCCGACCGATTCCCGCGGTGCACTACATGATCGCAGTCACCGGCGCTTCGATCGTCCAGTGCGCGCGCTACGAGACTTTCGGAACGGCCGAGCTCTCAGCCGCGGCGGGTGAGGCGCTCAAGGGAAGCAAGGCCTGTCTGCTCGCCAACCACGGAATGCTTGCGCTGGGGGGCAGTCTGAAAGAGGCCTATCGGGTCGCCTCGGAAGTCGAGAATCTCGCCGCGCAGTACTGGCGCGCGCTTCAAGTCGGAATTCCTTTCATCCTCGACGACGCAGAGATGGCGCGGGTGATCGAACGATTTCGCACCTACGGACAGCAGGCGAAACGGGCTCGGTAGCCGCGGGCTCAATGATCGCAGCGCGTCGACACCTCGACCGCGTCATACCCGCCGTCCACCAGGGCGCTGCAGGTACTGCCACACAGCGCGAAGATCGGGCCTGAGATCCGGTAGCCGTCACTGCGACGCAGGCACGCTTCGGCGGTACCCGCTTCCGACAGGCGCAGCCCCGCGAATGAGCCCCGCATCGCCCGCGCCTCGACCACCGTCGATTCCCGACGAATCAGCCAGACACAGGGGATCAACTCGTTGAACAGCGGCCAATGGACCAGAGCCTGGGTCAGCGCCCGGTAGGAAGCCGGCTGACACAGGGACGCGCGCGTGCCGCCCGTCTGCTGGGAAAGGCGTTGGTAGCCGAGGCCCGCAGCCACGCCTCCTGGACACAACCCCACGGCCAACGGCTGTTCTGCAGCGAGCAATTCGCCCGGAGGTACGGCCGAAAAGCCGCCGAGAAGATGAAGCACGAAGGCCGGAGCCCCGACCCCACCCAGCGCGCCACCGGCCGATTTGATCAGCGGAGCCAGGTACGGCAGGCCGGTGGGATCATTGGCCTCGTCGTCGGTGACCACCACCAGGTGCTTGGTCGAGCCGGGACGCAACAGCTGCTGCCAATGGGGGGCCGGGCCTTCGCGGGTCGCAGTGATCAACGCCTCGAGCGCATCTCTCGAGTCAATCTCCACCTGCAGTTGGCCGGCATCGAGCTCGCGCCGCTTCGAGCCTCGGTACAACCGGCGCTGATCGGCCACCACCACCAGCTGAAAGTCGAGCCCCTTTGCTCTGAGTGCCAGCTCGAGCTCGCTCAACCAGACGACGACGTCTTTCAACTCGCCGATCATCGAGCCCGAAGTGTCGATCGCAATCACGAGGTCGACCGAGCCCACGCCATGCAGGGGCCATCGTTCCACCGCGTCTTCACATTGGGGCTGCTCTGGGCTCGGCGCCCGCGGGTCACTGCTGACCGCGATCACCGCCGCGGGTTGATGGCCCTTGCGCCGGTCGGGCTTGAACAGCGGTGCCAACGCGTCTCTCCATCGGAGCAGGGTCTGCTCGATGCGTTGCCGGTCGGTCAGCCCCGCGTCGGGTCGCACCGCGGCAAGCTCCAACACCCCACCGGCGTCTGGAACCAGTGGTTCCTCGAGGCGCACCGGCTGGACGACAGCAGCCATCGGCGCGAGGGGCGGTGAGGACAGCGGCTGCGGGGGTTCGATCGCCCGGTTCGATTCACCCGCGCATTGGGCCCACCCACCGATCAACACCGCGGCGCCCAGGACGACACCTGCGATCAGCCACCCGCGGGCCTTCTTCTTTCTCTGGGTCGGGACCGCGGCAGCCACCGTCCAGACGTAGGCGGCATCGGGTTGAGGAACAAGTCCGAAGCCAGGCCCAGACGACCGGTAGAAACGTCCGTCGCGCGCGATTCGGTTAGAAGCGCCGCATGACAGCGATGATCCGCGCCGAGCAGCTGACCCGAACTTTCAAGACGAAGACGGGGCCGGTCGAGGCGGTGAAGGGCGTGTCCTTCGAAGTCCCCGCGGGCCAGATCGTCGGCCTGCTCGGGCCCAATGGCGCGGGCAAATCGACCACGCTGCGAATGCTGACCACGCTGCTCACGCCCACTTCCGGAACGGCGATGGTCGCGGGCGCGAATGTCGGGACCGAAGCCCAGAAGGTGCGTGGGCTGATCGGCTACGTCGCCCAGATCGGCGCGTCTCCTTCACCCGGGACACTGCTCGGAGAAGAGCTGATCGCGCAGGGCCGCCTGCAGGGAATGAGCAAGGCCGACGCCGTCACCCGCCTGAAGACGCTGTTGCCCAGCCTCGATCTCACCGGCTTCGAACACCGATCTCTTGCGGAAATGTCGGGAGGTCAGCGCCGCAGGTTCGACATCGCGTTGGGCCTGATGCATCAGCCGAAGCTGCTCTTTCTCGACGAGCCGACCAGCGGTCTGGACCCACAGAGCCGGGCCAACCTCTGGGACCACATTCGAAAGCTGCGGGACGTGCACGGAGTCACCGTTCTGCTCACCACCCATTACCTCGATGAAGCCGACGCGCTGTCCGACCGGCTGCTCGTGATGGACCACGGCACCCTGGTCGCCAACGACACGGCCGACGCGCTGAAGTCCCGAATCTCGGGGGACCTGGTGACCCTCAAGGTCGCAGGCCCTCCGGAAGCCGCGCTCGCAGTGGCCCGGGCCACCATCGAGGTCACCGATGGTCGAGTCGAGGGTGATCGCATTCTGCTGACGATTGCGCGTGGGGACGAAGCCGTGGCGCCTCTGGTTCGCGCGCTGCATGCCGCCGGAATCTCAATCGGGTCGGTGCAGTCGGCCCGCCCCACCCTCGACGCCGTCTTTCTCACCCTCACCGGCCGCACGCTGCGCGAAGAAGGAGCCCCATGATTTTCACCGCCACCTGGGTCGTCTTCTCGCGCCAGATGCGCCAGCTGATCCGCAACCCCGTCTGGGTGTTCTTCGGCTTGACCCAACCCATCCTCTACCTGGTGTTGTTCGGCCCCTTGCTGAAGAACGTCTCGGGCGGAGGCCTCGGCGGTGAAGACTCCTGGAACGTCTTCGTTCCTGGGTTGCTGCTGCAGCTGGCGATCTTCGGAGCGGGCTTCGCGGGCTTCGCGATCATTCAGGAATTGCGCGAGGGCGTGGTGGACCGGCAGCGCGTCACTCCGGCACCTCGGTTCTCGTTGATCATGGGCCGCACCCTCTCGAACGTCGTCACCATTGGAATGCAGGGCTCGCTGTTGACGGTGGTGGCCATTCCGTTCGGACTCCACCCGTCGTGGGGCGGAGTGCTGCTGTCACTGACGCTGATCTGCATCCTCGCGCTGGGAATCGCCTCGGCCTCGTACGCGATGGGCCTCATCCTCGGAAACGAAGACTCCTTCGCGCCGATGGTCCAGGGCGTGTCGTTGCCGCTGCTGTTGCTGTCGGGCGTGCTGCTGCCGATGACGCTGGCGCCGTCCTGGCTACAGTTCCTCTCGAAGCTCAATCCATTGAGCTACGTGGTTGCGGCCGAACGGGCGCTGTTCCACGGCGAGTTCAGGTCCAGCTCGATCCTCACCGGGATGCTGACCGCGATCGGCTTCACGATTTTTCTGGCGTGGTGGGCAACACGGCGCTTCGGAAAGATGAGCGCATAACGCCGATGGATCGACGCACCCCCGGAATGGTTGGTGCGAAGAAATTTCAGGTCGACCCGGTGTTGGGCCTGTGGGTGGAAACGGCACTGTTGACCCCGATGGCCCTCGCTTTCCTGCTCTGGAAATGGACGCAAGGCACGGGAACCTTCGCAGTCGCCAGCACGAACCTGTCGTTGCTGCTGGTCGCTTCCGGAATCGTCACTGCTGTGCCGCTGATCTGGTTCATCAACGGGGCCCAGCGGCTGCGGCTTTCCACCCTCGGGTTGATGCAATACCTCGCTCCCACGGGCCAGTTTCTGCTCGCGGTTAAGGTCTTCGGCGAGATCTTCACCCCGACCCACGCGGTGACCTTCGCCTGCATCTGGGCCGCACTTGCGATCTACAGCGCAGATGCTCTGTGGGCCGCGCGCCGCGAGTCAACGAGTCGATGACGCGAGCAGCTTCGGTTTTGCCCCTGCTCGCCTCCACTCTTCGATCACTTGCGCCGGGCTGAGCTCGAAGTTGAAGACGTTCAAGTCGTCGAGCGAGCCGTCGAAGTCCCCCGCCTCGATCGCGTTTTGCCAGCATTCATCTCCGTGGTTGCTGCCGTACGACAGGTAGAGCGGGCTGCCGCCTCCGCGGGGGAAGAAGTGGCGCTGCGTCGCGTCGACCGGGCTCGCCGTTCCGACCCGCTGACCATTCACGTACAGGCGGACCCCGCTCGTCGGCCCCCAGGTCATCATCGCGTGACTCCATTTTCCCACCGCGAGTGTCGGGCCCACGGCGGCGAGGAAAGCGGTCGGCGAGCGCCCGTACAAGATTTGCCCCACCAGGTGCCCCTTCGTGTCGAAGCCCAGAAAAGGCACGCACCACCCCTTTCCACCGAGGGGATTCGCCGAGCCGTGAATCAGCACTTTCGCCGCGCTCTCGGGCTTCACCCATAGTCCCAAACTCAGCGGCTGATCGATGACGCCGATCGCGGTGAGCCCCTCGGTGCGCACGAAAGATCCGCCGTGAACCTTGATCGCGGAATTGCGGCGACCCGGGACGCGAACCGGGTTGCCCTCCAGCCAGGCACCGGCCGAGCTGTTCAAAGGGTCGGCGGCGCGTCTCCCTGCGAGCTCGTCGAGAGGAAAGTACGCGATTCGCGCGGCAGGTTGCCCTCCGAGCGGACCCGCACACCCGAAGCTCGAGGTGCACCCTTGAAGCGGACCATAGAGCTCGTAAAAAGATCCGCCCCCGGCGAGCGCACCCAGCAACTGGCCAAGCCCTGCACTGCCACGACGATGGATCCAGGTCGCCACCTCGTCTCGTGCCTGGCAGTAGGTCGCGTGCTGCTTGTCGAGGCTCGACGTGTACTCGGCCCAGGTCGCGCTCGGGTCCAACCGTCGCAGATCCTCGATGCCCTTCGAGGGGCGATCACTGCAATCAGGCGCATTCGAAAGGTGGGCCGCCAACCCCTCGTGAAACCACTGAGGCACGATCGCGTCGGGCATTCGAAAACCCAGCTGCAGGTGCACCATTTCATGCGCCGTCACAGCCTTCGTGCCTGAGTCGACCCGAAGAATGACCACCGTCGGTCGGCTGCCCGCGACCCAGGTTCCTCCGGGCACCGACTCGCCCGCCGAGACCGCCCACGACCGACTCGCCGGACCCGCGAAGTACTGCCGGCACGGTTGGCTCTTGCAGAAGATCGCACCGGGCATCTGCCCCTTCCATTCTCCCAGTGCGCCGACCACCTCGAGCAGCGCGGAGGAGTACGCCTTCTTCAGCTGCTCCTGTTCGACGGGCGTCGTCGCCGGGTCCGCATAGACGCCCCCGCACAGCGGAACCATCGGACTGCCTTCCAACGCAATGACGGCCTGGTCCGCGGAGGGCTCCGCGCAAATCTGCGAGCTGGTCGCCCCCATCGCTGCCACGAAAACAAATGCCGTGATGCCCATGTGCCCTCCTCCGTTGCTGCGCCGAAGTGAGCTCCGCGGCGGGCGAGTTTCAGGGGGCCAACTCAAACCGTCAGAACACCGTTTCGTTTTGGGAGGACCCCACGAGGCCTGGCGCCGACGCCTGAAGGCTGACGCCGCTGGCGGTGATGCGCTTGAAATAGAAGGTCACCCGATCTCCTCCGGAAGGAATCGTTTGCGCCGCCGCGGCCGTCGCACAGGTGCTGTCGCTTGTAGAGGCCGGTGCCCGAGGCGGGAACGGCCACGAGCGTCACCGTCGTGTAGAAGCCGCAGCCGACGCCCACCGATTCTTCCGAGCGCTGGGTTCGAGAACAACCCGCAAGCCCAGAACTGACCACTAAAGGTGGCAACAATTCGTCACTTCGAAGTGACGAAAGCGGATGACGGTCGCCAGGTTTTGCATTCGTCGCCAATAGCGCCACGCCCGGGCAACGGGCGCTGGGGGGAAGAGACAACCGGTCTAGCGGGACCTTCGCACTTCGAGTTGGTTGAATCTCACGCTGCCCTCGTATTTCTGGCGTTCGGCCGCATTGCGACCGTAGTTGAACAAAGAGAAGG
>JAYVCD010000097.1:0-3556 GCA_043750125.1 Archangiaceae bacterium | reverse complement strand
CCACCCGGGGCTTGAGCTCGGGCGGCCGGCCCAGGTGCAGCGTCGCCGCCTGGGACGCGCTCTCGATCAGCTGGGCCAGCGCCACCGCCTGGTAGTCGTCGTCTCCACACAACAGCACCGCCGAAACGTCGCCCCGCGCCAGCAGGGTTTCGACTTCCGCCGGATCTCCGCTGAACAGCAGCTCTACGTCGTTGCGAAACGAGAGCTCGAGCGCCCGTTCCAGCCCGCGCGGCGCGCCGGCCACCACCACCCGAATTCGATGCTCGGCCAGGAACCGCCGCAGCTCCAGCTGCCCATTTCCTTCAAAGCCCTCGAACCGCACTCCCAGCGACGCTGTCGAGCCCTGCAGCAGCTGGGTCGATTCGTGCCTCCACCGGACCACCCCTCGCACCCGAATCCGCGGGCCCGCGGGCAACGGAAAGTCGAGCTCCACCCCTTCCCCCTCAAAAGGTCCCTCGCTCGCCCGCTTCGGTCGGGCCACCAACCCCATCCCTTCCTCGGTCACATTGACCGACCAACACCCTTCAAGCGACGGCTGGCACACCACCGGAACGAACAGCGCCTTGCGATCGAGCCCATCGGTTCTCATTCAGGAATGAATAATATTAGCTGCGAAAATGATGCACGCACAAAACAGCAGTGAGAACCAAAGCGGTCGAAACCCAAATGCTTCATTTGTGAACTAAATCCGCTTTCAGACGCCAAATAGTTACAACAGGTTACCTTTGGGCCCGGAGTTGCTCTCTCTCCGGCCACGGAGGCCTCCATGGCCACAGCGGTCAAAGTCGTCGGGGTAGGGGACTTCACACCCTCTCAGGTGGTCAGCAACGAGACGATGGCCCGCGCGATCCCCGGGTGGAGCGCGGAGCTGATTGCAGAGAAGACGGGAATCCTCGAGCGGCGCTTTTTGTGCGAGGTCGATTCCGAGCGCGGTCGCGCCATTCGCCCGACGGCCGGCCCCCGCTCGAACGTCGACATGGCCGAACGGGCCCTGCGCGACGCCCTGGAAATGGCCCAGCTCACCGCGGCCGATCTGGACGGAATCTTCTTCATCACCTGCACCCCGGACCAGCCGGACTTCAGCCACGACGCGATGCAGCTGCACCGCCGGCTCGAAATGCGAACCGACGCGATGGCGCTGATGATCAACGACGGCTGCGGCGGCACCCCCTACGTGCTCGACCTGGTGAACAAGCTCGTCGCCTCGGGCGCGATGGGGACCGTCGCGGTCGTCGCCAGCAACTTCGCTTCAGCCTTCATCGATCGACGCGTCTACTCAGACGAGCTCGAGCTGGAAGCAGGCAAGCGCCTGTCGGGCTACCTGTCGATGTACGTCTTCGGCGATGGCGCCGGAGCGATGGTCGTCCGCGCCGCCACCGGGTCCGGGGGCATTCTCGAGTCGATCTCGGGGAACGCCCACGAGCGGCTGGTGCTCCGGCGCGGCGGGGGAGCCGAGGTTCCCTTTTTGATCGACGACGCCCGACCGGTCGACTTCGCCTTCGTGGTCAATGGCTTCGCAGTCGCCACCGGCTACCCGGTTCACATGCGCACCTGTCTGGAAGCGGTGGGGGGAAGCAACCTCGAACGACTGCGCGACGTGCGCCGGTATTACCTGCACCAGCCGAACAAGCGGGTGCTCGACAAGTTCGCCTCGAACGCCGGTCTTCGACCTGAGCAGATGGCCAGCACGGTTCAAAACTATGGCAACACCTCGGCTGCGGGGATGCTGGTCGCGCTTTCGGAAGACGTGAACAATGGAGTGGTCAAGCTCGGCAGCGATGAGCTGATCTGTATTGCCGCAGCGGGCGCCAATGTTCACTACGGCGCCCAGCTGATTCGACTTTAGGAGACCACAATGGCGCTCTTCAGCACTTCGACGGTCAGCCTCAACCCCAAACCCCGGCGGGTGATCGTCCCCCCTGACTTGACCATCGCAGACCTGGGCGACCGGCTGCGAATGGCGACCGAGGAAGACACCTGCAAGGGAATGTTCTTCAACGGAGTGCTCTCGGCGACGAAGGTGCTGCTCGGAATCGACGCCCAGCTGCAGGTGCAGGCAGTGCTGGTCGAGAAGAAGTACGTCGACTTCTTCAACTACCCGATCGCGACGTTTCTGCCGGCGGCGTTCACCGCGGCGAAGCTGCTGCAGGGAAAGTCGATGGACTTCGATGCCGCGATTCGCAGGTTGGGCGAGCAGGCGATCGAAGATTTTCTGGCCACTCCGGTCGGGCGCACCCTGGTGACGGTGTCGGCGGGCGAGGCGAAGCGGCTGATGCGGGCGGCTCCCATCGCCTACAAGACGGCCGTCAGCTACGGCACGCGCGAGACGGTGGTGCTCTCGGACACCTCGTGCATCTTCAAGGTGCGCCGCGACTTCATGCCGCCGGCGTACCACGAGGGTGTGTTTCTTGCGGTGCTGCGGGCCCTCGGCGGCCAGGACGTGACCGTTCGGGGACAGAAGCTGGGGTTGATGGACGCCGACTACTCGATTTCCTGGAAATAAAAGGAGCTTCAATGCGACGCGCAATCCTCACCTGGGTGACGTTGTGGGCGGTATCAGCAGCGGCCGGCGAAGCGACCTACGTCTTTCGCAGTGAGGAAGATCCGGCGACGCCCGTCGACGCCACGGTCTGCGCGCAATCGCCCTTCGGCTCGAACGTGCGCCTGGGCGCGAGCCTATGGAGCATCAAGACCAGCAAGAAGAAGGGCAAGGTCATCGAAGAGAAACGCCGGAAAATAGGCCGCGCGACCGCGTGCCTCGAGCTCACCAACGTGATGTTTCCGCAGGGGCTGGTGCAGAACTTCTACGTCCGGTTCGACCTTCCTCAAGGCGCGTATGTCGCGCAGGGCACCTGCACCGTCTCGACGAACAACGTCCCCCAGCCGTTCATCATTCTGGCGGGCTGCACCTTGAAGCTTGTCAGCGGCCCCTCGGGATCTTTGGGAGGCATGGTGACGAGCAGCTCGATCTTCAACCCGCTCAAGCGCCCGGGCTTCAGCACCGGCTCAATCTGGACCCTGCAGGAATACATGCTCGATCTCGTTCACACCCACGGCCCGGGCTGCGGTCACTCGGACGACGACGAGGACGACTGAGTATGTCCAGCCTCGACTTGGCGGTCGTCGTCGAAGTCGCGCGTCCCGATGGGTCGCAAGAATTGGTTCGGGTGGGCACGGCGCGCCGCGATGGCGCCTACTTCGTGCTCGATCTGGCCAGCCTGCGGATCAGCAGCACTCTGGGCTCGGGAACTTCTTCGACCTCGTCGGTGCCCGCCCAGGGCGGTACGATCGAGGACCTCGAGTACATCGCAGCCCGCGCCCGTCGCACCCTCGCCGATGTCTCGAAGGCCCGCTGGCACAACCAGGAACGCGAGCTGCTCAACCAGGTCGAGAGCGAGATGATCCGCTTGAAGGCGCTGGAAACCACGGGCTGAAGTCCAACGGACTTTGGGAACGGGCTAGCGGGACCTTCGCACTTCGAGTTGGTTGAATCTCACGCTGCCCTCGTATTTCTGGCGTTCGGCCGCATTGCGACCGTAGTTGAACAAAGAGAAGG
>JAYVCD010000096.1:0-8197 GCA_043750125.1 Archangiaceae bacterium | reverse complement strand
GTGAGGTTTCAAAAAATGCTGCGGTTAGCGCAGTACTTTTTGGGCTTGCTATCCAGTTTTCAAAGAGCGAACTGCATCCCGCTGCTGCTTGGGAGGCGGCTTTTATCCGAAACCCGTCTGCGAAGTCAAGGGGCTAAATTCAGCTCCTTTTTTCGACGGTCCAGCGTCCAACTCAGACTCCGAAATCCCAATGGATTTCAGCTCGCCAACCCCACCCAACCCGCCCGCCAGACCCAACCGGAAGGCGTTGGGACGGCGTATCTACGGATCAAAAGCTCAGGTGTCAACAACCGCTTGTCGCTATTTGCGCCAACGCAATATTTGCGTGCAATTCAAGCAGGTTAAACGATTCACAGCATCAATCCACCGAGGTCCACCCGACCCCGGCGGCACCTTTCGGCGATCAAAATCGACCTCAGGTCGCGAAAGGCACGCTCAAAGTCGTCGTTCACGACCAGGTAGTCGTAGCTCTGCGTTCCCCTTTCCATTTCCGCCCTGGCCGCGAGCATCCGGCGACCGATTGCGTCATCAGAATCGGTCTTTCGGTCGCGCAGCCGCCGTTCGAGCTCAGCGAGCGAGGGGGGCAGAATAAAGACCAGGACCGCGTTGGGGTGCTTGCGCTTGATCGCGTTGCCTCCTTGGACGTCGATGTCGAACACAGCAATTCCGCTGCTTTGAATGACATCGTCGGCGACGGCCTGGGCGCTGCCGTAGAAGTGACCGTGAACCTCGGCCCACTCGAGAAATTGGCCGGCCTCGATGCGGGCGTTGAAGGTCGCGGTGTCGACGAAATGGTAATCGACCCCATTCTGCTCGCTGCCCCGAGGCGGGCGGGTGGTGTAACTGATCGAAAACTGGGCTCCCTGGAGATCCTTTTCCTGCAGCAGGCGACGCGCCAGGGTGGTCTTGCCGGCACCCGAGGGCGCCGAAAGCACCAGCAGGATTCCGGGCTCTGGAATGTCTGTCGTTTCGGGGTCTTTCATTGATTACTCGACGTTTTGAACCTGCTCGCGGACGCGCTCGAGCTCCGCTTTCAAGGCGACGACCCGGGTAGAAATTTCGGGATGCTGGCTCTTCGAGCCGGTGGTGTTGACCTCGCGATGCATTTCTTGAACGAGGAAGTCCATTTTTCGCCCGGTGGGCTCATTGGCCGAGAGGAGCGCATCGAATTGTTCCAGGTGGGAAGCGAGCCGGGTGAGTTCTTCGGCGATGTCGGTTCGCTCGGCAAAGAAAGCGATTTCCTGAGCCATTCGAGCGGGGTCGATTGAAATTCCCTGGGTGAGCTCAGCGATGCGCTCGGTGAGGCGCTTGCGATGTTCTTCGACGGAAATCGGAGCCAGCTTCTGGATTTCAGCGACCGTGGTTGCGACGAAAGCCAGCCGCCCCCTCAAGTCGATGGCCAAAGAGCGCCCTTCGACTTCGCGCATTGCGGTCAGCGCGTGAATCGCCTGCCCCAGCGCCTGCTCGAGGGCACGACCGGCGTCCTCGAGATTCACCAACTGCTCTTCCAGACGCATCACCCCGGTCTGAATCGAGAGATCTCGCAGGCTGATTTCGTCGGCCATTCCGGCGGCAGCAGCGATTTCGCTGAAGGCCCGTCGGTATTCACGTACCAGCGCCACGTCCACGACGGGGACGGTGCCTGCGGCCGACCGGGCGGTGCGCTTGAGCGACGCGTCGATCGCCCCCCGTGCGAGCTTGTCTTTGATGGTCTTGGCGACCGAGCCTTCGAGGACGGAAAGCTCACGCGGAAGGCGAACCTTCACTTCGCAAAACTTGTGGTTCACCGAACGGAGCTCGACGGTCAGCTCTTCGGTGCCAATCGCGCTTCGGCCCAGGCCAAAGCCAGTCATGCTGCGGATCATTTGCCAACGGTGCGGGCTTTTGACACGACGGTCAATCGGGAAGTGCCCGTGGGCGGGGCTGCGCGCTTGTCATGGGCGGCATTCCGATGCGATCACCGGTCCATGAATCGGGGGTCCGAGGTCCACGGGGTGCCGTTTTCGAGAGGTTCTTTTGTCACTGGCCCATTTCTGCCCAGACGGGCGGTGGGACGGCCCGCGAGCTCACCGTTGCCAGGACCCGAGTTCCGCAGGTGGGCGAAATGAAGGGGCTCAAAGGCCTGGAAGGGGCCTCGAAATGGGTCCTCGCCTGGGTGATGGCGATGCTGCTCTGGCGACCGCGGCGGCGAGAGCGCGCGCTGCAACGGCTCAGGACGGCCAAACGCGTCCTGGTGGTGCGGCTCGACAACCGGGTGGGAGAGGCGTTGCTCACGACTCCGCTGATCGACGCGCTTCGAGGTCGCGAAGTGCACGTGGTCACCCACGAAAGATGTACCCGCGTGCTCGAGGGGCTGCCCGGGATTGCTCGCCTTTGGGGTTACGACGGTCGACACAAGTGGTTGGGGGGGCTGGCTCCGGGAGTTCGGGCTCTGAGGGCCGAGAGGTTCGAAGCGGTCATCGACTGTGGCAATTGGGCTGAACCGTCGGTGACCGCGTTGTTGATTTCACGGCTGATCGCGGGTGACGGAGCCGTGGTGGGTCCAGCGGTCGGCCCCGGCCGTGCCTTGATGGATTTCCCGGTCACGGCACGAAGCGACACGCAAAGTGAGCTTCTGCAGCGACTGCATCTGCTCTCACCCCTGGGGGTTTCCGGAGAGCGGCGAGCGCTGAGGTTCCGCGAACCGCACGGGGCACAACTTTGGCCCGAGAAATTGCAGAGTTCGCCGCATGCGGTGGTGAATCCCGGGGGACGCCTGGACCACCGCCGCGTTCCCCGCCAGGTCTTCATCGGCATCTGCCAGGCGCTGCTCGCCCAGGGCCGCACGCCAGTCGTCACCTGGGGGCCGGGCGAAGAAGCGCTGGCCGCCGCTGTCGTTGCGGGTGCTCCGGGTGCGCTTCTGGCGCCGCCCACCAACCTCGACGAGCTGGCGTCTTTGATGGTCGGGGCAGGCCTCACCATCTGCAACAACACCGGGCCGATGCACTTGTCGGTGGCGGTCAAAGTACCGACGGTGGCGCTGTTCCTACACATGCCGATCGAGCGATGGGGCCATTGCTATGCACCCCATCGAATGGTTGATCTGACGGAGGTGGGTGGCTCGACCGAGCTGATGGTTCAACGGGTCATTGCGGCGATCGGCTGAGACAGTACACCCCGATTCCCGTCAAACCTTTTTCATCAGCTCGAGCGTGGTCGTTGTGCTGTGATTCTTCGGATCCCCGGCAATCGCAACGCGCCCGCCATACGCATGCACTTCGTCGCGCTCGGGTATCGATTCTGTCGTGTAGTCGCTGCCCTTGACGTGAATGTCTGGTTTGAGCGCGGCGAGCGTAGAGCGGACGTCGAGGGCATCGAAGACCAGCACGAAGTCGGTGCAGGCCAACGCGCACAGCAGCTCGACCCTTTCATCGCAGGGGATGATGGGTCGGCCGGGGCCCTTGTAGGTGCGGGTACTCGCGTCGGAGTTCACTGCCACGATCAGTACGTCGGCAAGTGCCTTGGCACCCTGAAGATAGCGAAGGTGACCGACGTGGAGCAGATCAAACACTCCGTTGGCGAGGGCGACTTTCTTTCCGAATCGCCGCAGCGCTTCGACTTCGACGACCAGCTCCTCGAGGGTGCGCTGCTTGGTCACTATAATTCTCCGAGCAGCTCTTGCGTAGTGATGCTCGCGGTGCCTGGCTTCTGGACCACCAGGCCACCCGCGATGTTTGCGATTCGGGCCGCGTCAGAAGGCGAGGCTCCCGCCCCCAGCGCGAGGGCGAAAGAGGCGATGACTGTGTCCCCGGCTCCGGTGACGTCGACTGCGTCCGCAACCCCATAGACCGGAAGAAAAACCGCCGGCTTTCCGCGTTCAAAGACAGCCATTCCACTCTTGCCGCGGGTGACGAGCAGAATTTCACAATCAAGGCGTTCGAGCGCGAGTGCTGCCGCAGCCGTGAGCTGGGCGTCGGAGGCCACTGGAAGGCCGGTGAGCGCGCCCAGCTCGGGCTCGTTGGGCTTGCAGACCGTCAGTCCCTCGAGAGTGTGGAGCGCGTACCGCGAGTCGGCGCACACCCTGCCCCCCTTTTTCGCCCAGCTGCGAAGAACCTGGCGTGTCTCGTCGCAAACCACGCCCGCGCCGTAGTCCGAGACCACCGCGATGTCGCAACGAGCAAGCGCGGTCTGCAGTCGTTGGGCGAGCGCCCGTCGAACGCGAAGGGGCAAGGTCCCCTGCGAGCCGCGGTCGATGCGGAGCATCTGCTGACGAGTGGTGCTGACTCCCCCGGCCAGAATTCTGGTCTTGGTCTGGGTGTGCGCGTCACGAACGGCTTTGAGCCCGATCCCGGCCGCCCGGAAAAGCTTGGCCAGCGTCTGCCCCATCGGGTCCGGGCCGAGGACTCCGAGCGCGGTGACCTGGGCCCCCAGGCTGCGCGCATTGGCCGCCGCATTGGCGGCGCCGCCCAGCTTCACTTCTTCTCGTTCGTAGCTGACGATCAGCACCGGAGCTTCGCGACTGACGCGCTCGGTCTGAACGTAGAGATAGTGATCGGCGACGAGATCGCCCACCACCAGCACCCTTAGCTTCGAGAAGGCGTTCACCCGCTGAATCAGCCCGCGCGACACGGTGGGGTTTGTCTCACGCACCGTCTGGGCCCTCAAGCCCAAGCGCGGACAACAACCCGCCCAGGCCGTCAAGGACTTCGACGTCCATCGTCAGGACCAGGGCAAAATCTGGGGGCAGCCTCTGCGCGTCTTTCTCGGTGGTGACCAGGGTCGCCCCCAACGCCCGGGCAGTCGCCTGCGCCTCGTCGAGCTCGGCTGAAGTGAAGCGGTGGTGGTCGCCGAAGAACCGGGTGGCGACGACACGGGCGCCCTGTTGCTGGGCGCTTTGAACGACCGTCGAAGGGCGGGCGATCGCGGTGAAGACCACAACCGCCTGATCTCGAAGGGTGCTCAGCGGCCGAACCCGGTGGACGGCTCGCACTTCGTGGGGGTGCAGCGGGGGCCGCGCCTGACCGTCGTTGGCCGCGCGGCGCCACACCAGGTCGGCGCGGGCCAGCCCGGCCGCGCTCTCGCGCAGCGGTCCCCACGGAAGCCGATGCCCGGTGCCGAAGAGCACCTCGTCATCGATGACGACCAGATCGAGATCGCGCGCGAGCTGCCGATGTTGGAACCCGTCGTCGAGCAGCAGCCAATCACACCCTTCGGCGCGGGCAGCGCGGGCATTGGCAACCCGATCGGCCCCGACGAAGACGCGGACTCCGGGGCACCGCGAGGCGATCAATCGGGGCTCATCGCCGGCGTCCCGTTCGAGGGGCAACGCGGTCGAGTCGAACTTCAACGGCATTTTAGAGACGCGCCCGTAGCCGCGCGAGAGCACAGCCACCCGCTTTCCATGCTGTTGCGCGAGCTGGGCGAGGAAGATCACGACCGGCGTTTTACCCGTGCCCCCGACGTTCAGGTTTCCGACCGAAATAACGCGGGCTCCTTCGATCTTTCGAGGGCGCGAGGCGAGAAGGCCAAGCGCCGCTGCGGCCAAGGTGAAGAGGCCCGAGGCGATCGCGAGCGCGGGGGTTGCCAGTGCGTGGCTCAGGGCGCGATCGCTGCGGGGGTACCAAAGGCGCTCGAGCCAGGTTCGCACCTCGACCATCCTCTAGAGGATGCGCTCGTAGAGGGCGACCACCGAAGCGGCGATCTGGTCGGTCGAGAGGCTCTGCAGTGGGCGGCGAGAACCCGACAGTGACGCTTTGACGATCTGCTCAGGCTCGGGAGCCACGACCTCGTCGACGATGTGGACCAGAGCGCCTTCATCGACGCCGATCACCCTCACCCCACAGGCGCGGGCCTGGGCCGCGGCACGGCCGGAATGGTCATTGCCCAGGCCCAGGACCCAGACCTCGTCGAAAGCTTGAAGCCAACGCACGAAATCGAGCCCGTGTTGGTAGCCGGGAAACGTGACCGCATCGGTGAGGCCGCGAGAGATCACCCCGACGCGCAGGACAGCATCGAGTTTTCCGTCGCCGATCAGCACCAGGCGCGCGCGGGGGCATTGGTGCTTCAGCTGAGCGAAGGCCTCGATGCCGAGGTCATGCCGACGCGAGGGCTGAAAGGTCGAGATCATTCCAATCAGTGGACTGCCCTCGACCCCCAGCTCACGGCGCAGCACGGCACGGTCCGGGTGCGGCTCGAATGCGGCGGCCACCAGGGCGGGCATCACGAGGCACGGGGCGGGGGCCAATTGGCTGCCCAGCGCTTCGGTGGGCACAGTCCAACCGGAGGCGCGCGGGGTGCTCCACCGCATCGAACGCGGCGTGTGGATCGATCGGACGATCTTCGCCGTCGCGGGACGGCCGAAGAACGCAACCGTGTGATCGTGGCTGAAGTGGCAATGAATGACGTCGACTTCAAATTGCTTGAGCGCCCGGACATCGCGCCACACCTGGGTAGGCGAGCTCTTCACTGACAGCTCGAGCTTTCGCTCATCGAGCAGACCCATCGTTTCGAAGTACGGAAGGGACGCCTCTTCGCTGGTGACGTGGGTCCGCTTGCGGTCGATGGCGACCTTGACCTCGTGACCGAGGCGGCGCTGAGCGTCGGCGAGCAGTGCGACGCCTTCGGCGGGGCCGCTCCAGGCAGGGCTGGAGAGGGTGTGGAGAATTCGCACTGAGGTGGGCTCCTACGCGGGTTTCAACAATGCGGCCAGACAATCGACGTTGCGCTCGGAGGCTCCGGAAACCTGTCGGACTGCAGCCAGTGCCAGCTCTCCCAACGACTTGAGCTCGTCGGGTTGCGCGAGCAGGTTGCGCACCACCCAGTAGAGATGATCCGAATCGTTGACCTGGATTCCCCCTCGGCCGACGAGGACCTGAACGCTGTCGCGAAAGTTTTCCATGTGCGGCCCAAAGAGCACGGGCCGCCCCTGGGCGGCGGGCTCGAGGATGTTCTGACCTCCGCGGGTGGTGAAAGACCCACCGACGAAGACGAACGTGGCCAGGCGGTAGGCACGCGCCAGCTCGCCGATGCTGTCGAGCACCACCACCTGGGCCGCTGACGGATTGCGCGTCGAACGCAGCCCTGCGCTCAGCCCGGCTTCCTGAATCAGCGACAAGACCCGCTCGGCGCGATCGATGTAGCGCGGGGCGATCACCAGTCGCAGGTCAGCGAAGTCGAGCAGCAACCGCTTGTAGACCTGCAACAGCAAGTCTTCCTCGCCTTCGTGAGTGCTTCCGGCAATCCACACCCGCGCGGTGGCGGGCATGTTGAATGCCGCGCGCAGCTCGAGATCTTCTGGGGCTTCCTGCAATGGAACCAGGGCATCGAACTTGGTGTTGCCGGTGACGATCACCCGCTGTTTCGGGGCTCCGAGGGCCAGCACGCGCTCGGCTTCGTCCTGCTCACGCATCAAGAACAGGTCGATGTCGGCGAGGGGGTTGCCGAACAGCGAAAAGAGCAGCTTGTACCGACCCATCGTCAACGGAGAAAAGCGACCATTGGTCAACGCGAGGCGCGCCCCATGTGCGTGGGCAGCCCGGATCAGGTTGGGCCAGATTTCGGTGTACTCGAGGACGAGCAAAGACGGGCTGACCGCCCGGACCGCGCGCCGCGTGGCACCCCACAAGTCCCAGGGGGCATAGATGACGGCGTCGATTTTTTGAGCCAGCCGTTCCTTCGCCATCAGGTAACCGGTGTTGGTGATGGTCGACAAGATGATGCGGGCGTCAGGAAAGCGCTTGCGCAGCCGGTCGATCATGGGCGACAGCGCGAGCAGGTCGCCGGCGCTGGCGCCATGAAGCCAGATGCGAGGCTCGCCTCCGGGCGGAAGATCTTCGGGCCGATAGAAGCCCAGCCGCTGGCGCAGACCGTCGCGCGTCTTGCGATGCAGACAGAGCACCGGCAGTGCGATCCCAAAAACGAAATAACTGAGCAGCACGTAGAGCAATCGCACGAGGGCGCTCGAAGGTGGCCCATCGAGCGGCAAAACTCCATGCCCCCGTTGCTCGGGGTTTCAGATCGATCGGCAAAGAGGTCGAAGGAGCTCGGCGCGGACGCCAACGAAACCCGCGAAGACCACCGCGAGTTGCGAAAGGACCTCAAAGACTCCGTAGCTGCGAGGGCTAGCAGCCCGTTGAAGTAACCGGGCTGGGCTTCAGGTGGTCGGCCCGTAATGTAGGAGGGCGACTGTTGGTTTGCGCCTCGGAGCCGGTGATCGCCA
>JAYVCD010000095.1:0-5537 GCA_043750125.1 Archangiaceae bacterium | reverse complement strand
AGCCCGGTGCCCTCGCCGGTCGGTTTGGTCGTGAAGAAGGGATCAAAAATACGTGGCAGCAGCTCGAGCGAGATTCCTTCACCGTTGTCGATGATCTCGACGCGAAGGTACAGACCCGCCGGCTCGTCGACGTCCGGGGGAGGTTGTTCGAATCGTTCGGCGATGCCGACGGTGAGCTCTCCTCCCCGGCGCATCGCATGAATTCCGTTGACGACCAGATTCGCGATCGCCTGCTGGAGCTGCCGGGCTTCTACGGTCGCCTCGCGTGGGCCGACCGGCTCGACCAACCTCAGCTTGACTCCCGACTGCCGGGCCATCGGAACCAGCATCACGAGGGTCTGTCGTGCAATGGGGACCAGGTCGGCTCGCACTTTGGTTCCCACGTCGACGCGAGCAAAGCCCATCAGTTGCCGAATGATGTTCGCCATCCGGTCGCCCTGCTCGACGACGATGCGGGCGTTCGTTGCGGTCTCGATACTGGAGGAAGCAGCGTCCACGATCATCTGCGCGCGTCCGACCACGACATTCAGCGGCGTGCCCAGCTCGTGCGCGACCCCCGCGGCCAAAGTTCCAAGGGTCGCCAGTCGGTCGGTGTGCCTCAGCTGCTGAAGCGTTTCGATTCTGAACCGGTGCTCACGGGCGACCTTCTCGCGCTCAGCGAGCAAACGGTCTCCCATCTGGTCCATCTCACGCGCAATGTCTCCGATCTCATCTTCCCGCACGGACCTGAGCCGGTGCGACAAGTCTCCTTCCCCGACCCGTCTGGCCTGAAGCGCGAGCCCGGCCAACGGCCGGCCCACAATCGACTGGGCAAAGGTCAACATCAGCGCCGCCAGTACCAGGGCAACAGCGACGCCCCCCAACACGACATTTCTCATGCTTCGAGCAACGTATTCGCGCTGCTGATCGAGGGAACGGCTGACGGCGATCACCCCCTGGGGAACGCCCTCTTTCTGAACCGGGAGGAAGAGGACCAGCTCATCGCCGCTGACGAGCGCCACCTCTTCACCGCGGCCCACTGCGGCGGGAACATCGCCCTCTGAGTGCGGCTGTCGGGGTATCCACCGAATCGAGACCTTGCCAGCCCGGTTGAAGCGCCGGTCGGTGTCCGCAAGTCCTTCCAGCGCCGACTCGCGGCCCTTGAGGCGCCATCGCTCCACAAAGGCGGGGCGAATCGCGTGCCCAATGATCGAGAGATCTTCCTTCTCGTTGTTTTCGACGAGCGCGGCGTCGTGCTGCACGATGATCGTGCCCACGACGCCAAGCACTCCGACTGCCGCCAGGGCGAGGTAGAGAATCAAGCGCGTCGCAAGCTTCATGTTCCTCCGGGGAAGCGCGTCAGCGGGCAACCTGGCCGTCGCAAACTCGGCTCGTCATTTCTTCTTCCGCGTCGGATTTTCTGTCGGCTTGACCGAAGCCCTACGATTTTTTGCCCAGCACTCTTCGTCCTGAACGCTGCAGAGCGGCTTGTTCTCCCCGTAGCTGACGGTCTTCACCTGGGACGGGGTGACGCCGAGGGCGAGCAGGTAGTTCTCCACCGACGAGGCGCGTTTGGAGCCGAGTTGGAGGTTGTATTCCTCGGTGCCACGCTCGTCGGCGTTGCCTTCGATGTTCAACCGCAGCGCTTGATCCGCACGCAGACAGCGGGCGATGCGGGCGAGGTCGTCCTTCGACTCGGGTTCGAAGTCGATCGCGTTGAAACCGAAATGCACCCGGCACATCTGACATTCTGCCAGCCCGAGCGAGATGTCGACGCAGTTGCTGCGAATGCACAGTTGCCCATCTCGACAATCGCGTTCTGAGGAGCACCCTGGGGCAACAGGCATGGGGGCAGCGGCTTTCGAGACGGAAACGTCGGTAGTCGCCTCGACGAGTTTGGCTTCTGACCTTGGCGTGGCGCAGCCAATCGTCGCGACGGCCGCAGCAAAAAGGATTCGCGCCACGACGGCCGGCGCTGAAAAGAGCTCGACGGGGGAAATGGGGTCTGGCGTCATCCGCGCATGGACAGCAATTTCGACGCCAGTCCCCTTCTTCGCTGAAGCCGCCTTCGATCGTTGCGCAATGCCTCACCGCCCATTGCAAAATGCGTCGGTGACGCAGCAGCTCACAGCTGTTTTAAAACCGAGAGGGAATCGGCTCACACCTGAGCGCCTCTTCGCCGTATCGCGATGACAATGACCTCACCGACCTCTGCGAACTGCAACTCCCCGTTGCGAATGGCAAGGGTGAGGTGACGGACCGTGAGGCGCGGAACATTGGTCGCGGTCGTGGTTCTGCTGGCGTTGGCGGCGTCTGTGGTGATGGGTGCACTCGAGTTGATGGCCCGCGATCGTCACGCACTGGCGGTGAAGTTCTCGGGTGAACGACTGGCCCAGGTCGAAGAGGCCGCGGACGTAACCCGAAAGGACCTCGAGAGTGTCGGCGTCGCGCTAAACTTCGCGGGCCAGCTGGTGCAAAACTCCGCTTCCGTCAGAGAGCTCGAGCCGCAGCTGACTGCCCTCCTTGCTGCAACGGATCAATACCGCCAGATCGCCGTCTATGGACCTGACGCGCACCGGATCCTTGCCGTTTCCCACCCGAGATTCGGCTCTCTTTCGCCGACGTCCGAAGAAAGGCTGGTGACTGCAGCGAGGCAGGCGCTGTCTCGTAGTCCCAATGACCTCGAGATGTCGGATGCCTTTGCCCTCGAAGGAGGCGCTCGTTTCCGTTGCTTCGCTACCGCGCTCAATTCGAGCGGAAAACCGGGCGGGGCGGTGGCCATGCTGGTGGACACCCAACGGTTGTTCGCCAAGTTGCGCTTCCTCGGTGCGGACCCAGCTGTGCGGCTGTTGCTGCTCGGGCCCCACGGTAGGCCCACTTCGGCCAGTGATGTGCGGCTCGCAGCGGCCGCCTTGGCTGAACCCATCGACGGCATTTCCGGTTTTGCAGAGCTCGTTCGGCACCTGCGCGCCCACGAGCAGGGGACCTTGTGGATCGAGGAGGCCGAGGTCTTGCGACACGGTATTGGCGACGCCGAAGTGCTGGCTGCCTACGCCCCGGTCGCAATCAGTGGCGGCGAGCCGTGGTCGCTGGCAACGTTCTCTTCGACCTCGGTCTTGAGGACAGCCGAGCGCAGCCTCATCCAACGGTTGTCCTCTGCCGCCGCCGCGATTGCCCTGCTGTTGGTTGCGTTCGGCTCATTTGTCGTAGTGAGCGCTCGCCGCGCCGCCGTGGCGCAAGAGCGGTTGCTGCATGCCGAAGGGCTCGCCCAACTGCACGAGAGAACCGAGAAGATTCTCGAGAACATTCCGACCGGGGTGATGACCCTTTCCGCGGACCAGCGGGTCACCGCCGTCAATCGGGCCATTCGTGAAAAGGCCCTGGCTGCGTTTACCGGCATGCCACTGGCTGATGTCTTGCCCGATGCGCCAGGCGCTGTCATCGACAGACTGAGCGCACTGCTCAGCGAGGCGCTCAAGAATGGCGTGGTGTGCAGCCTTCATGGACAACGCCTCGCGCTGTTTGGGCAGGAAGGTCAGTACAGCGTGCACGCCGTGCCACTGGGGCCCCAGTTCGTCGAGGCGCGGTTGTTGCTCGTGATCGAGGACGTGAGCGAAGTGAAATCGCTGGAATCGCAACTGCTGCGCGCCGAGAAGCTGGCCACGATCGGAGTGCTCACCGCGGGGCTGGCGCACGAGGTCGGCACGCCTCTGGGCGTGGTCCGGGGCCGTGCTGAGTACATCCAATCAAAGCTGGGCATCGGCCACCCTCAAGCTGAGGGGATGGCCGTCATCATTGACCAGATCGACCGGGTGACGCGGATCATCCGCGAGTTGCTCGACTTCTCGCGGGTGAAGCCGGCGTCCGTCCGATCGGTGCGACTGGAAGAGGCAATCGCATCGGTCGTCGAGCTGCTCAACCTCGAGGCCACCCGGCGCTCGATTTCGGTGACCAGTGACGTACCGTCGGCAATACCGGAAATCGCTGCAGATCCCGATCAGCTTCAGCAGACGCTGATCAACCTCACGCTCAACGCATGCGATGCGAGCTCTGTCGGAGGCCATGTCAGTTTGCGCGCCGAGCGCATTGAAGACGCGGGCCGAGGCATTCGAATGGTTCGGATCATCATCTCTGATGACGGCTGCGGCATTCTTCCGGAAAATCGCCAGGCGGTCTTTGATCCATTCTTCACCACCAAGAAGCGAGGCCAGGGAACGGGTCTCGGGCTCAGTGTGGCCGCACAGATTGTCAGGAACCACGGTGGGCAGATCGAGCTCGAATCAGTTCCGGGGCACGGAACGCGGGTGATCATTCTCTGGCCAGCAGCGGCAGTCAGCGCGGAGGACAGATCGCATGGCCTTGCTGAGTAAGGGACGAATTTTGGTGGTGGATGATCAGCTCGAGATGGCCAGGGTGCTGGCCGATCAACTGCGCGACACCGGGTACCAGGTCGAGATCGCCACCGGAGGACAAGAAGCCCTGCTCGCCGTGCGCGCGCGAAGCTTCGAGCTGGTCCTTTGTGACTTGAAGATGCAGCACGTCGATGGGCTGGATGTACTTCGGGGAGTCAAAGAGCTCGACGCTGATGTGCCGGTGCTGATCATGACCGCATTTGGAGCGATCGAAAGTGCGGTCGAGGCGATCAAGCTCGGTGCATACCAGTACCTCACCAAGCCGTTCTCGCTCGCCGAAGTGACCGTGTTCGTCGAGCGCGCGCTAGCCGAACGCCGGCTGCGCAAAGAGAATGCTGTGCTGCGTAGGGCCGTGGGCGATCGCGCGGGCGCAGGCGCAGGCCAGATGATCGGCAAGAGCGAGCCGATGGCTCGCCTTCAACAGCTGATCGAACGCGTCGCCGCGTCGAATGCGGCGGCCTTGATTCGCGGAGAAACCGGCTGCGGAAAAGAGTTGGTGGCCAGGGCCCTGCATGCTCAGAGCGAGCGGCGCGAAGCCTCTTTTGTCGCCGTCAACTGCACCACCGTTCCCGAGGCGCTGCTCGAGAGCGAGCTGTTTGGGCATTTGAAAGGCGCCTTCAGCGGAGCTTCCAGCTCTCGACGCGGGCTATTCGTGGAGGCCGACCGCGGCACCCTCTTCCTCGACGAAATCGGCGACATGCCGTTGGGTCTCCAGGCAAAGCTCTTGCGCATCCTCGAGGATGGAGAGGTCCGCCCACTGGGCGCAGATGTCGGGCGCAAAGTGGACGTCCGGCTCATCGCCGCGACCCATCAAGATCTCGAACAGCGGGTCAAAGGGGGAGTCTTCCGTGCGGATCTCTTCTACCGACTGAATGTCGTTCCGATTCTGGTGCCTCCGCTGCGCTCCCGGTCAGAAGACATTCCGCAACTGGTGGAACGATTCCTCGCCAACGCGATTCAACGCAACAGCGGCGCGCGCGCGCGTCGGTTCCTGCCCGAGCTCGTTGCGGCTCTCGCGGGTTATCCGTGGCCTGGAAACGTGCGCGAGCTGGAGAATGTCGTCGAGCGGTTGGTCATCGTCTCGACCACTGAAACCGTAGGTCTGGCCGACCTTGAATTGAGCGCGCCGAGCATGGCGCACAGCCC
>JAYVCD010000094.1:0-26291 GCA_043750125.1 Archangiaceae bacterium | reverse complement strand
GCCTGACCAAGCTGTGGGTGATTCGCCAGGCGCTCAAGCTGCGCGCCGCCCGCCCGCAGCTGTTCGATGAGAACGCCGACTACGTTCCGCTGAAAGTCGTGGGCGAGCGCGTCGAGTCAGTGGTCGCGTTCGCGCGGGCAGGGCGGGGCGGGGGACACGCGGTGGTGATCGTCGCTCGTTGGCCTTCGAGCGATTGGGGCGACACGCACGTGCTGCTGCCTGAGGGAACCTTCGTTTCCCACCTCGATGAGCAACAGGGGCTGCAGGGCTCGGTGAAGCTGGCGTCGGTGTTGAAGCGATTTCCGGTCGCGCTTTTGTCGAGCGCAACGTGAAAGCGTTGCTCGAAGTCTGGGCCCCTCGGGCTCGGAAGGTCGAAGTCGAGCTGTGCGACACCGGCCGCCGCCTGCTGCTGGTCGAGCGCCCCGACGGCCTGTTTCAAATCGACATCGCCGCGGTGGTCGGCCCCTACCTTCTGCGGCTGGACGACGCAGATCCCATTCCCGACCCCCGCGCCGCCGACGTGGCTTCGGTGCATGGCCCCTGCTTCACCGTCGACCACGCGCGCTTTGCGTGGACGGACCAGGCGCACCGCCCCGCAGGGTTGGAAGGCGCGGTGTTGTACGAGCTGCACGTCGGCACCTTCACCCGCGAAGGGACCTTCGACGCCGCCGCGGCGCGCTTGCCCGCGCTCAAACACCTGGGCATCACCCACGTCGAGCTGATGCCCGTGGCGACTTTCTCGGGAGAACACGGGTGGGGCTACGACGGGGCAGCGCTTTTTGCTCCGCACCGCGCCTATGGCGGAGTCGACGGGCTCAAGCGCCTGGTCGATGCCGCCCATGCCCTCGGCCTGAACATGGTGCTCGACGTGGTCTTCAATCACCTCGGCCCGATTGGAAATTACCTCGGACACTTCGGGCCGTACTTCCACCCCGACCGGCACACCCCGTGGGGCGGCGCGGTGGTGAACCTCGACGGTGCGCAGAGCCAACCGGTGCGGCGCTTCTTCCTCGACAACGCCTTCCACTGGCTCGACCACTACCACTTCGATGGGCTGCGGCTCGATGCGGTGCATGCGCTGGTGGACGACTCGCCGGTGCACCTGCTGACGCAGCTGGCCGCAGAAGTCGAAGCCTCGGGCCGCAAGGTGTTGATCGCCGAGAGCGACCTCAATGACCCGGTGGTCATTCGCCGTCGCGCGGAGCTCGGCTATGGAATGGATGCCCAATGGAGCGATGACCTTCACCACGCCCTGCGCGCCACTCTCACCGGCGAAGCCCATGGCTACTACGCGGACTTCCACCCCAACCCGCTGCGCCTGCTCGCCCGCGCCCTCGAGCAAGGCTTTGTCTTTCAGGGACAGCACTCGGGCCACCGCGAGCGCGCCCACGGTCTTCCGCTGGGCGACGTGCCGCTGCATCGGCTGCTGGGGTACGCCCAGACCCACGACCAGGTCGGCAACGATGCGACCGGCAGGCGGCTGTCGCACGCCGCGGGAATTGCGCGCGCCAAGGCCGCGCTGGCCCTGGTGCTGATGTCTCCGTTCACTCCGATGTTGTTCATGGGCGAAGAGTGGGCCGCCTCGTCGCCGTTCTTGTTCTTCACCGACCATCGGGACCCCGAAGTGGCCCGCGCGACCACTGAGGGACGCAAGCGCGAGCTGGCCACCCAGGGCTTTACCCAGGCCAGTCCAGATCCTCAGGACCCGACGACCTTCTTCCGCAGCAAGCTCGACTGGAACGAGCGGGACCGTGCGCCCCACGCCCAGGTGCTCGAGTTCACCCGCGCGTTGCTCGCCTTGCGCCGCAGCTCGCCTTTGTTGATGAGCCACCGACCCGGCCGATGTCGGGTCGACGAGGAACGCCAGACGCTGCTCTACGAGCGGGGCAACTTCATCGTGGCGCTGAACCTCGGGGCGTCGGGCGTCGTCTCGCTGCCTCCCGGGCCTTCCTGGAGGTCATTGGTCGACACCGGGGTCTCGATGACGTCGTCCGATTCCGTTTCGCTGCCCGAAGACGGGCTGGCGATTCTGGGAATTTGAGAGTCCTCGAAAGGCAGGTCCTGCTGCGCATGGCTGAGCGCTTTCTCGTCGGTCAGGTCGAGCCGCAGCGGGGTTACCGAAACGTAGTTCTCGCTGAAGGCCCAACGGTCGGTGCCTTCCTCCACGCCCAGAATCGGCACGGCGGTGAACCAGAAATGCACCCGTCCCGAGGGCGCCGTGCCCGGCACCACCTTCCCGTCGTACTGACGCACCGACTGCCGCGTCCACCGAATGCCGCGGGGCTTCGCCGGAAAATTGACGTTGTTCAGCAGCGATTGGTTCTTGCTCGACAGCAGCGTTCGCAGCACCGCGGCAGCCCACGGCTTCAGCGCGTCGTATTCCTCGGCCGTCTCGAGGGCGCCCGCGCTCATCGCGATTCCCCGCACTCCGAACAGCGCGGCCTGCTTTGCCGCCGCAAGCGTGCCCGAATGCCACATCGCATGCCCCAGGTTCAGACCCTGGTTGATGCCGCTCAGCACCGCGTCGACGTGGGCCCAGTGATGAATCCCCAGAGCAATGCAATCGGCAGGAGTGCCATTGACCCTCCAACCGTTGAATCGACCAATGCGGGTGGGGCGGTAGCTCAACGGTCGGGTCGCCGTAATCGCATGCCCCACCGAAGACTGTTCGACATCTGGAGCGACGATGCGCACTTCACCGAAGCTCGACGCCACCTCCGCCAGCACCTGCAGTCCGGGACTGAACACGCCGTCGTCGTTCGCCACGAGGATTCGCATGCCCGTCAAACCGAGCAGGATCGATGCCACGGCATGCGCATTGCGTCAGTAGCTGAAAGGACAAGGAGTCGGGCCCATGCGAGTGACTGTGGTGCACAACGAGAAAGCGGGGTGCGGCTTTTTGTCTCGGGAAGAGCTTCTGGGGGAGCTCGAATATGCAGGGCACGAGGTCACCGAAGTGACTCATCTCGACCTGCTGCTCACCCCTGCTTTTCGCGAATCTTGCGAGGTGGTGATTGCCGCCGGCGGCGATGGCACGATTCTCAGCGTCGCCCGAAGGCTGCTCAATTCCGAGCTGCCGATGGTGGTGCTCCCGCTGGGCACCGCCAACAATCTGGCCCAGACGCTCGGGGTGACGCGCGACTTGAAGACCTTGATTGCCTCGTTGACTCGCCCCCGCTTGCGCAGCCTGGATCTCGGGCGCGCGGTCGGCAGCTGGGGAGTGAAGTACTTCTGTGAAAGCGCAGGGGTCGGCTGGTTCTGCGAAGCGCTGAGCGAGGCGATCGCCGAGGGCGACAAGACCCCCAGCCGCGCCCGCGACGTCCTCACCAACTTTCTGGGAAAGTACGAGGCCCGTCACTGGGACCTTGCGATCGACGGGCACAATTTTTCAGGCGACTACGTGATGATCGACGTGATGAACGCCGGGATGCTCGGGCCCAATCTCCACCTCGGACGCAGTGCCGACCCTTCAGACGGAGCCTTCGACGTGGTGCTCGCCACTCCCGAAGATCGTCCCAAGCTGCTCGAATACATGGAAGCGCTGCGCCGCGATGAAACTCCCACTGCGCCCGAGCTGCACGTGAAGCGCGCCCGGCACGTGCGGTTCTCGATGGGCGATCGAAAGCTGCGCGTCGACGGGAAGCTGCGTCACCCTTCGGCCTTCGTCGACATTCACGTGGTGCCCAGCGCGGTCAAAGTGCTGCTTCCGGCGCTGGTAGAACACCCGGTTCGACCTGAGCTGGCCAGCGTCGCGGCCTGACGGCGGCCGGAGGCTTTGTGCCTCGCTGAGACGTTTCGCCTCGTTCAACCCTGCTGCTGCAGGCGCCGACCGGTCGGCCGGCGCCCTTCAGGACGCGACGAAATTACTTACCCGAGATGTGCTTGTTCGCTTCCTGCAACGCCACCGTGAACGCCTGGGTGTTGTTGAGGACGTAGGTCGGAACGTCTGTGGCGATCACGCCCGCCGCCATCGGCATTCCTTCTTCTGAGGTCCCCCAGACCACGTCGCCCCAGACCTTGGTCCCGTTCTTGTCGAACATGTTGATGATGTAGCCATTCTTCGAGTGAGCACGGAAGCCGAGCGCGTAGGGGTCTACGTCCCAGCTCTCGTAGATCACTGCCACCGCGTCCACGCCGAGCCCTTCGCACAGCTTCTTCGCCGTCTCAGCGGGGATGGTGGCTGCCTTCAGCGTGTCTTCGTCGGCCGAGAAAAACGCCGCGCCCTTCGCCGAGTAGTACCCTTCCCACGCAGTCTTGCCGCCTGCGCCCGTGTACGCCGGGTTGGCGACCATCTCGGCCAGCGGAGTGACCGCGTAGGAAGAAGCCATTTCTTTGCTCAGCACTTCGAAGTCTTTCTCGGCGGTGCCGGTCTTGGCCTCTTCCGAATTCGCGGTGCCCAGCAGCATGCGCGGGTTGATCACGTGCTGGACGAGAGCGACTTTCTTCACGCCCGAATAGGCGTCCTTCTGGATGAAGTACTTGCTGGCACAGCCGGTAGAAAACAGCGCGATCGACGCGAGAAGCAGCGAGTAACGAACCTTCATGACGACTCCTTGAGGAGGTGGAAATTGCGGCCGGACCCTTTCCGACTGAAGAGCAGACGTCAACCAATCAAGTCGATGGAAAGGTAGGGTGCCCGTCATGAGCTCAACCGCCGCTGCCCTTTCCCCAAGCCCCACCCAACAGGCATTCGAGCGGCTGCGGTCTGCCTACCGGCTCAACCCATTCCCCACCCGGGCGCAGCGCGAAGATGTGCTGACGCGCCTCGAGGGCATGCTCCGCTCGAACCAGGAAGCTTTCGTCGAGGCGATCAACGCCGACTACCTCGGGCGCTCACGGCACGAGACGCTGCTGGCCGACGTGATGGTGACCATGATGGGGGTGAAAGAAGCCCGCAAGCAGGTCGGCGCCTGGATGCAGAAGCGCGCGGTGCGCCCGAAGTGGTGGTTTCTGCCCTCGAGCTCCTACGTCGAATACCTGCCGCGGGGAGTGGTGGGAATCATCGCTCCCTGGAACTACCCGGTGGACCTGGCGCTGGGGCCCCTGGCCGGTGCGCTCGCCGCCGGCAACAAGGTGATGATCAAGCCTTCCGAGCTGACCCCGCGCACGTCCGAGGCGCTCGCCCGCGCCGTGCGCGAAACGTTCAGCGCCGACGAAGTGGTGGTCGTGGAAGGCGGCCCGGACGTAGCGCGGGAAATCACCACCTTGCCCTTTGATCACCTGCTCTTCACCGGGTCGACCCACGTCGGTCGAATGGTCGCCCAGGCCGCAGCCGCCAACCTCACCTCGACCACCCTCGAGCTGGGCGGAAAATCTCCGACCCTGATCCACCCCGACTATCCGCTGACCAAGGCGGCCGAACGCATCGCGGCAGGCAAGCTGTTCAACGCCGGCCAGACCTGCATCGCGCCCGACTACGTGCTGCTGAAGGAAGGCAGTGAGCAGCGCTTCAGCGAAGAATTCAAAGCCGCCGTCGCGCGCCTCTACCCGGACCTCGCCCACAACCCCGACTACTCGTCGATCGCCAACCCCCGCGCCTATGAGCGGCTCAAGGGCCTGCTCGCCGACGCCCAGGCCCAGGGCGCCCGCCTCGACCCGCTGTTGGTGCTGCCCGAGCAGGTGAAGTCCCGAAAGTTCGCGCCGACGCTGGTGTTTGGCGCGACGGATCAGATGCGGGTGATGAAAGAAGAAATCTTCGGGCCGATTCTTCCGGTGAAGACCTACCGGACAATCGACGAGGCGCTCGAGTACATCAACAGCCACCCGCGCCCGCTGGCCTTCTATTACTTCGACGACAGTTCCCGGCGGGCCGACGAGGTTCTCAAGCGCACCGTCTCGGGAGGCGCCTGCATCAACGACACGCTGCTCCACTTTGCCCAGGAAGACCTGCCCTTCGGCGGCATCGGCGAGAGCGGCGCCGGCGCGTACCATGGCATCACCGGTTTCCAGACCTTCTCTCACGCCCGCGGCGTCTACATCTCGAGCGCGCTGAGCCAGACCGGAAAGATGCTCAGCCCGCCCTACGGCAAGAAGATCGAACGGGTGATCGACTTCCTGGTCAGGTGACGATGTCGGGCTCGCGGGACGCCTCGATGCTCAACGTGCGCGGCTCGCCGTCCACCGCGACATCCACTTCGATCAGGTACTTCGTCTGGCTCCCGATGCGCGAAGTGTCGGAAAAAGCATTCAAGCCCCGGGGGAGCGCCGACAGCTTGTCGGTCGCCTTGACCGTCGCGTTGGGCGCGAGCAGCTCGTCCCACGCGACGTACTGTTCGCTGCTCCACTGCCTGGCTTCGCGGTGAGACAGGCTCTCGAGGACTTTGTAGTTCGTGGGGTCGATGACCCGCACCGCCAGGATTTCGATCTTCGACGCCGTCGCGGCCGTCGACGCGAATTGAAGCTGCATGCTCGACTGACGGCAGAAGCTCGGACAGATCGTGCCCGCGGCGCAGGGCGCCATGTCCGCGCCAGCCGCCTTGATGTTCGCCCCGCAATCGTCCGCCAGGGTCACCGACGACAGCGCCGCGACCACGTGGCCCCCGCCGCTCTTTTTCCAGTCGGGAGGAAGATGGGTGCCACCACACGCCAGGGCGAACAACACGGCAACAGAGAGTCGTTTCATGCCGCGACGCCTTCGCAAGGCGGGGACCCGTCTCAACCCGTCGAAACCCCACAAGAAGACCGCCCGCTCCCGACGCTGTTTTTGAGGGTCTCCTCAAGAAGTTGAGGCCCCGAGCCGGACCCCGTCAGGTACACGCCCCGGCGGCGCACGTCTTTCCGGGAGAGCACTGAATCGCGGTTCCGCATCGGCACACTCCATCGGCTGCGCATTGGTCCGAACGCGTCGGGCTGCACGTCACGCACCCCGAGCCCCCGTGACCACAGTCATTGAGCGAGGGCGTGGTGCACGCCCCGCTCAGACAGCATCCATTGGGGCAGTTGGTCGAATTGCAGGATCCCCCCGAGCAGGTTCCACCTACGCAGTTGGGGCCCGCGCACGAGGGATACATTCCGCAGCGGCAGTGGCCCTCGCTCGAACAGTTGTCCGCCCGGTTCGAATTGCAAGACGTGCAAGAGCCGCCGTTGGCACCACATTCGGCGAATGAAGGCGTCTTGCAGGTGCCGGAACAACACCCATTGGGGCAGGTGGTGACGTTGCAGGTGATCGGGGTGCAGTTCCCCCCGCTGCCGCACATTTCGCCAATCGGACAGGGGTTGCCCCCGCCGCACTTGCAGCTTCCGCTCGCGCAGGTGTCCGCGGTGTTCGAGTCGCAAGCCGAGCAGGTCGACCCGCCCAACCCACACATCGCGACCGATGGAGAATAGTTGCAGGCGCCACCCGAGCAGCAGCCGGTCGCGCACGAGGTGGCATCGCAGACGCACGCGTCGCTGACGCAGCGGGTTCCAGGGCCGCAGGCCCGGCCGGTGCCGCACCCGCACGTTCCCCCCGTGCACGAGCTCGCCGTCGACGGGTTACAGGTCTGACAGGCAAGCCCGGGAGCCCCGCACGTTCCAAGCGATTGACCCGTACACACCAACCCCGCGCAGCAGCCGGTCGGACAGGACAAAGCATCACACACGCAGGCGCCACTGACACAGCGCTGGCCGCTGGCGCACGAGGGGGTTGATCCGCACTGGCAGTTGCCTCCCGCCGCGCACGCATCGGACGTGGCGGGGTTGCACGACGAGCAGGCCGAACCTCCCGAGCCACAGTTGGCCAGAGAGGCCGCGGTGCACACCGCGCCCTTGCAACAACCATTGGGGCAGGTGGTGGCGTCGCAGGCACCGCCGGTACAGATGCCTCCGCCCGAGCAGCTCTGGCCCGTGGCGCACGCGGGGTTGAGGCCGCACCGGCACTGGCCCGTGCTCGAGCAGACATTGGCTTTGCCCGAGTCGCACGTCACACACGAGTCGCCTTGCGCGCCGCAGCTCACCAGCGCCCGCGGGCTGCAGCTGTTCCCCTGGCAGCACCCGGTCGGGCACGAAGTCGCGTCACAGACGCAAAGCCCGCCAACGCACCGCTGGCCTCCGCCGCACGCTGCGCCCGGGCCACACCCGCAGCCTCCATTTTCGCAGCTGTCACTGCGGTCGATGTTGCACGACGCGCAGGCGCCACCCACCGCTCCGCAGGTCGACAGCGACATCGCATTGCAGGTCTGCCCCAGGCAGCACCCTCCGGGGCAGGACGTTGCGTCACACACGCAGCTTCCGCTGACGCAGCGCTGCCCGGTTCCGCATTGCACCCCCGCTCCGCATTGGCAGAAGCCGGTGGCTCCGCATTCGCCGCTCTTGGCGGCGTCACACATCACGCACGTCGAGGCCCGCGCGCCGCAGGTGAGCAGCGTGCGCGGCTGACAAACCCCTTGCGAGCAGCAGCCCTCGGGGCATGAGCTGGCGTCGCAGCCGCCCGCGTCGACGGCCGGTCCGGTGAGCACCACAGTGGCGATCACTTCCCGTCCCCGAATCACGGTCGCGGTGCCTGTTCCGGAACCCACCGCGTTGGCTCCCACCAGTCCGTCCACCCGCACCGTGATGATCTCGCCCGCGCGCGCGTCGGGCAGCAACACCCGCATCGTCTGCTCTGAGCCCAGCGGCGCCCCGGCTGTCTCAGGCCGGACGCGCGGGCCGAAGAATACGCCCCCGGGGTCCGCGACGCTCAAGCGCAGCTGGGAAGGGCTCAGGGCCCCATCGAACTGCACCCGGATCATCACCGCCGTTCCGACCACGGTCTCGGGACTGCGCTCGCACCCGAACAGCAGAACGGCGGTGAGAATTGCGGCGGCTCTCACCGGGCGCTTTCCGTGCCCAGGGTGGTCGGCCGGGGAGACGGCGCCGTCCCGACGTAGACCGCCCCCGCCGCTGCGCCGGCCACGATCACCCCGACGCCTGCCCACAGCCACCAGCGGGTCAGCACCGAGCCCGACGATTCACGCCCCACCGATTTTTCCCGCAGCGCCCGCGCAACCCTTTGGGTCTCTTCGTCTCGTCGTGCCGTGGCTTCGCTCTCGGCATGCGCGACGGCGATTCGGGCCAGCTCTACTTCCTGGGCCTGGGCGGCAGAGGCCTCGGTGCGCTTGAGCTCCTCAACGCCGGCCTGCTTGGCCGCCACTTCGAGAATCAACTCGCGCACGACCCGCGCGTTCGGGGTGTGCGGGCTCACCTCGAGATACCGCTTGAAGTAGAAGCCCGACCTTTCGTAGTTGCGCAACTGGCGGTGGCACTGCGCGATGTTGAATAGAAAGCCCGGCAAGGCCTTGGCCTCGTACGCCTGAACGAAGAGCTCGAGCGCGTTGGCGAATTCGCCGCGGTCATAGACCTGCTGGGCCTGATGGTAGAGCGCGCGAGACTTTGCCGCGGGATCCTGGGCACGGACCGGGCTTGCGAAAGTGAGCGTCAGCAGCGAGAGAAAGACCGGCCCAGCGCGCATGTCACTCCGAGAACGGGTCGATCGTACTCTCTTTGCCGATCCTCTTCCTTGGCTTAACCACGGGTGGGGAAGGGCGGTTGGGTGTGGGTTCCACGTCTCTTTCCAACGAGACGTCGAGCGCAGTATTGGCGTCGAGTCGCACCACCCGTTCGGTCGGTCGGTGACCTGCGAGGCTCAGCTCGAGGACCAGCGGAGCCTCATCGCGCGGCAGCACCACGCCCAGCGGAGTCACCCCCAGCTCGAGCCCGGTATCCTTCCGGGTCACCCGCGCCCCCGAAGGGGTCGAGCCCACCGTCAGATGGACCGTCGGCGGCACTTCCACCGGCACCCGCTCGGGAATGGCAAGCACCGGCGGAGCGACCGGGACCCCCGCGCCCAGGCGACTGACGGCCACGCCAAACATCGCGACCAGCCCCACCGAGCCCGCCAGAAACGCGGCCCGCCGGGTCGACGACGCGCGCCCCGCATTCCTCAGCTCGTAGGGCGCCAGGGCCTGGCTGAAGGCTTCCATCGTCGGGTGGCGCGCCTGCGGATCTTTCTCGAGCGCGCGGTAGATCTCGGCCTTCAACCCCGGGAGAACCTTCTCGCCTGCGATCGAAAGGCTTCCAATCGGCGGAGGGTCCTTGGTGATGATCTCTGCGGCCAGCTGGCCAAAGGTCGTCGACTGGAAAGGGGGGTGCCCGGTGAGCATCTCGTACATCAGGGTCCCCAGCGCGTAGATGTCGGCCCGGGGGTCCACCTTCAGTCCCGCGGCCTGCTCGGGCGACATGTACGTCGGGGTACCCACCAGGGCGCCGCTGGCCGTATCGCTCACCGTGATCTTCAGCCCCGGCTGCACCGTCACTTTCGCAACCCCGAAGTCCAGGACCTTGACGTAATCGGCCTGCCCCGCACGGGTGGTGAGGAAGATGTTGTCGGGCTTGATGTCGCGGTGAATGACGCCGACCTGGTGCGCGGCTCCGAGCGCGCTGCAAATCTGTCGGGCCATCGCCACCGTCCGGTTCACTGCCAGCCGTTCGATCGACAGCAACGCCGAGAGGCTGGTGCCGGCGAGCAGCTCCATCACGCAATAGACGAGGTTGATTCCATCGGGGGTCAGCTCTTCGACGAAGTCGAATACTTCGACGATGTGCTCGTGGTTGATTTGATTGACGGTGCGGGCTTCCTGGAAAAAGCGCTGCACCAGCGCGCGGTGGCGGGTCTGGTTGGTGCGCAACACCTTCAGTGCGACCTGCCGACCCAGCTTGGTGTGCTGCGCCAGGTAGACCCGACCCATCGAGCCTTCACCAATCAACCGAACCAACTGGTAGCTGCCCAGCACGTCCCCCAGCTGTTCCCGCGCCTCGTCTGCCGCCGCTGCGTCTTGACCGCTTCCCGACACCGCGGGGTCCAGCGTGGTGGGCAGCCGACAGGCGAGCAGCGCATCGGCCAGCTGCCGCGCCGTGCTGTAGCGATCGATGGGGTTCTTGGCCAGGCAGCGCTCGACCACCGCCGCCAGCGGCGCATTTCGTCCCGTCAGTCGCCGCGGAGCCTTTTCGAGCTGAAGTTTCCGCAACCCGTCGGGGCCCGAGGCCACGAACGGAGGCGCTCCGGTCACCGCCTCGTACAGCACCACTCCCAACGAATAGAGGTCCGATCTCACGTCGGGCTTGCCCCCGGCAATCGTCTCGGGTGCCGCGTACATCAGCAACGCCACCTGCGCCGCCCGATCGCCCTCGACCGAGAGGTCTCCTTCGAAACGCGAGAGGCCCAGGTCCAGCAGGCGGCTCGCTTCGTTCCCCAAGCCGCGCGCGATGAAGATGCTCGAAGGCTTGAGGCCGCCGTGAAGAACCCCGACCGCGTGCGCCGCCTCGAGCGCTTCGCACAACGGGACTGCAAGTCGAATCAGCTCGGCGGGCGACAGCCCCGGGTTGGTGCGCAGGTGCTGAGCGAGATCCTCGCCTTCGAAATATTCGGTGGCCACCCACGGCCGCCCCTGCGGGGTGATTCCCGAGTCGAGCACCTGGGCGAGGTAGGGGTGGACGACCGTTCTCGCCGCTGAAACCGCGTCGAGGAAGCAGGCGACCAGCATTTCAGATGCGCTCAGCTCTTCGCGCAGCACCCGCAGCACCACCGCCTGCCCCGAGGACAGCCGGCGGGCCAGATAGACTTCAGCCCCTCCAATCGGAGGCAGCTGTTGGGTCACCTCGAATTCGGAGATTACCGGTGGGGGCAACGAACGCTCAAAGGCCTGTGGGCTCGACGAGCCGGGTGGTGGTGAAGCCGCCGTCGGCTTCCACCCGCCACAGCTCGTACGGAGAAGAAGGCGCGCCGGCGTCGAGGTCGAAGTTCAGCTTGCCGCTCGCGCCTTCGACGTCGATTGAGATCCGCGACTGCATCGCGGTCACGGCTCCGGTGAAGTTGTCGGGGGACAGCGAATAGGCCGCGCCCTTCGAGACGTTTCGCATTCCGTCGGCCATGCGCAGCCCGGTCACCGCTCCGTCGTTGGCCGTCGCCCAGGCGGCCGACAGCATCAGCAGGTACATCGCGTCGTAGCTGTGAGAGGTGAACGAGAAGCTCGCCGGGTCGGCGGCGTACTTGGTGAAGAAGCGATCTTTGAACGAAGGGAACGTCGCGCCCGCTCCCTGCGCCGGGGCGGTGCCGAAGCTTCCCACCAGCTCGGCCAACGTTCCGTCAGACAGAATCGCAGGGTCCTTGGCGCTGTCGGAAAAGAGCCACTGGTGGCCCGAGGCCTTGCTCAGGGCCGCTTTGGTCTTCGCGAGGTTCACGATGTTTCGGATGTCGGGCGGAAAACCCACCACCATTGTCAGCTTCGGGGCGAAGGCGTTCAAGTCGTTGACCACCTGGGTGGTGTCGGCGTTGCGCTTATAGGGCGCCTCCTTCACCTCGAACCGCGGGGGCAAGCGCGCGCGAAGCCCCGCCGACAGGCCCTGGCCGTAGGTGGTGTCCACGTAGGCGATCCCGATTTTAACTCCAGCGTCCGAGGGGTAGTCGGCCTCGATCAAGTCCGCCATCACCCGGGCTTGCAGCGAATCGGGCGGAGCGGTGCGCCACACCAACTGCCGATTGCTCTGGAAGGTGCCGATCAGCTCGGCCGAGGTGGCGGTCGCGCTGATCACCAGCACATCGCGCACCGCCGCCACGTTGGTGATCGCGATCGTCTGATCCGAGCCTGAGCTCACCACCGCGACCACCTTCATTTCGGAAGCCAGCCACGTCAGTTGCTGCTTGGCGATCGCGTCGTCCCCGAACGTGTCGCAGAAGATCAGCGCGAACTTCTTTCCCTTGATCCCGTCGCGCCGGTTGCCTTCGTCGACCGCCAGCGCGAGTGCGTTGAGGCCCTGCTGCTCAGACTCATCGACGACTCCTCCATCGGGCGCGCTGCTCAACGGCAACGTGGCTGCGAACACCACCCGGTTCGTCGAGGTGAATTCGCCGATTTGCCGCCGACACCCCAGGGTCATCTGGGTGCAGAAGTTCTCGAGGCAGGCGTGGTCCATCGCGCACTGGCTGTCGGTCTCGCAGGGGTTGAAGCCCGTCGCGGTGGTGAAGCTGCACGAGAGGCTCAAGCCCACCGTGGCGAAGGCGACCAGCCGCCGCACTTAGAAGCACCCCTGGAGCCCAGCAAACGCCCCGCCCGGAGCCGGCGCGAAGACCACCTCGACCGCCTTTTCTGACGCCGCACCGCCCTTGGGAAAGAGGATCACCGCCACCACCGCGGCCGCCGCTGCGCCGACGAAGCTCACGTCGGCAATCAATGCGCGGGTCCTCGTTTCGCTCTCGAGCCTCTTCTTGTCCGCCCCGGTGGTCGCCGCGTTGAAGCTCGACTTGCTCGAACCGGCCAGCACCCCAAAGGCGATTCCCGAGCCCAGCGCTGCAACCGCGACCCCGCCCAGCCCCAGGCTGCTGACCAGGCGCAGGCTCGTCTTGCTCTGCGCCGCTTTGACGGCTTCCTTCTCTTTGGCCTCGTACGCCTCTTTCTGCACCCGGCCTTTCTCGGCCTCTTCGCTGGCCTTTCCTTTCGCCGCGCGCGCCTCGTCTTCGAGCCGCTTCTTTTCGGCGTCGTTCATCTGTCGTCCCGCCTCGTCTTTCGCCACCAGGGTTCGCAGCCGGTCCATCGCGAGGTTGGCCTTCTTGACCAGGGCAGGCTCTGAGCCTTCTTGACCGACGAACACCCGGTAGTAGTCGAGGGCGATCTTCAGCTCGCCCGCCTGGTCGTACGCGCGGGCGATGTTGTAGAGCAGCACCCCCGCGGGCTCGAGGTCGTAGGCCTTTTTCAGCGCCTCGGCGGCTTCCCGGTACTTGTTTTCTTTGTACAGCCGGTCGCCCTCTTTAATCAGAGCTCCGCTTTTGGGGTTGGCCGCCTGGGCCGTCGAAAGCAGGAAAAGCACACCCAGGACCGCCGTTGAAGCCAAGCCGGCACAGCGCATGCGTGGAAACCTACCTTGTGCCGACCCGGAGCAGGCAGAAAGGCGTAAAGGACAAAAAATCTCTTTCAAGGGGCACGCAATGCAACTGGGAATGATCGGTCTGGGAAGGATGGGGGCCAACATGGTTCGGCGGCTGATGCGAGGCGGTCACACCAGCGTGGTGTTCGATTACTCGGCGGCCGCGGTCGACGCCCTGGTCCAGGAAGGCGCGATCGGCAGCGCGACCCTCGAGCAGTTGGTCGCGAAGCTTCAAAAGCCGCGCACCCTTTGCCTGATGGTCCCCGCCGCGGTGGTCGACGCTTCGATTGAGCAGCTGCTGCCGCTGCTCGAGAAGGGCGACACGATCATCGACGGGGGCAACTCGCACTACCACGACGACATCGCGCGCTCGAAGCGGCTGGGGACGCTGGGAATCCATTACCTCGACATGGGCACCAGCGGAGGGGTGTTCGGCCTCGAGCGCGGCTACTGCCTGATGATCGGCGGCGAGCCCGAGGTGGTGAAGCGGCTCGACCCGATCTTCCTCACCCTGGCTCCGGGAAAAGGCACCCTGGCACCCACCCCCGGGCGGCAGAACCTGGGGGGCACCGCCGAGCTGGGCTACCTGCACTGCGGGCCGGCCGGGGCGGGGCATTTCGTGAAGATGATCCACAACGGGATCGAGTACGGGCTGATGGCCGCGTACGGGGAAGGGCTGAACATCTTGAAGAAGGCGAACATCGGCAAGGGCACCCACGAGAAGGACGCCGAGACGACTCCGCTTCGTCAGCCCGAGCACTACCAGTACGACTTCGACCTCGGCAGCATCACCGAGGTCTGGCGGCGGGGAAGCGTGATCTCGTCCTGGCTGCTCGACTTGACCGCCGCAGCCTTCGTCACCCAACCGAACCTCGACAGCTTCGCCGGCCGGGTGTCCGATTCGGGCGAGGGGCGCTGGGCGATTGCCGCGGCGAACGACGAAGGAGTGCCCGCGCACGTCTTGACCGCCGCGCTCTTCGAACGCTTCGCGTCGCGGGGCGAAGACGAGTTCCAGAACAAAGTGCTGTCGGCGATGCGGTTTGGCTTCGGTGGTCACTCGGAGAAAAAGTGACCGCGCCCCCCCGGCAGCAGTCGGACGCGTTGGTCTTCTTCGGCGCCACCGGAGACCTGGCCTACAAGAAAATCTTTCCCGCGCTGCAGGCCCTGGCCCGGGCGGGGCGACTGAATTTTCCAGTGGTGGGCGTGGGTCGATCTGGAATTGGCCGCGAGCAGCTGATCGAACGGGCGAAGGCGAGCGTCACCGAATACGGAGGCCTGGATCCCGAGGCCTTCCCCCGGCTCGCAGCCAAGCTGCAGTACATCGATGGCGACTACAACGAGCCGGCGACCTTCGTGAAGTTGAAGGCCGCCCTCAACGACGCGAAGCGACCCGCGCACTACCTGGCGATTCCCCCGAGCATGTTCGGGGCCGTGGTTGGCCACCTGGTCGAAGCGGGGTTGACCCAGGACGCGCGGGTGATCGTCGAGAAGCCGTTTGGGCGGGACCTCGAGTCGGCGCGCGAGCTCAACGCCGTGCTGCACAAGAGCTTTCCCGAGGAAGCGGTCTTTCGCATCGACCACTACCTGGGGAAGGAAGCCGTGCAGAACATCCTCTACTTCCGGTTTGCCAATGCCTTCCTCGAGCCGATCTTCAACCGGAACTACGTCGAGAACGTGCAGATCACCCTCGCGGAAAGCTTCGGGGTGAAGGGCCGTGGAAAGTTCTACGAAGAGACCGGCGTCATTCGCGACGTCATTCAGAACCACCTGCTGCAGGTCGTCAGCTACCTGGCGATGGAACCGCCCTCGTCCACCTGGCCCGAAGCGATTCGAGACGAGCAGGCGAAAGTTTTGCGGAACATCCGCCCGATGGACCCGAAGCACATGGTCCGCGGCCAATTTCGCGGTTATCGCGATGAAGAGGGCGTCGCGAAGGACTCGCACATGGCCACCTACGCAGCACTGCGGCTTCACATCGATTCGTGGCGGTGGGAAGGCGTCCCGTTCTACGTGCGCGCGGGAAAGTGCCTCAAGACCACCACCACCGAGCTGTTCGTCGAGCTGAAGAATCCGCCCCAGGTGGTCTTCAACGAGAAGGCTCCGGCGATGGGCAATTACATCCGCTTCAGGTTGAGCCCGACGGTGGTGATCGCGATGGGCGCGCGGGCCAAGGCACCCGGCGAAGGAATGACCGGCAAGCCGGTGGAACTGAGCGTCGTCGAGACCCCGGAGCAGGGCGAGAAGGGTCGAATGGAAGCCTACGAGCGGCTGCTCGGCGACGCGATGGCCGGCGACGCGACCCTCTTCGCCCGGCAAGACGTAGTCGAGGCGGCCTGGGCCATCGTCGACCCGGTGATTCACGGCCCCAGCCCGATGTTCGAGTACGACCCCGGCACCTGGGGCCCGGCCGAGGCCGACCAGCTGGTCTCGGACGTGGGCGGCTGGAACACCCAATGAAAAACATTCTCTGCCCAGACCTGCCCACCCTGGTCGAACAGCTCGAAGGGGCGCTGATCGACGCGGTCGAGATGACGTGGCACACCCCGTTCTCGATCGCTTTGTCCGGGGGAAAGACTCCCCGGTTGCTCTACCAGTCGCTGGCGATGACTCCGCTGATCGAGTGGCCGAAGGTCGAGCTGTTCTTCGGCGACGAACGTCCAGTCCCGCTCGACCACCCCGAATCGAACTACGGAATGGTGAAGAAGGCGCTGCTCGATGAGCTGGGGGAAGTGAAGGTGGTGGCCCACCCGATGCCGGCCGAGCAGGGCGACGCCGCGGGGTACGAGCAGCTGCTGCGCTCGCGGATCAAAGAACTTCACGAAGGCGTGCCGGTGCTCGACCTGGTCCTGCTGGGGCTGGGGGCCGACGGTCACACCGCCTCGTTGTTTCCCGGCTCGCCCCAGCTGGCCGAGAAATCGCGCCTGGTGGTGATGAACGAAACCCCGAAGCGGATGACGATGACCTTGCCCCTGATCAACGCGGCGAAGCGGGTGTGGATCATTGCCGCGGGCCCCGAGAAGAAAGAGATTCTTCAGCGGGTGCAGGGCAAGAGCGGCGAGCTGCCGATTCAGAAGGTCCAGCCCACCCACGGCGAGCTCGTCTGGTGGGTTTCCCCTTGAGCCCCGTCGGGGTCAGAGCGCTTCGAGGATCCGGTCGACCGTGTCCTGGTCCTTCCAGATCATCAGGTGGCTCTTGGGGCTCTCGTCCATCACCACCTTGCGGCCGAGTTGGGACTCGCCGGTCAGAATCACTCCGTCCGAGCCGTGCCCGCGATTTCCCAGGGCCCACTCGAGCAGTCGTGCGGCGCTGCCGAAAATCGGCTCGACCTTGTCGGTCGGGCTGCTGGCCTTCGCGTAGTAGGACACGTCGACCAGGTCCGAGCTCAAGCCCAGCGATTGGCTCATTCGGCGAACGAAGTCCGGGTCGTTCGATTCGAACGTCCGCGCTCCTTCTTCGCCATCGACCTGGGCGAGGATTTTCTCGAGTGTCTGAGCCACCCGCGCGTTGGGGCCGGAATGTCCCTGTCCGGCCTGAAGGTCTTCGGCCGAGTCGACCCCGTCGGCGAAGGGGGTACCCGCGAAATCGCCCGCGACGGCGATCAGGTTGTCGATGACATCGGGCAGCCCAGCGTCTTCCAACCGCTTTCGCGCCGCGGTCGCAGACAGCGCGCCCTGGCTGTAGCCGACGACGGTGGTCTTCGCCGCGCGGAACGAATCGACCCCCGCCAGTTTCGGATTCGCAGCCTTCAGCGCAGCAAATTGGGCGTCGATGATTCCCAGGTGCTCGATCAACAGGTCCGAACCCTGGGGCCAGGTGATCATCGTGGCCGAGACGTCGCCAATCGCCCAGAGCTTGCCCTTCAGCTCGGGCGGCACCGGCACGCCCCAGATTTCGGTCAGCTCGCGCAGCCGATAACCGTCTGCCCCATCGGGGTTGCTGCTCGCGAGGATGACCGGCCCGGCGGTGTGGCGCGCGAGCCGAAACATCATCGGCGCCGTCGGCTCGAGGTTCAGCATTCCGTTGACCAGCACCGTGACATCGCCCAGAGATTTTTCGACCCCGTCCGCACCCCGGACCTTGGGGCTGGTCAGCGCGCGCTGCACCTCGGCAGGCGACTCGGTGTCGTGGGTGCCCATCAGCGTGTTGAGCACGTGGGTCAGCCGGGTCTTGTCGTAGAAGTGGTACGCGAAGTTCAGCGCCCGGTTGCCGAAGGTGCCTTTCTGGGAGGCCTTCCGGCGATCCAGGCGGTCGAGCGTGGCGCCGAAGACCGACAGCTGCCCGTCCGTGTCTCGCAGCCGCTCGCGGGCGTAGGTCGCCACCGCGGGTTCGGAAATCGAGCCGATCTCCATCGCGCGGGCCAGCAGCCCGAACAGCATCGCGTCCCGACTTCGGGGCACCGGGGCACCGTCCATCAACATCGACCAGAGCTTCAGCGCTTCGGGTGATTGTTCACGGCCGTGAAGGCGATCAGAAATCGATCGATCGGCCACATCGCGAATCATCTTCTCGGGAAGGCGGCCGTCGATCCGCGACAGCTCGTAGAAGGTGGAAGCCAGGCCGTTGGGGACGGCGTTCGCCTTCTCGAGCAGGTCCAAAATGGCCTGCTCGGCCGCGTGGCCGGTGGGTCCCCGGACCCAGTCACTGATCGATCTCGCCAGCTCGGCCGGAACGGGCGGCCGCGGTTTGCCGGCTGCAAAAGAATCACCCGATTCACGCGAAACCAAGACCGACGGGCTCGCCGAGACGTCCTCGGCGCGCGCGGAAATCGGTGCGAACGGCGCCGGACGAGAAATGGGTCGGGGCATGAAGCGGCAAACTACCCCGCCCGGTCTCCTCAGGGCGAATCGGATCCTTTCAGTCGAGGCGTGAGAGCAACAGCTGGCGGTTCAGCTCGAGCGCTTTGGGAAGCCGGTCGCCGAACTGAGCGAAGAACTCGGCCTGGGATTCGAGCTCGGTGCGCCACTCGCTTTCGTTGATCGCCAGCGCCGCGTCGACCTGCTCTTGCGGAATGTCGAGCCCGGACAAATCGATGTGTCCTGCCTTCGGCACCCAGCCGAACAACGACTCGTGCGCTCCGACTGTGCCGTGGGCGCGATCGACGATCCACTTCAGCACCCGCATGTTGTCGCCGTAGCCGGGCCAGAGGAACTTGCCTTCGGCGCTCTTGCGGAACCAGTTCACGCAGAACACCTTCGGCGGAAACTGCATTCGCTTCTGCATCTGAAGCCAATGCTGGAAGTAGTCGCCCATGTTGTAGCCACAGAAGGGCAGCATCGCCATCGGGTCGCGGCGCACGACGCCAGTCTTGCCCGTCGCGGCGGCGGTGGTCTCCGAAGCGAGCGTCGCTGCGAGGTACACCCCGTGCCGCCAGTTGAAGGACTGCATCACCAGGGGAATGGTCGTGCTGCGCCGGCCACCGAAGATCAGCGCGGCGATGGGGACGCCCTGCGGATCATTGACGTGGCTCGACAGCATCGGGTTGTTGCTCGCCGGCGCGGTGAAGCGGCTGTTCGGGTGCGCCGCTTTTTCCGCGCTGCCGCGCTTCCAGGGCAGCCCCTTCCAATCGATCAGCTCTTCGGGGACTTCCCCGTCCATTCCTTCCCACCAGACTTCGCCATTCTTGGTCACGGCGACGTTGGTGAAGATGGTGTCCTTCGCGATGCACTTCATCGCGTTGGGGTTGCTCGCCCAGTTCGTTCCCGGAGCGACGCCGAAGTACCCGTTCTCGGGATTCACGGCCCACAACCGCCCGTCGGCCCCGACCCGCAGCCAGGCGATGTCGTCGCCGACGGTGTAGACCTTCCACCCGTTGAACCGCTTCGGGGGAATCATCATCGCGAAGTTCGTCTTCCCGCACGCGCTGGGGAAAGCGGCTGCGACGTAGGTCTTCTGTCCTTCGGGGTTCTCGACTCCGAGGATCAGCATGTGCTCGGCGAGCCAGCCTTCTTTCTGACCCAGGTAGCTGCCGATGCGCAGCGCCAGGCACTTCTTTCCGAGCAGGGCGTTGCCGCCGTAGCCCGAGCCGAAGCTCCAGATGGTGTTGTCTTCGGGGAAGTGGCAGATGAAGCGGCGCTCGGGATTCAAGTCGCCGGTGCAGTGCAGACCGCGGTTGAAGTCGTTCTTGTCGCCGAGCGTGTCGAGCGCCTGCTTCCCCATGCGGGTCATGATCCGCATGTTGAGCGCCACGTAGACCGAGTCGGTCAGCTCGATGCCGACCTTGCTGTGCTCGCTGCCCAGTGGGCCCATCACGTAGGCCACGACGTACATCGTGCGACCCTTCATCGAGCCCGTGAACAGTCCGGTCAGCTTCGCGTAGGCTTCGTCCGGCGCCATCCAGTTGTTGGTCGGCCCGGCCGTGTCCTTGGTCTTCGAGCAGATGAACGTCAGGTGTTCCATCCGCGCCACGTCATTCGGATTCGAGCGGTGCAGATAGCTGTTGGGGTGCTTCTGGGCGTTGAGCGGGATCAAAATCCCTTTCGAGACGGCGAGCTCAGTGAGGTTCTTCTTTTCTTCCTCGCTGCCATCGAGCCAGACGACGTTGTCCGGCTGACACATCTTCGACATCTGGGACACCCAGCCCTGCAGGTGGGTATTCGAAGTGAGCGTCTGGTTTGCCATAGGTGGAGTTACTTGGCCAAAACCGTGAAGCGGGTCAAGCGCCACCGCATGCGCATTTTTTACGCACCCTTACAGCGGTCAGTACACCGAATCGCCGTAACCACTGCTCTTGAACGATTGAACTTTCATCGCCTTGCTGCCGGCCGATTGGCCTTCGGGCTGCGCGGCGGCAGGCGAACTTGTAATCCCGAAAAATTGCTGGTTCTGGGCGCGATCGGTCTCGAGCTCCTTGCCCGCGAGGTCCCCCACGTCATCGAAGAGCCGCTCGTTCTTCTTCAGCTCGGCGCTCGCCCGGCGCCCGTCTCCCCGTTCGAGCCAGCCTGCTGCGTTCTTGTAGTTCACCGCCGACAGAGCCCGGGTCGCCGCGACCACCGCGTCCTTGTCGCGGCGCGCGGAAGCCAACGTCGCATTCACCGTCACCATTGCAGCAAGCTTCAGGTTTGCGTCGGCCGGCTGGTCCGCGAGCACATCGCGGTAGTTGAGCTTCAGGTCGGCTACGTCGATCGCCTCGTTTGAAGTCCCACCGGCCAGAACGCTGACCCTGACCACCAGGCGTTCGATCTGACGGGCCGAGAAGTCCGGCAAGGGAATGAGCACCGCGGTGCCGTTGACTGACGCGGAACGGCCGAGGACCTCGCCAAATCGCACTCCCGCGGGCAGGGTCAGCCCCAGGGTCACGTCGCGGGCGACCGCCGTGCCCGCTTGTTTCAGATCTCGCTCGAAGATGCTGGCGATCGCGTTCGAGTCCTGAAGGTACGCGTAGCTGCCCCCGCCGACTTCGGCCAGCCGCTGCATCAGGTCCTCGTTGAAGTCGAGGCCGATGCCGATGCTGGTGAGCGTGGTTCCGTCCGAGTGGTACCGCTGGGCCAGACGGGTGAGGCCGGCCACCGAGGTGACCCCCACCGTGGGCTGACCATCGGAAAGCAGGATCAACCGATTCACCTTGAAGTCCGAGCGTCCGAGGTCGAGCTGGGCCTTTCCGGCGGTGAGGCCTTCTCCGATGTTCGTTCCGCCCTCGTCTTGAATCCGCGCGATGAAGGCTTTCAAGCGCCGCTTGTTCTCGTCGGTCACGAACGCGCCGGGAAAGACCACCACGTCGCTGCCGTAGTGGATGACCGCCAGCCGGTCGTGCTCGTCGAGCTGATCCACCAACGCGAGTGCGGCCTTGCGGGCGTGGGCGATCTTCTCGCCAGCCATCGAGCCTGAGCGATCGAGCACCACCGACAGGTTGACGGGGGCGCGGCGGGCTCCGGGGACATCGACTCCGCTGACCTCCAGGCTGAGGTAGATGTCTGAAGTTCCCGGAGTGACGTAGGGGTGAGACAGCTTGCCGGCGAGCGTCAATGAACCGGGAGTGCCCTTCGGCGCTTCCACCAGGCGGGCGGTCTGCACCGGGAGTTCGGGTCGGGCGGGGGCGGCGACTGCCGACGACGGGCCAGGAAGTTTTACGACCAATGCCATCAGCCCGAGGGCGGCGGCGATCACGAGGAAGGTAGTGGTGCGGTTCATTTGGGCGCCTCCAACGGGTCAACCCAATTGAAGATCTTTCGAAGTGAAACGTCGGGCCCCGATTCATCCGGAAATGCGGGTGGCCCGAAAGGCAGGGTCCCGCAGATCCGTCCGGACGGTTCGGCATCGCAGTGCCAGCCGGCTGGCCATCAATGCCGAGTTTCTGGCAACGCGATTCACGATGGCGAGCCTCAGCTGAACTGGCGACCGTTTTCCCACCCCCCTTCATTGACGCTCGAGGCTTGAGCGCCTCATGCCCGTCGCAGCAGCACGCGTAGGGTGGGGCCTCTATTTCGAGTCCAATCAGGCTGGGGATGTCGCGCGCTGAGCAGCGCCTTGCGCAGCCTGCGTCCACAGACCAGACGTTTTGCGGAGATCCACGGCCGAAAATTGGTCCGGCCATTGCTCAACGCGATGCCAATGACACCCATTTTCGATGCGTTGATTCGCGAACAACTGACTCTTGCTCCTCCGTCGACGGACTACGGGCTCGACTGCTTCGTCAGCAGCGAGGTCGGCTACAACGAAGTGCTCTCTCGATGCATGCCCGCGAGCCCCTCGCCCCGGGGCGCCTATCTGGGCGTGGGGCCAGACCAGAATTACACATACATCGGGGCGCTGCGGCCGCAGCTCGCAGTCATCCTGGATGCGCGGCTGGATAACCTTCTCGAGCACCTCATTTTCAAGCTGGCTTTTGCCGAAGCGGGCAACCCCCTCGACTATCTTTGTCTGGTCCTCGGCCGACGCCGACCCGTCGCCGGCCTCGCGAAGATCGGCAGCGTGGTGGCGCAGCTGAAGGACCAGTCAATGGATGAGGTGCAGGCGGCCACCTTCCTGGCCCACGTTCTGGCCACCTTCAGGGCCCGCTGGACAGCTGACGAGGTCTTGCTGAAGCGCGTGGAGCGGCTGCTTCGCGAGCTCGTTCGCCGGCAGCTTCAGGTGACGAGCGTCTCTGAAAAATGTCTGGCCAATCTAGACAAGATTCCCGACTTCGAAGAGGTCATCACCGCCACAACCCCCGAAGGCTTCAACTTCCACTACCTCACCCATCCAGATCGATTTGGATATGTGAAGGCGATGCACGCCCAGAACAAGATCATTCCGTTGCTGGGAAACGTCGCGAGCCCGGGCGGCATTGCTTCTGTTCGGCGCATCGTCGAAGCCGCCGGCCTCAAGCTCACGGCTGTCTATCTTTCGAATCTCGAGGAGTTCCTACTTCAGCGATACATCATCGAAGACGATCGGATCGTCGGTCGCCCCAACCCGCGCGGCCTGCTCGAGGGATCCACGGGCCAGGCCTACGACGCGCTGATCGAACGGCTGGAGATGCTGCCCGCTGAAGACGATGCGGTGCTGATCCGTTTCTTCTTTCCGGCAGAACACCGAGGCCGGCAGCTCGGCGTCTTTCCCTGGCTGGGCTCTCACGTCGGTTTTCTGGGCGACTTCCTGCGCCGCTATCGCGCGGAGCGTCCCTCGTGCGTGCTCGACACCTATGTGTGAGCACGTCTTGAAGGTCCTCACCCGCGGGGGTCTCGAACACGCGGTCTTCGGAAGCGCGGCAGGCGCGGTGTACGGATGGTCGCGGCCGCCGCGAGACATCGACATTGTCGTTCGCTGCACATCGATTCACGAGGTCATGGCGCTGTTCCCGCACGCCGATCGAGTGCCACCCAACGGGCTTCGGCTTGGAGACGTAGAGGTCTGGGCGGCACCGCTCATTCTTCGCTCTGGCGACCGGGTCCACACCTTGTGCTTCGACCACGCCTTGTCGACGCGCCGGCTGGCCCACCCGACGTTCGGCTGGGTCCTCTCCGCCGAGGACCAGCTGACCCTCAAGCTCACCTTGCGGCGCGACGAGCCGGGCAAGTGCGATCTCGATGACGCCGTGGCCCTGCTCCGCCACTGGGAAGGGCGGCTCGATCGCGACTACCTGGCGTGGCGTGCGGAGCAGACCGGAGTGTCGGACCTGGTCCGGGAGGTCTTCTCATGATCGGTTGGCTCGACGCGCTGAAACCGGTGATCGAACGGCTCACGACAAACGCGCAGACACCGGTTCAGTCGAACGGGCGTGGGCTCGAAGAGCTGGTCAGCAAGATCCCGCTCGACCAGCGCCGCTCACGCACTGAGGCGCTCGAGATCTGCGGCCGCCTCCTCGACGACGGCCTTCGCGGCTCTCACCCGCGGTGTCTGGGGTGGTTCACAGCTGCGCCGCTGGAAGCCGCGGCCGCGGCAGATCTGCTCGTCTCATGGGTCAACCCCCAGCTCGCGGTTCGCTCCGCCAGTCCGGGACCGGTCGCGGTCGAGGAGCGGCTCGTGCGCGACCTGGCCGCCTTCTTCGGCCTGGGGCCCGACGCGGGTGGGGTCTTCACCAGTGGAGGATCGGAGGCCAGCACGACCGCCGTGATCCTCGCGCTCGCGAAACGGACGCCGGGCTTCGAGGAACGCGGTCTTCAAACCACCCGGCCGACGATCTACGCGTCGGTCGAGTCGCACCGCAGTCTGGAGAAGATTGCGGTTGCCACCGGGCTCGGGCGCGAGGCCTTGCAGCTGGTTCCCTGCGCCGCGCGATTTCAGATGGATCCTGAAGCGCTGCAGCGGCAGATCGACGCCGATCGCCAAAGCGGGCGACTTCCCCTGATGGTGGCAGCGACAGCGGGCACCACCAACGTCGGTGCAATCGACCCGCTCGCGCACCTGGCTGCGGTCTGCGAGGCAAATGATCTCTGGCTCCACGTTGACGCTGCGTGGGGCGGCGCCGCAGCACTTTCGCCCAGCTTGCGGCCGCTGTTGCGGGGCATCGAGCGGGCAGATTCGATCACCTTCGATCCCCACAAGGGACTCTCGATGCCGCTGGGCACGGGGCTGCTGTTGGTTCGCGACCCGGCGCAGTTGCGCATCTTTGCACCGCACGCGGCATACGTGCTTCCCGCCGACGTGCCCGCCGATCCGTACTGTGCCTCGCTGTCGTGGTCTCGTCGCTTCACCGGCCTGCGGCTGCTGCTTCCGCTGCTGGAAGAAGGGTGGGGCAGCTTCGCGCGGCGGGTCGAAGAGCAGGTGAGACTCGGCCATTGGCTCGCGGCCCAGCTTCAACAGCGCAACTGGGAGATCCTCTTCGAGAGCCCGCTGGCGATCGTCTGCTTCGCCGACAGCCGCCGACCCTCGGCGCCCCATCACGCCGCCCTCGCCCGGCACGTGGCCGATGGCGGCTGGGCCTGGCTCGCCTCGACGCAGGTCTCCGGGAGGCCGGCACTTCGCGCGTGCATCGCAAGCGCCGCCACCTCGGAGGCAGATCTCGAGGTGGTCCTCGATGCGCTGGATCGCGCCCGTTCCGAGGTCAGTCTTGGGTGAGTCTCTCGAGCGGGAAGTTGCGATGCGAATGAAGAAGGATGACTCGCTCGAAAGCGTCACTTCCATTCTCGGGTTGTTCGTTGACGATGCCGTGGTGTCGTTGATCGACGCGATCCTGGCTCCCCAATTCGAGGCTCAGCTGGTGCATCTGGCCAGCCGCTCGTACGAGCACACGTTCGGTTTTTCCAAGCTCGTGCTGATGGAGAAACCCGGCGCGTACAAGGTTCGATTGCACGCCTGGCCGCAAGGAGGTCGGGAAAGCGACATCCACGATCACCGGTGGAACTTCGGTTCGAGAGTGCTGCGGGGCGGTTACCGCTTCGAGGAGTACGTGATCAGGCCGGGCGAGGGTTGGCATTGCTACCGGTATCGACCCACCGCAGGAGCAGCCCACTTCGGGCTCGAAGGGCTCGGGACGTGTGATGTCGCGTGCGTGCGTCGCGGCCATGTCCTGCCGGATGCCGGCTATTCCCTTGGCGTGGGCACCGCCCACCGCGTCTGGACCCACTCGGCCGAGCCCACCGTTTCACTCGTGATCCAGGGAAGGGATTTGCAACAGTCGACGACAGTGCTGACCCGCGAGCCGCGCAGCGCGCAGCAGTTCACCCAGGTTCCGGTCGAGCGCCTCGACCCTGCCCGCTACCGACAGCTTCTGAGCCAAATCCGAACGCGGCTTTTGGAGCCGTGCCGCCCCGCGCAGTGGGTCGGGTGACCGTGATCTTGCGCCGGCCGTGGGGCAGTGCGCTGACCGGCCCCGCGCTGTGGGCCGCGTCCAGGCTGCGCGTGGCGCAGTGGAATCGAATCGCACGCAATCCAAGACAAGCGCAGCTCGACACGCTGCTTGGGTCGGGCTCTCATCCTGATCAAGCAGCGACTCGGACATCGTGGCGAAGTGGCTCGAGCGTGAGTTGAATTGCGCGATCCCAACGATCGCTGAGCGC
>JAYVCD010000093.1:0-6607 GCA_043750125.1 Archangiaceae bacterium | reverse complement strand
TTCGGGCTCGATTTCTGCCGCCCAATCGGAGCGGTGATCGGTCGGGTCGGATGCTCGAGCTCTTCGATCGCCAACCGATCGACTTCGATTCGGGGCGAGCTCTTCGCCTTTCGCCGCACCGGCGCGGGGGTCGCATTGCCGGGCGGAGGACGATTCGGCATCGTCTTCGTCGTCTCGGACGGGGGCAGCGCCATCGCACGAACCGTCGGAGTGGACTCGGCAACGACCGCAGCGCCCCCCGGTACGTAGCGGGGGACCGCCTCGGTTCGAGTCGGCGAGTGGACGGTCGGGACGTTGGGCTGGGTCTTCAGCTCGGACGGCGCTCGGATCTGCGAAGGCTTCTTCACCGGCGCCTGCGCCGCTTCTTCTTCGGTCAGCTCGCGAATTCGGAACACCCGGCCCGAACGCGATTCCGTGACGTGGATCGAGTTGTCTTCCTGAATGTCGACCATCACGTTCTGTACGGAAGAACCCTGCTCGCCCAGCTTCGTCATCCCCGCCTTGAGCGCCGACATCCAGTTGTCGGCAGACACCTTCAAGGTCATCGCAAAGCCGCCCACTTGGGCTGCGGGAATATGCACCTCGAACTTGGCCATGGTGGACGAGGCAGCTATCAGATTTCCGAGTGGTGCAAAACGCGCTTCTGCTAAACACCGCCCGCAATGGCCGAACCAAAGGGGATTGGGAAGAAGCTGTTGGGGCTCTTCGTCGAGGACCCCGACGCTCAGACCGAGACTGAAAAGGCTACCGAAGAGGGGGGCGAAAAGTCGGCCGCCGAGCGGGTGGCCGAGCTGGCTCAGGCCTCCGTTCCCCAGGGCCACGCCGTTCCCGCCCCGTCGACTCTCAAGCTCGACAAGATGGCCCCCCCGGTCGCCGGCGCAAAAATCAACTTCGACGAAATCTTCACCCAGGGAGGCCTGGACCCCGCCGGGCTCGAGCGGGTCACCAAGGCCGAATCGCTGCTCAAGGGCCTGCCCGAAGCCACCCCCCACGAGATCAAGAAGCAGATTGTTGAAGCCTCGCTGCGCGCATTCGGCATCGACGTAGTGACCATCATTCAGGCCACCACCACCCAGCTGCAGGCGCTCGACACGTTCGTGAGGATCAACAGCGAACAGACCGCCAAGGGCATCACTGCGGCCGAAGAGCAGATCAAGCAGCTGAACGAAAAGATTGCAGCGCTGCGGGCGGACATCGACAAACGCACCGCCTTGCTGTCTGCGACCACCCTCGCCGCCACGGCCCGTAAGTCCGAAGTGCAGCGGGTGCTCGACTTCTTCGGGCCGGCGACGCCTCCGAAGAGCTAACCCTTCCTTTCCCTTTCAATCGTTTTTCCCTCTGGAGTCACCATGAAGCTGACCCCGTTTGCGAAAGTGTTCCTCGTCCTCGTCATTCTCGGCGTGGGCGGATTCATCGGCTTCAAGAAATACGGCGACAACCTGCGCAGCTGGGCGGGAGCAACGAAGTCCGGTGAGCCCAAAGCGGGCGACGCGGAAATCACCAAGACCGACTTCAGCTTCGTCGGTGACAAGAACGTCGATGCGCCCCGCACCGGTGAAGTCGCGGTCAACGCCAACGCAAACCCTGCCGCGGTCGGAACCGGCAAGCTCAACCGCACCCTGGTCGTCGGAATCAACACCTGGGCAGGTCACGCGCCCGGAATCGTCGCCAACGGCGGAATGGAACCGGGCGGAGCCTCTTCGCTCTACAAGAAAAAGTATGGCCTCGACGTGAAGTTCGTTCTGCTCGAAGACCCCGCGGCGAAACTGGCGGCGTTCATCAAGGGTGACATCGACCTGATGTGGGACACGGTTGATTCTTTTGCCCGCGAGGCAAGCGTCCTCGCCGACCAGAAGATTCAAGCCAAGTCCGTAATCCAGGAAGACTGGAGTCGCGGCGGCGACGGCATCGTCAGCCTGAAGACGATCAAGAGCATCGAAGACTTGAAGGGCAAGCGAATCGCCACCACCAAGTTCACCCCCAGCCACTGGCTGCTGTTGTTCCTGCTCTCGCAGTCCGGCCTCTCGCCGGAAGATCGCGCGGGAATCGAGAAGAATCTCGTCTTCACCGACGAGGCGCCCAAAGCCGCCGCGGCATTCAAGGCAGGGAAGGTCGACGCGGCCGTCACCTGGGAACCGGACCTTTCTGGAGCCGTCGCCGCCCGTGAGAACGACGCCCACGTGCTGGTCTCGACCACCGCCGCGACCAACGTCATCGCCGACACTCTCGTCGCGCGCCAGTCGCTGATCAACGAAGCACCGCGCACCTTGCAGGACTTCGTCAACGGCTGGTTCGATGCGATCTCGGTGATGAAGGAAGATCCTCAAGGGACCAACAAGCTGATCGGCGACGCGCTCAAGCTCACCACCGACGACGTGTCCGGAATGCTCTCGGGCCTGAAGCTGACCGCGTTTGCCGACAACGCCCAGTTCTTCGGTCTGACCGGCCCCAAGACGTACTTCTCTTCGCTCTTCAACGGGGCCTTCGTCATCTGGCGAAAGAAGGGAGTCATCACCAGCGTCGTCGACGCCAAAGATTGGCAGGACTCGAGGTTCGTCTCGGCCCTCGCAGATCAGTACAAGAGCCAGAAGGTCGAAGAGGCGTTTGCGTTCAAGGACAAGCCGAAGCTCACCGACCGGGCGATCGTCAACAAGAGCCTCTCGATTCACTTCACCACCGGCTCAGACGAGGTCATGCCCGGCAGCTACTTCACGCTCGATTCACTGGGCGAGACGATGCTCGCATTCGGCAGCACGTACTTGAAAGTCGAAGGCAACACCGACGCGCGCGGGAACGAGAACGTCAACAAGACCCTCTCGCAAAAGCGCGCCGAGGCGGTGAAGAAGTACCTCGTCACCAACTTCGGGATCCCCGAACAGCGGTTCGTCACCGAGGGCAAAGGCTCGGGCAACCCACTCGCAGCGAACACCACCGAAGACGGACGCGCTCTCAACCGACGCACCGACATCAAGGTCGTCCTCAACCCTCAGTGAGGGTCGGAACGATGCCCCCGCTCAAGCGCCCAAAGCCGAAGCTCTTCGGAGTTCGCAGCAACATTCCGGAAAGCACTGCGCGCCTGCTGGTGGCGGCCAGCGCAGCAGGGGTGGTGGGGGCCTGGTGCTTCCTCAGCTACGTGACGGTCACCCGCGACGGACAGTCGGTGCCGCTGGTCTCGCACTACTTTCTGCCTTCGCCCGACGAAGTGCTCAAGGCCCTCATCTACCTCACCTTCGACCAGGGGCTGATGAGCGCCATCGCGGCGTCCACCGTGCGCATTCTCAAGGCTTTCGCGTTGAGCGTTGGCGTGGCGCTGCCGCTGGGGATCGCGATGGGTTCCTTTCAGGCTGTGAATCGGTTGTTCGATCCGATCATCGCTCCGCTGCGCTACTTGCCGATCACGACCTTGATCCCGCTGCTGATTCTCTGGTTCGGCATCGACGAGACGTTCAAGGTCGCGTTCCTCTTCCTGGGCACCGTGGTGTTCTTGCTGCCGGTGGTGGTCGATGCGATCAAGGCCGTCCCTGAAGAGCTGGTCCAGACCGCGTTTACCCTGGGCGCGAGCAGGGCTCAGGTCGTTCGCACCGTCTTGATTCCGGCGGCGATGCCCCAAATCTTCGATTCTTTTCGGGTGATGAACGCGATCGCCTGGACGTACATCATTCTCGCCGAGGTCGTGAACGCGCGAAGCGGCATGGGCTACGGCATCGGGTTCATCCTCCAGCTCGCCTCCCAGCACAGCAAACCGGCCTGGAGCTTCGCCGGGATTCTGGTGGTGGGAATCATTGGTCTGATCACCGACCTGGCCATTCGTGGCGTCAACCGTCTGCTCTTCAACTGGCGAGAAGCCGATGTCTGAGCCCATTCCACCCCAGGGCTCTTTGGGCGCCGCCAGCGTCCCCAAGCTCGAGTTGAACAACCTCTTCATCAGCTACACCGATCGAGAGGGGAAGACGGTGCAGGCCGTCGACGATGTGACCCTGTCGATTGCGAACAAGCCCGGCATCGGCGAGCTGGCGGTCTTCCTTGGGCCGTCGGGCTGCGGCAAGAGCACAATCCTCAAGGCGATCTGCGGGTTGATGCAGCCCGACTCTGGGCAGATCCTGCTCGACGGCGTGCCCGTCACCCAGACCGGCCGCGACCGCGGAATGGTGTTCCAGACGTACACCTCGTTCGGTTGGCGCACGGTCCGCAAGAACGTCGAGTACGGGCTCGAGCTGCAGGGAATTCCCGCCCAGCAGCGCAAAGAGCAGGCGCTGGCGATCATCGAGCAGGTCGGCCTGAAGGACTTCGCCGAGGCACTTCCCAAGCAACTGTCGGGCGGGATGAAGCAGCGGGTCGCGATCGCCCGCACGTTGATCAACAAACCGAAGATGCTGCTGATGGACGAGCCGTTCGGCGCGCTCGACCCGCAGACCCGCTGGGGGATGCAGGCGTTGATCCTCGACGTGCTGAGGAAGCAGGACAACACCGTGCTGTTCGTCACCCACGACATCAGCGAGGCCATCTTTCTGGCCGACACCATCTTCGTCCTCAGTCACCGCCCCGCGCGGGTGCTCGAACGCATCGAAGTGCCGTACTTCGAATCAAGAGATCCAAGCATCCGCAACTCGACCGAGTTCAAGCGGCTCGAGAGTCACGTGCTCGATCTGCTCCACAAGCTGCAGGTGAAGGGCAACATTCGAGTTGGGCTGTAGGCCATGGCGGGCGACGGCAGACCGAATTACCTCAAGGCCGCATTCGCCAATGCCTACAACCTGAGCCTGCTCGGCGGAGCGATGGTGGCCGCCGCGATGACCGGGGACTACATCATCGGCGCCGCGGCGATGGGTCTGGAAGCGATCTGGTTGATCCTCGGCCCCGATTTCAAGCTCTTCCAGCGGGCAGTGAACAATTCAGAACGGGACGAGCGCGAGAAGGCCGAACGCGCGCGGGTCGCGAAGCTGATGGAATCGCTGCCCGAGCGCGAGTGGCAACGGGCGCATGCCCTCGATGAGCTCAAGCGTGAAATCGAGCGCGACATGCAGACCAACCCCAGCTTCCAGGCGATCTTGCTGCAAAGCGAGCTCGACAAGATGTCTCAGCTTCACCAGAGCTTCGTTCAGCTGGCCGCCGCCTGCACCCGGGCCGAGTCGTACCTGATGGCGGTCGACTTGAAAGATCTGCAGCGCCAGATGCAGGTTCAAAAAGGAGTCGAAGAGAAGATGCTCGACCCGGCGGTGCGCGAAATCGCCCGGAAGAATCAGCACGTCATCGAGAAGCGGCTCGAGACCATCGAAGACATTCAACGGTTTCTCGCCCGGGCCCGCGGCCAGATGAACCTGATTGAGAACACCGTTCGGTTGCTGCGCGACCAGGTGCTGACGATGACCAGCCCGGATCAGCTGGCCGAGCAGCTCGATGACCTGCTCACCGGAGTGTCCGCGATTCAGCAGTCGGCCAAAGACAACGAGCTGTTCTCGACCGCGATGGATCCGATCGCTCCCATCGGCGAGTCGACCGGAACTCCCGCCCCGTCGGACAAAATTCGCAGTTAGCGGGTCTTCAGACGACGGTGAACAGCGCGTAGACGACGCTGAACCGCGCACTCTCGGGCACGAAAACCAGAATCTTCTGACCGCGCTTGAGCTGCTCGCGCTCGGCCAGCGCCTCGATCGACAAGAACACCGAGGCCGAGCCCGTGTTGCCCTGCTCGCTCAGCGTCGAGAACTGCCGTTCGGTAGGAATCGGTAGACCGACCTCGGCGATGCGTTTTTGCACCTCGGGCAGAAAGTAGTTCGAGCTGTGGTGGGTGACGAACCAATCGATCTCGTCCACGTGCAAGGGGTGCTTCTTCAACATCGATCCCAGGCCCTTGCGACCGACCAGCTGCCCAATCTGCTCACTGAGCATCCGCGCATCCTGGCCCATGTTGAAGAAGCCACCGCGCAGCCATTCTTTGCTGTCTTCCATCGATTTCCAGCTCACCAGCTTGCCGTCTCGTTTGGCGGCCAGGTGGTACATGCAGACTTCAGCCTCGCCAGCGAAGCTCAGCGAATCGATCCACTCGATCTTCAGCGGCCGCATCTTGCCGCGCACGGTGGGCTCCGGCTCGACCAGCATCGCCGCTGCCCCGTCCGACAGCATCCACCGCAAGAAGTCGTGCTCGAAGGCGAGGGTCGGGTTCTTCTCGAGCGCCGCGGCGCGTTCTGCCAGCTCGGGGGCGAAATGGCTGGCGCGCATCAGGGGGCTGGTGAGCTCGGACGCAGTCACCACCGCATGGGGATGCTCGCCCGCCGCCACGGCCAGGGCTGCGTACTTCAACGCGGTAATTCCGGTGCAGCACGCCCCCGCCATCGAGACGATTTCACAGGGCTGGGCGCGGAGCTCTCCGTGCACCATCGCCCCGTGACCCGGAATCATCTGGTCCGCGGTCGCGGTGCCACAGGAAAGCAGCGCCAGCTGCGAGCACAGGTCTAGCCCGGTGCGTTCCACCAACCGATGGACCGCCGCCGCCGCCAACTGCGCGTTGGTGTGGGTCTGAGCGCCGGTGGTGGGGTCGATGGCGTAGTGGCGGGCTTTGATTCCGTTCGCCTGCAGCACCCGGCGGCGCGTCATCGAAGGCCGATCT
>JAYVCD010000092.1:0-21544 GCA_043750125.1 Archangiaceae bacterium | reverse complement strand
AGCCGGTTCAACTGGTGCGGCAGCAGCGGCGCGTCGGTGGCGACGATCGCGATGATGCTGCCGTAGCTGTGCTCGCGCCGCGCGGTCTTCTTGAACTTCTCGGCCAGCACCTCGCCCACCGGCATCCCCGCCACCCGCAGGTTGTGCATCTTGCCGAAGTTGCTCATCACCAGAACGCCCAGGGTGTAGCCGCCGAACACCTCGGGCAGCTTTCGAGAGCTGGTGCCGATGCCGCCTTTGAAGTCGCAGGTGATCATCCCCGTGCCGCCGCCCACCCCACCCTCGGCGACCACCCCGGTCTTGGCCCCGTCGATCGCCTCGCGCACATGCTCTTCGCGCACGTGATTTCCGCTGATGTCGTTGAGCCAGCTGTCGTCGCACTCGCCCACGACCGGGATGATCACGTCGTGCTCTTCCCCGATGCCCGGGTGCTTGGCGACCATGTACCGGGCGACCGCGTCCGACACCGCCCCGACCGACATCGTGTTGGTGAGCAGAATCGGAGTCTCGATCAGCCCCCATTCGACCACCTGGGTCAGGCCGCTGACCTCGCCGGCGCCGTTGAGGACGAACGCTCCTCCGGCCAGGCGGTCCATGAAGATGTTGCTCTCGTTCGGAAGAATCGCGGTGACGCCGGTGCGCACCGGGCCCTTCCCCGCGTGAAGCTTTCCTTCCCCCCGGATGATGGTGCTGTGGCCGACCAGCACGCCTTCGACGTCGGTAATCGCATTGAACTTGCCCGGGCGAAAGCGACCCAGGGGAAGGCCGAGCTCGCGGGCACGCACCCGGGGCTGGGTCAGCAAAGGGCCGCTCACCCGCGGTCCACCGTCGGGCTGGCCGCGGGGGTCAAGACCTCGACGTGCCCGTTGCCGTTGGCGCCGGTCGGCTTCTCGAGCTCGTGAATCGCCCGCCGGGCCTCGCGTTCCTTGTACCGGCGAATTGCGCCCGAGAGGATTTCACCAATCAGCGTCCGGTAGTCCATGCCCGCGCCGTTGGAAATCAACACCAGGTCGCTCCAGGCGGGGGTCAGGCCAGGCAACGGGTTGCATTCGAGAAAGGTGAAGCGCCCGCGATCGTCCATTCGAAAGTCGATTCGAGCCACGTCGCGGCAGCCCAACGCCATGAACGCGCCGCGCGCCGCCGACTTGAGCCGGTCGATTTGGCCGGGGTCCAGCTTGGCCGGCACGTCGTAGCGAATGCGATCGTTGCTCTCGAGCTTGTCTTCGAACCGGTAAATGGGCGTCTTGTCGCTCTTGTCGAGGAACACGATTTCCATCGGAGGCAGCGCTTTGGGGCGTCGCTCTCCCAACAAGCCCACCGTGAACTCGCGACCGCCGACGAACTCTTCGACCAACGCCGGCTGCTGGTAGCGGCCCACCATCTCTTTGACCACCTCGCGCAGCTCGGCCTCGTTGTGGACAACGCTCTTGGCCAGCACTCCCTTGCTGCTTCCTTCGGCGACGGGCTTGACCATCAGCGGCCAGACCTCGAACTGCTTGTCGAGCCGCTCTTTCCCGGTGGTCATCAGCTGGAAGTTGGGAGTGTGAATTCCCGCCTGGCGAACCACTTTCTTCGCCAGCGCCTTGTCGAGCGCGAGCGCGAGGGTCGCGGGGTCCGAGCCGGTATACGGAATGTCGAGCAGCTCGAGCAAAGCCGGAACCTGGCTCTCGCGGTTTCGGCCCCGGAAGCCTTCGGCGATGTTGAAGACGATGTCGACCGGGTTCGCCGCGAGCTCGGCCGGCAGCTCGGGAGTCGCCTCGAGATCAATCACCTCGTGACCCCAGGACGAAATCGATTCGCGAATCGCCTGCAGCGTGCTCGGCGAGTCGTACTCGGCGTGCGAGTCTTCCGACGCGTCGAACGTCGGCTTGATCCGCTTCACGTTGAAGGTGAAGCCGACCTTCAGCGGGCCCTTGCGCGTGGGCTTTCCCTTGCTGCGCGTCGAGTCTTTGATCTTGTGGCGCTTGGCAGCCGACGCGATCACCGCGCCGATCACCGCATCGAAGTGAAGCCCTTCGAGCTCACCAGCCGCGTAGATGCCCGCCCCTGGTTCCAGCGAGGGCAGCGCGTTGATTTCCAGAAAATACGGAACCCCTGCATCCGAAAGCCGAAAGTCGATGCGCCCCAGGTCGCGGCAGTCGAGCACTGAGAAAATCTTCTGCGCCGACTGGCGGACCTTCTCGCTCATCTCGACGCTGATCTTCGCCGGCGCCCGGACGGTGACCGCCTTGTCGTACCGGGTCTTCAGCTCGTAGTCGTAGATCTGCCACTTGCGCGGCGCCTGGCCTGGGTCCACCACGTACTCGACCGGCGAGAGGACTCCCCCGAAGTCGTTGTCCACCATCTGGAGGAACGGAACGGTCAGATCCCGCCCGGCAATGTATTCCTCGACCAACAGGCCGGCCGGGTAGCGCTCGAGCGCCGCCGCCACTTTCGCTTTGAGCGAATCGACCGTCTCGGCAATCGAGTCCTGGCTGATGCCTTTCGAAGAACCTTCGAAGTTCGGCTTCACGATCACCGGAAAGTGAAGGTTGTCGGGTTTGAGATCCGACAGCTTCTCGACGAACTGCCAACCGGGGGTGCGAACGCCGTGCTCGCGCAAGATGAGCTTGGTGAGCTGCTTGTCGAGCGTCACCGCCAGCGCGTAGGCGTCAGAGCCGGTGTACGGAAAGCCGAGCTCGTCGAACAGCGCGGGGAAAAAGGCTTCCCGGAAACGTCCGCGGCGGCCTTCGGCGGTGTTGAAAATCAAGTCGGGGGAATAGGCCTCGAGGCGCGCGACCGTTCGAGACGCGGGCCCCGAGACCTCGAAGCGCTCGAGGCGATGGCCCAGCCGCTCGATCGCTGCGGCCAGCGCGCTGACAGTCTCTTCGGTGTCGAACTCTGCTTCGTCTTCTGCGTCGGTCAGACGCAAGTTGTGGGTCAGCGCGATGCGCATGGTTGCCCCTCGATTTTGCTTTACGGTGCTTCGACTCTCTACTCGGTTCGCGGCGGCGAAGGACGCTCCAACATCGCGCGTCCGGTCGCGCTGGCTTCACGCTGGGCAGGCGCCATCAGCCCTTCGCCCGACACGACCTTCCCGTCGGTGACCTGGGTGTTGGCCCAGAGATCTCCAAGCCTCAACCCGAGCGGATCACGAATCACCTTCACCAGCTCGAGCGTGCCCACCACCGCACACCCGGCGATGAAGGCGCGCAGGCCGAGGTCCGGCATCATTCCCAAAATGATCACCAGCCCGAAAGGTGAATTGCGCAGCACGCTGTCGCGGTGACGCGCGCCCTGCCCGGTCGGGAGGTACACGACTTTCACTCCGAACAGCTTCTTGCCCAGGCTTTGACCCTGCAGCATTCCATCGGCGAACAAGGTGTACAGCAGCGCGACGACGACCCCCGCCGGCCCGGTGCTCACATAGAGCACCCAGGCGATCGCCAGATCGATGGCCCGCGCCCCGCCGCGCAGAAACAGCGACGCCTTCGGGTATAGCGAGCCTTCCTTCTCACCGACCACTCTTAGCGATTTACGAAAACTGCTCACGCGTCGTCTTCTCCAGCCAGCTGCGCCAACCTCTGCCTCGCACTGACTGCGGGGCTTTGCTTCGGGGCTTCTCTAACCGGCGGGCCCTCGCGGGTAAAGAGGACGAACGCCATCGAGGGCCGCTTTGACGATTCTCGCATCGCGAACTGAATCCCATCGAGCGTCCAGCCCTGCGAGCACCAGGCGTTCAACGCCTCCTCGATCGCCGACTCATCGACGCTCGACAACTCGACCACCTTGTACTGCAGCGAAAGCCGAGGCTTTTTCGGCCGCCTCGGTTTCACCACCAGACCCGGCTGTACGGCCGATCGAGCTCGGGGTCCCGGTAATAGAACGCCGAGGGTGAAGCAGGTGCGTTCACTGTGTCCGCCCAAAGCAACGAGACGATCACCTTCGCGCCCGCCGCAGTCAGCCCGGCGAGCACGTACGGCACCGCGCTCTTGAACTGGCCGGGAGCGACGACCGCTGAGAGAAGGAACACCACCACGCCCACGCCACCGCCAAACAGGTCGGCCCGGAGAATCTGTTCGCTGCTGGGGTGGAACTTGAGCCCCGCGATCGCCAACGCCGACGCGCCTACCGCCGGCATGATCAACAGCGCATCGATGCCACCGCGGGGGGTCGCAGGCCCGCCGGTGCTGGCGATGATGCCCAGGATCAACGCGGTGTAGATCGCAGCCCACGCCGCGCCACTGGTGATCATCAGGCCTTTGCTCGTCGTCATCTCGCCGCCGCCGATGATCGCGGTCAGCCAGGCTCCACCCAGGGCACCGATCAGCCCGATGTACGCAATCGGAGTGGGATCGGTCGTGAACGCGTTGGTGAGCCCGATTCCAAACAGCGCCCCAATCAACGAGTTCACGATTCCGAACGTCGCGGTGTTGGTGCTCATCCAGTTGTAGAACTGCCAGAAGGCCGCGCTGGCGAAGCCGACGCCTGCCCCGACCAGCCCACCGACCAGGTAGGCCACGCGCGCGTCACCACTGCCCCAGTCGTAACAGCTGCCCGGGGTCGACAGGCACTCCGGATGGTCGCGCTTGTAATTGATCTCGGTCGAGATTCTCGGAACCATCTGGGTCGCCAGCAACCCCACGCTTCCCATCAGGGTGTGGTGCAACAAGAAGGCAAAGCTGCCCGGGCCGGAAAGAAACGAGCCCTCGCGCGGGTGGCCATCGAGCATCGCGCTCGGCGGTTGGCGAATCGAGGCGGGATCCAGGTTGGGGTCCACCGGAACCACCTGGGGAGTCGGCTCGAGCGGAGGTGGAAGGGCGGGCGCATCGACCGGAGGCGCCGCTCGGGGCGGCTCGGCGATCGGCTCTGGGGGCGGCATCGGCGGAGGCGGCAATGCTGTCGACTGCCCCGCATCGGGCACCGCCTCGGACGGAACGGGGACGACGATGATCCGAGGTTCGTCAATCGGAGGGGTCGTCTGCGCCAAGACCGCCGAAGGCGCCAACGCAACACACAGCAACAACCAGACGGTGCGAAGCATGGGCAGAAGATTAGGAGATTCCCGGCGCTTGCGCGTATTGAAACGCGATGGGAACCGAAAGTTACGATGGAATGACCCCCCAGGTGCATCCCTTGGCCTTCGTGCATTCCTCCGCACAACTGCTGGGCGACGTAGTCCTCGGCGAAGAAGTCTCGGTCTGGCCCACCGCCGTGCTGAGGGGCGACAACGGCTTCATTCGCCTCGGGGCCCGCACCAATTTTCAAGACGGGGCGATCGCCCACGCGACCCTGATGACTTCCAACACCTCGATCGGCGAGGAATGCACGGTCGGACATCGGGCGATCCTCCACGGCTGCACGGTCGGAAATCATTGCCTCGTGGGGATGGGTTCGATCCTCCTCGACAACGTCGAGCTCGGTGACTGGTGCTTCGTTGCAGCAGGCTCGCTCCTCACTCCGAACAAGAAGTTCGACCCGGGCAGCTTCATCATGGGCTCGCCCGCCAAACGCGTCCGCGACATCAAGCCCGGCGAGCGCGAGTGGATTTCTCATTCGTGCGCCGTCTACCTCGAGCTCAGCCGGACCTACGCAAAGAGGTAGGTCTTTGCGGCACCTTTCCGGTGGGCCGCTGCCTTGCCGTGGAAGGCGCGACATGCGCCAATCCCCCCCTTCGACGGTTCGAGGGTGGAGGGACGCTGCATGCGAAACGGGCTCGGGTTGGCGTTGATTGTTGGCTTGGGATGCAGCGGACAAATCGAGGTCGGGATCAACTCTCCGGGCCCCGGCGGGATCAACACCAACATCTGCAGCAAGGTCGCCTCTTCAGGAACGAAGCTCGTTCGGCTGACCCACGCGCAGTACGACAACACCGTTCGCGATCTGCTCGACCTTCCCGTCGCGCCTTCCGCGGCCTTTCAGAAGGACCCGACGTTTCAGGGGTTCAACAACAACGCGCTCGGCCTGAACGTGACCGACCGGCAGGGTCGCGACTACCGGCGCAGCGCCGAAGCCCTTGGCCTCCAGTTGGTCAACACTCCGGCCGCCCGTTCCAAGGTGGTGCCCTGCGCAGGCTCGACCGACGACTGCGCGAAGAGCTTCATCGCCTCGTTCGGACGCCGCGCCTATCGCCGTCCCCTGACCCAGACCGAGAAAGACTCCCTCTTCGTGATGTTCAAGAAAGCGGACTCTGTCCTCGAAGGAACCGACCCCTTCAACAAGGGCGTGCAGTTTGTGATCGAGACCCTGCTGCAGATGCCCCAGTTTCTGTATCGGGTCGAGCTGGTCGAGAGCGCTCCGGTCAAAGCACTGGTGCCGCTCAACTCGTTCGAGATCGCCTCTCGGCTTTCATACCTGTTGTGGAACACCACCCCCGACGCGGCGCTGCTCGACCTCGCCGAAGCGGGCAAGCTTGGGACCGCGGACGAAGTGAAGGCCCAGGCGGTGAAGATGCTCGACGACGTTCGCGCCCACCAGGTGGTCGATGACTTCCACTACCAGTGGCTCGATCTGGACAAGTACAACAACCTCACCCGCGACCCGACGCTCTTCCCGCTCTTCACTGCCGCGGTCGAGCCGATGATGCAGCAAGAGACGCTGCGCTTCGTAAGCCACGTGGTGTTCGATCAAAAGGCTCCCTTCGCCACGCTGTTCACCGCGCCCTACACCTTCGTCAATCTCGAGCTCGCAGCGCTCTACAAGCTGACCGGCACGTACACCACCGCCGCCTATACCCGCGTCGAGCTCGACCCGACGCAGCGCGCGGGGCTGCTCACCCAGACCGGCTTTCTCGCCACCCACGCCTACAGTCAATCGGACTCCCCGATTCATCGGGGGGTTTTCATGATTCGGCGAATCCTCTGTCTGCCGTTGGGAGACCCACCCGGCAACGCCGACCTCAAGCTTCCGCCGATCGTCGGCGACATCAAGACCACCCGCCAGCAGGTGAACGTGCACACCTCGCCCGCGCCCTGCAGCGGTTGCCACGCCCGCATCAACGCCATGGGCTTCGCCTTCGAGAACTACGACGCCGTCGGGCAGTACCGCACCCAGGACAACGGAGTCCCCGTCGACTCGAGCGGATCCATCTCGCTCGGAGGACAAGAGCGCCGATTCGCCAACGCGGTCGATTTCGCCAAGATCGTCGCCGCCTCTGACGAGGCACGGGGCTGCTACGCGCGCAACTGGCTGCGCTACGCGTACCAGCGCGCCGACGGGCCCGAAGACGGGTGCGACCTCGACGCGATGACCACCCGGCTCGCCCGGTCGGACTACCCGCTCAAAGAGATGATCGGAGATCTGACCCAGAACAACTCGTTCCGGTTTCGTTCTGCCGAGGAGACGCCATGAAGCCCGTCAGCCGAAGGTTCTTCTTGAGGGGCCTGGGCGGTCTGTCGGTCGGCCTGCCCATTCTCGAGTCACTGCTTCCCCGCGCGGCGCGCGCTCAGGCCGCCGCGCTGCAGCCCAGACGGTTCGTCGCTTTCCTCGAGTGCAACGGCGTCAACATGCAGAAATTTTTCCCGGCGACCCCCTTCGGGGCGCTCACGTCCGCCTCGTTCACCGGGACGGCGCTGGCACCGTTGGCGGGGCTCGAATCGAAGATCCTCATTCCGCGCGGGATTCACAAGGTGCCCAAGGGCTTCAACTTCGGCGGTCAGACGCCCGTCGGCTGCGATCATCAGAACGGCATGGGCGGCAAGCTCACCGCCCAGCAACTGTCGGGCGCCGACCACTACGCCAACGGGATCTCGGTCGATCAATACATGGCGCAGCAGATCAACCCGATGGGCAAGCCCTCGATGACCCTCAAGGTTGGGCCACGGGGTCAAGGCGTCCTCAGCGTCTGCTCGTACATGGGCCCGATGCGGCCGGTGCAAGGCGAGAACAACCCCTGGTTGGCCTTCCAGGACTTCATGGGCATGGCCGGCACCGATTCCACCGTCGCCCAGCGCCTGGCCGCCCGTCGGCAGAGCGTCCTCGATCTGGTGAAGGGCGACATGGACGCGTTGAAAACCCGCCGGCTCTCGGCAGCCGACAAGGCCAAGCTCGATCTCCACTACTCGTCGATTCGGGACATCGAAGTCACCATGACCACCGCGGGGATCCCCGCCTGCACCGTGCCCGCCACCCGCCTCACCGAGCTGCAGGGGCTCAACCCCAACACCGTCGGCAATGACAGCGAGTACAAGAAGATCGGGCAGCTGCAGGTGGACATTCTGGCGCTCGCCCTCGCCTGCGGTCACACCCGGGTCGCAACGCTGCAGTGGGGCGATGGCTCCGGAGGCCCGATCTTCAACTTCGATGGCCTGAGCAATCAGTTCAACCACCACAAGCTGTCCCACGGAAACACCAAGGACGACAACTCGGGGGGCATGATCACCGACTACAAAGACCGGCTCGCCGCGATCGACCTCTGGTACGCGCAGCAGTTCCGTTACCTGCTCGACAAGCTCGCCGCTTACTCCGAACCGAACGGGAAGACCGTGCTCGACAACAGCGCCGTCGTTTGGATGAACGAGCTGTCCGATGGGCTCGAGCACAACTTCATGGACATGCCGTACGTCATCGCCGGGAGCAGCGGCGGGTACCTGAAGCAGGGCCAGTACATCAAGGTCACCGCCCAGGCGAACACCAAGAATGACGTCGATGCGCCTCACAACAAGCTGCTGACCACTTGCATCAACGCCGTCGGAATCCGCAACACCGACGGTTCGCTGATCAACAACTTCGGCGCGTTCGGAGCTCCCGGCGAATACACCGAGCTCAAGGCGTGAGGACGACCACACTCTGGGCCCTCTTGCTGACCGCGTGCTCGGGCGGGGTCACCGTTCCTGCCGACGCAGGCAACACCGGCGGAGGCACCGGGAGCCTTGGGGGCAACGGCGGTTCTGCCGGTGGCGGAAACGGCGGCACCGACGGCACCGGCGGCACCGGCGGCTCGGGTGGCGGCACTGCAGGTGGAAGCGGTGGAGGAGGAACCGGAGGCGGCACCACGTCCGACGGGGGCCGGTATTTCTCGAGCACCCGCACCGAGTTCTTCGGACCTCCGAGCTGCGCCACTTCCGGCGCGCTGTTTTGCGACGACTTCGAGAGCCGCGCGGCCGGACAAGCGCCAGACCCGGCCAGCTGGACCCTCGAGTTCTGGAACGCCGCTGCCGCGAGCGTCTCGGTCGACACAACCCGCGCGGCGCGAGGTTTGAAGTCGGTTCACTTCCGAACGGGAGCTCAGCCGAACAAAGCGATGATGGTGGTGAAGAAAATCTTCCCGATTGCCGGCAACGCCTTCTGGGTTCGCTTCTTCATGTACGTCGACAAGGTTCCTCTGCCCTTCAAGGGCAACGACACCGCCAACTTCCCCCTCATCCACTGGACGTTCGCTTCGGCCAGCGGCCCCTACCCTTTTGCGAGCGGAACCAAGAGTCCCGATGTTCGGGCCGGAGGCGCAATCAACCGCGTGTTGCTGCTGAATGAAGACGGAATGGACAAGCCCGAGATCGGCATCGACGACGCCCCACCCGCGGGTCACGCAGAAATCCCAGAGAAGCAGTGGCTGTGCTTCGAGCTGTTCTGGAACGCTCCCGCCAGCGAAATGCGCGTCTTTTGGGACGGCATCGAACACCCCAAACTCCACCTGACCGCCACCAACAACGGGGGCAGCGGGCCCTGGCCGCTGCCTCCCTTCAACCAACTTCTGCTCGGCTGGACCCACTACCAGTCGTACGACAAGGTCGGCCCGAACTTCGACGTCTGGATGGACGAGGTCGCCGTCGACACCCAGCGCATCGGGTGCAGCCGCTAGATCTGCCTCACGAAGACTCCGGAAGCCGGGGCAATTGCTTCTTGTCCACGTCGTCCCGGTAGACATCGGCCAGCGCCCGGGCCCGCTCGACTTCATCGCGCGCCGCATCGAGCGCGATCACCTTGTCGAACTCTTCGACCTGCTGCCTCAGCGCCGAGCTCACAACCAGCCCGGTGGCAAGCCTCGCGCGCGCCGACTGGCGCTCGGACTTCAGCTCGGCCACCCGGCTGGCGGTGTCCGCGGCGGCCTCGAGCAGCAGCTGGGCATCTTCATTGGCCGACACCAGCGTCTTCTCTGACTGCTCTCGCATCAGCCTCGACTCGTCGAGATCCCGCCGAAGCGTCTTGCTCGCCCGGGCGTCTGCCTTGTCCTCGGCGATCCGAACCCGCTCGGAAAGATCCTTCGAGCGCTTCTCGTACTTCTCTACGTCCCGCGCCAGATCACCGCGCAAAGCCAGCAACGTGGCTGCGGATTTTCGAACCTCGGCGCCCTGCCGCTCGAGCGATTCGATGAAGCCGTCATAGACGGCGAGCGGATCCTTCGTTTCCGGGCTCTTCTTCTTCTTCTTCTTGAAAAAGCCGAACACGACTGAGCGAAGCGTAACGCGGAAGTCACCCGAACGGCTTGCACAACAGCCGCACCCGCTCGACCGCGATCTTCACCGAAGGCGCCGGCGTCTCGACCGCTGCGAGGTACTTCGGCATCGTCACCCCATACAGCGCCAGCAGGTGGTTGAGCAGCGTCACGCTCTCGGAACTGCGGCTGTCTGCCGACTCCAGCGAGGACGCTTCGCCCACCGCATCCAGAATGTCGGCCAACCGTTGGGACAGCGGGCCTTCGGCGCTCACGCCCGAGTGCGACTGAGGAAAGAGCGCTTCGAACTGCCCCTCGGCGCGAAGCGGAACCAAGGCGGGCCGGCCCGCGGCAATCTGTTCCAGCGCCTCGAGGTGAGGCAGCAACGCCTCGAGCGCGCCGACCGTCGCAGGAACATCACCCGGCAACAACGTGCGCCACGTCGAATCGAATTCGGTGCGAGCCACCCCAATCTCGGCGTCCGAAAGGTGATGGTAAAATGCACGCCCGCCGACATTTCGTTGCTCGACCACCAACGACTTCAGGTCCGGGTTTTCTTCGCCCAGAGAGATGAACGACAACGAGATGTCGAGCCCTTCAAACGGTTTGCGTGTCTTGCGCACCAGCTCGAGATCCACCGCGTCTTCCCCGTCGGTCACCAACACCACGGTCGCCCGTGACAGGTACGGATCTTTTCCCTGGGCAGTCCGAATCGACTCGAACGACGCCATCAAGGCGAGCGAGATGTCGGTCTGTCCTTCCGCGGGCGAATGGCGGAACAGCTTTTCAATCTGCCGGGTGGCTTCGGGCCCATTGTCGATCCGCGCCAGCTCAGTCGGCGAGTCGTTGAAGAACGAAAAATAGAGCGGATCAAAGCCAATGCCCTGGCGCGCCTTGACCCGCAACGCATTGAGTTCGGCAATCAAGATCGCGTCCCGAAAGCGTGACCTTGGTCCATGCATCGAACCCGACGCGTCCAGCACGTAGACACGCACCGCCGTCTTCTTGATCCGCTTCGAGCGCATCGGAGGCTCTTCTTCGAGGTACGCGCGCACCGTCTGCCGGCTCGAGGCCAGGTCGTACAGCAGCATGCTTGGGCTCTGGATCACGAAGTTGTGCAGCTCGTCGAGGCTGTTGGTGAACTCGTAGCTCATGACCTGGGTCGGGTGGCTCACCCGCCGTTGAACCGGTCGGGTGGCGGACAGCTCGGCTTCCACCAATTCCTCGGTAAGCGTGTCCTCTACGTCGAAGAACCGCGCACAGCCGGAAGCCAATTCAAGCGCTTCCAGCTTCTCTTCGTCGAGATCAAAAGCCAGCTGAGCCAGCACGTCGGTCGACCCATCAGAACCCGGTTTGCCCCCCGCCGGGGACCTGTCGATCTTCTCCACGTCCTCGGCAACGCGAACGGGCTCTTTCCAGCCCAGCTGCTGCTTCAACCTTCCTTGCTCGACCCACGGCTTGAGCTGCGCCGGCGCCGGAAGCATCGTCCCCAGGGCCTCGCGCGCGACCTGCGCGAGCTCGGAATCGCCCGCTTCGATCGCCCGCTCGTACAGCGCCTTCAAAGACCGATAAGCGGTTCGGGGATCCCGTCGAGCCGTGTGGCGAACGTGGCGCACCAGGTCCTGCAGCGATCGCACCACCGGCGACGCTCTGACCCTCTCGCGCGCCGCGCCCACTTCCATCCGCATCTGGCGCAACCGATCGCGATCGCCCGGCGACCCCACGCTCGCGCGAAGCAACAACTCGTGCGCCAGGTCCAGATCGCGTCGCTTGCCCCCGACATCGTGGACGTTGTTCTGCGCCCGCTGGACCCAGAACTCTGCCACCGCCAGCCGCGCACTCGCCGGCGGCCTCGAATCTCTGACCGGGCGCGCAAACAGCTCGAAGGCCTTTTCGTTCGAATCGACTTCGGTGGACGAGCGCACGAAGAGGTCAGCGACTTTCACCACCCGCGCCAGCCGGACAAAATCCGCATCGAGCGCCGTCACCAGCCCGGGGGGCAAAGCCTGGGCGGCCAGCAGTCGTTCGGCGCGACGCACGGCGAGCTCGAAGTCACCCAGCGCAGCCTGCGCCCGTTCCGCCAGGCCCTCACACAGCAACCCCAACTTCCCCTTCATCTTGCCGAGCTCACGCAGCAGCTTCGCGTCCGCCGCAGTGTGAACACCCGCGCGATCAAAATCCCGGTCCAACCCCCGCAGCGCCTCGAGACTCTGGCTGCCGTCGTCGCGATCGAAGAGCGCCCGCGCTCGATCGAACAGGCCCTGGGCCAGGCCCTTTCCCGCCTTTACGGCGTCGAGCCGCTCGCGGATCCGGTTGAGCTGAGGACCAAGCATTGGGAATGCTCCGACTTCGACTTACGAGCTGGCGGCGCGTGCCTCGAGCAGCCGCTTGGAAAAACTCGCAAAGTCTTCTGCAATGCCTCGCAGCGCATGATCCAGCTTGCGCGCATTCTCCCCACGTTCCCCGGGCTCATCGATGAGCCGCCCCACTCCTGCCTGCAGCCGTACCAGCTCGCCTTCCTTGGTCGCCAGCATCGGAAAGCGGCTCTTCACCAGTTTGTCGAACGCCTTGTCCGCTTCACTTCGCCCGCTCATCTCTTCCGGAGCCGGCAAGGACCCCAGCAGCAAAGAAAGCCAACTGCGCAGGAAGCGAATCCGGTTGGCCAACGAGGAAAGCTCGGCCGACGAAAGTGCCTCGCGCACCGGCGGGGCAAAGAAGCGCTGACCGCGGGCCGAGTTTGGGGGCGCCAGCAATGCCTCGAGTCCGTTCAGCACCGAAAGCTCGCCGTCCGGCGCGCTGGCCGCAAGCTGCTGTCGGTAGACCAGGTAGGCCTCGCCGCCCATGACCTGCTGGACGTCGGGCTGCTGCACTGCCGGTGCCTTTGACATCGACTGGGCGTACGCGGAAATCCGATCTTCCAGGGTCTTTCGGTTCGAGGCCAGGGTCGACTCGACCGAACACCCTTCTCGGCGCAGGTTGTCGACCACGGTGGTGATCGCGCGCGAGAGCTGCTCCAGCCGGGTAAACGGAGCGTTCGCGATGACGTCCCGCGCATAGCCTTCACCCAGGGGCGACAGCAGCTCTTGCCGCAACCCCTTTTGCGACGCAGACAGCTCGACCAACGCCAGCTCGAGCTCGCGCAGGCGCCGCGAATCGATCGCGAGCGCATCGAGAGGGTCACCCTTCCGGGTGCGCGACGACTGAAACGTTCTTGCCGCCCGACGGCGCAGTGCAATCGCCACCCGTTCTCTGGCCTGCTGGCTCAGCTGCCTTGCGCCCTCGACGGTGTCACCGGCCCACGAGCCCACCGTTTGAAGCAGCTCGACCACCCGCGACAGCTCTTCGGCGAGCGTGGTCGCAAGCCCGGTGAGGCCTTCGAGCTTCAGCGCGTCGTCGTACTCGGTGCCTTCGGCCGACAGCGAAATCATCTGCGCCGCCTGCTTGCAGAACTCGACCACGTTGCGCGCCAGCTGCGGCAGACGAGGCTGCAACTCGGGAACACTGCGGGTGAGTTCCACCACATCGGCGAATGACCCGAGCAGCGCCACGCCCCCGCGTCCTTCGCCCTGCCCTGCCATTCCGCGTTGCAGCCGTTGTTCCATGCCCCCGACGAGGATCAACGCGGCATTGACCAGCGGAACCCGGTTTTCACGGTGGCGGGGCCCCGGCACGAGCTTGTCGCGCAATGACTTCGACACCGTGCTTCCGACGGCTGGGTTCCACGAGCGCGTCGCCGCGTCCGAAGCAGCGATGTCCTCTTTCATCGACAGCTCGGCGGCTTCACGCTCGATGCCGCCTTCGAGGTTGGGTTCGATCTTCGCGAGCGCGTCATCAAAGGCCTTGTGCTCGACCCGGATGATTTCCAGCTGCGCACGCTCACGCGGGTCGGCAACCGTCTTCAACAGCTGCTCGATCTCTGCGACCGGTGGGCCTCCGAGCAGAAAAAAGTACCGCAGCATCGCGAGGTCGTCGGGGAGCGCAATCAACCGGCGCTCGGGCCGCCGAAGGATCTTGTCGCGCACCACGATCGCCTTCAGCGCCCACAGCGCCTTGACCATCGAGCGCTGCGAGAAGTATTTGGTGGGAACGTAGTCGGGCAGCTTGACCACCTGCATCAGCAGCTCGCGCTCGAGCGCTTCGGCCAACAGCTCGAGCCCTTCGGCCATCTGGCCCGGAATTTCGACCGCCGAGACCATGTCCTGCAGCACGTCCAATTGCTGCAGGCTCAGCTGCGACTTCAACGTGAACCGCTGTCCTTCCGACGCCCGCAGCAGCATCTGCGAACGGCTCGACTTCCGGGCAAACGACTTGGGGCAGAAACAGATGAAGCTGATTCGGTCGGCAAACGCCTGAAGCGTCTCGGGCGATCGAGCCACCACTTCTGACAAGTACCGGTTGCTGGTCATGATCGCGCACTCGCAGCGGCCCGGAGTCACCTTCCTCCCGTGCTTCAACTCGCGCTCATGCAGCACATTCAAGATGCTGCGCAGCAACATGTCTCGACCGTCAAAAACCTCATCGAGGAACGCGTGGTGCGCGCCCAGCATCCCGTCGTCCGTGAGGTACTCGGTGCGGCCCGTCTCGGTGAGAACCTTGAAGTCGATGGGTCCGATCAGATCTGTCTGAACCGTGTTTTCCGCCAGCTGCTTCGAGAACAGCGACGGCTTGTTGGTCTCTTCATCGAGAATCCTGCCCAACACCGCAGAGGCCACGGCACTTTTTGCCGTCCCCGGCGGGCCGATGATCAACACGTGCTCGCGACACAGCAGCGCCAACTCAATCTGGGTAAACAGCGCATCGCGTTCGAGAAACGCCTCTTTGAGCTCGATGAAGAACCGCCGAAACGCCTCCGCGCTTTCCGCGAAGCGGGTGTGAACCTGGGGAGGCGCGTTCAGAGCGTGATCTTCCAATCGAGCATGAAAAACACCTTGGTATCCGACTTCGAAAACGCGTTCAGGTTCTCTTCCAGCACCAGCGAGGCCCTCGTGTTCCGGCTGAAGAAGTAGCTGCCCCACAGTTGCCCGCCGAAGAAATTGCCCTTCAACCTTGTATTCAAAGAGTCCTGGACGTTCGCAAAGCTCAATCTGCCGTCGAGCGAGAAAACTCCATTTTCAGGAGCCCAGCCCAGGTTCAAGTCGACCCAGATCTGCCGCCCGCCGTACCCCACCTTGAGCGTCCCATCGAGCCCACCCCGCACCGACCCCTGCCGCCAGCCCGTTCCCAGACTGCCCCCGAAAGCCAAAGGCGAAGGAGCGGGCGTCGTGGGGTCCTTGATCGCTCCTGCCACCGCCGAGTCCGGATTCAACCCTGTGTTGTAGAGATCCGCGTTGACCTGCGCGTAGAAGCGAAACGGCCCTGAAGGGTAGTAATCGGCCCGGACCCGCGCCGCATCGCGGGGCGCGGTGGCGAAGTAGAGAAAGATCGAGTCCGCCGAAAGAACCGGCGTCACCCGCATCACTTCAGCCAGCACCGCGATCTCGGCGCCGTCGAACCGGCCCTGCAGCCGAAAGTTCGAGACCCGCGGCAATACGAGGTCGTACTCGACGCCCCCGACGAAGTTGAGCCCTCGAGATTTTCCGTATTTTGCCTCCAGCGACAGCCGCTGAATGTCTGTCTTCCCGGACAACCAGGCTTGCCGAAAACCGAAGGAACCCGAGAAGCCGGCCATGTTCTCGACCAGCAACTTGGCTCCCACCAGCGGCTCGATGTCGTCCAGCGCTGCATAGGGCCGGGCCACCATCAGGCCCACCCGGCGCAGGTCGCATTCTCGAATTCCGTCCGGTTGGTACACCGACGAGGCCAGCACGCTGCTGCCTTTGACCCACAGCCCGGCATACGCCTCGGCACCAATGCCAATCTTGTGGACGTAGCGAACCGTGGCGCCATCGAACGACGCGAAGTCCATCAGATCGACGTAGGTCTGGCGGCCCACCCGAACCTGCAGGTGCTCACCCCGATACGAGACGTTGGCGTAGAGCAGGTCTGCGTCTTCGCTGCGCACTCCGTCCACCCGGGCCGCTTCGCCATGGGGCAGGCCCCAATCGGCAAACACCCGAAGCGAGGTCTCGAAACCCAGCGGTTCCCCCGTGATCAGCTCGTACGCCTCGAGACCCAGGTACTGCACCAGGCGCCGCCGGGGCAGCAGCGTTAACGTGTCGGGATCGCCGTCGCGAAAGCTTCGGAAGCTGTAGAGCTGGGCTTCGGTGCGTGATTCGAGCCTGAACGCCGAGGCTCCAGCGAGCGTGGGCAGCACCAGCAGCAACCACGCGAGACCTCGAAGCTTCACGGCCAGCGAGTATAACGACCGCCTCCAGTGACCCAAGCACCTTCTGATCCGCAGCCCCCACTTCCGCCGCTATTCACGGTTGCCATCTTCGGGGCGGTGGTGACCGGATTTTTGTTCATCACGATCGGAGTCGCCTCGCAGCTGGTCAACATCGCGTTTGGGCTGTGGTTTGCAGAAATTTTCGTCTTCTTCGCCGCCCCCTTCCTCGTGCTGCGGCTGTCAGGCTACGACGCCTTTAGTACCGCCGGCGCACGCCGCCCCTGGGCAGCCGGCGCAGCCTTTGGCTTCGGGGTCGGGGTGGTGAACTTTTTTGCCGCGGTCGTGCCGCTCCAGATTGCGTCCCAGAGCCTGGCTCCGAAGGAACTGGTTGAGCTCTTCGATGTGAGCGGAATCTTCAAACATCAGACCCCACTCGAACTCTTCCTCGTGGTGTCGGGGGTCTGCCTCGCAGCGCCTTTTTGCGAAGAATTTTTCTTTCGGGGGTTGATGCAGCGAGGAGCCGAAAAGCAGTTGGGGGCACGCAAAGCCGTGATTGTCACAGCGGTCGTTTTCAGCGCGTTTCACCTCGATCCGATCGGTTTTCTTGCCCGCTTCGAGCTGGGCCTCGTCTTCGGGTTCTTGATGCTGCGCTCGGGGTCCATCTGGCCCGGGGTCTTTGCCCACCTGGCCAACAATTCGGTCTCGGTTGCCATCTACTTCGCCTCGAAGGACTCCAAGTCCGAAGACGATCTTTCCTGGTGGGTTCCTTTGGTGATGATCGCCGCCGCTGTGCCTTTGCTGTGGGCCTTGTGGGGGTTGGCCAGGCGGTGGCCCGCGGCGCTCAATGCCCCGGCGCGCGCCGACGAAACACCCAAGCCAGTCTCCAGCTACCCGAACCTGGTGGGAGCCTGGATCCTCGCCGCCTTGATCGCCCTCGCCGCACTGCTCACGATCGATGGCCCGGGAGTGCGGCTCAACCTCGTTGACGCCTTCAACCCACTCAAAGAACCAAAGCCGACCGATGGCCAGGCGGCGAAAGAGGCCTGGGAAGCGCTCTACGTGCTCCGCAAGGAAGTTCGACGCGGAGAAGCGAAGCTCAATGAGTATGAGCTGGCGCGCAAGGCCGCACTGGCTGATCGCGAAACGACCCGGAAGTCGGTCAGATGAACCGGTAGCTCTTCACAGTGAACTTTGGCCCGACCATCGCGATGTTGAGCGATTCGGAATCGAGATCTCCTTCCGCCTCGACCCGCGAGCCCGGCTTCTTGAGCTGTCGATCGCCCCCGGCCAGCAGGTACGTCTTTCCGTCATCCGAGGCGAGGGTCCAAACCCCCATCTCAATGTCCTGAAATTTCACTTCACCAATGACCTTCACGGCTTCACCGGGCGCAGCATCGCGCGGGCCACGAACAGGCAGACCAGCGCATTGAGGACCAGAAACGGAATGGCCATGAAAGTAAAGGGCAGCCAGGCCAATGCCGGGGCGCCCGCCCACGCGGAGTAACCAAGGATGGCCGCAAACCCGAGCGCGAGGCCGCCTACGGCCGGACGCCAGGCCTTGAACTTGATCGCGATGAACGAAAGCAGAAGCGGAAGCGAGGCGCTGTAGACGATGGGGTTCGCAAGCGATCCACGACCGAAAATGATCTTCTGGAGCCACTCGGGGATCGGCAGAGTCCACAGCACCGACATCTCGGACGGGGCCATGAAGAAGCGCAAGAAGAACAACCCGATCGTGACCAGCACGAGAGGAATGGCAAAGGACGGGGTGAAGAGCAGGTTGAAGAACCCGGGGCGTTCTTTCTTTCCGAGGGTCAGCAGCACGAATGCGAGCAGACCTGCGGCCCAGGCCAGCGGGTTCCAGTTCATGTCGCCAAAACCCATCGCGCCGACTTCCCGGCTGTCAGCCTTCGTCGCTTTGTCGGCAAGGGTGGGCACGAGCGTGAGTGCGGCATCGCCTTCGGCCTGGAGTTTGGCCAATGCCTTGAGCGAGGCTTCCGCGTCGATCACCCCGTGGCCGTAGGTCTCGCTCCAGCCGGTCTGACCCGCAGGAGGGTGGGCCGAGGCAAAGATCGCCTTCTCGACCTGGTCCGGATTTTTTGCCCCGGCCGCATAGAGCAGGGCAGCGACCGCAGCCACGTGGGGAGTCGCCATGCTCGTCCCCTGGTAGTAGGCGTAGACCGACTTCGTATAGTCGCCGGGAGCGATGGTGTTCTGCAGAATTCCTCCCTCCTCACCCTGACTTTTGTCGCCACCAGGCGCCGCCACATCCAGCTCTTTTCCCCAGGACGAATACGGCGCCTTGGTGCCGGTGGGCCCCACCGCACCGACCGCGACTGACCCGGGGTAAGCGGCGGGATACTCGACCACGCCTCGGCCACCATTGCCGGCAGCGCACACGACCACCACGCCTTTCTTTCGCGCGTATTCGATCGCGTTTCCCATCACCTGCGATCGGCCCCCACCGCCCAGTGACATGTTGATCACCTGCGCCCCGTGATCGGCCGCCCAACGAATCGCATCAGAAATGCCGGCCGAGCTGCCCGAGCCAAAAGCGTCGAGCACCTTCACCGGCATCAGGGTCGCTTCGAATGCCACACCCGCTACGCCCGCTCCGTTGTTGGTCGCTTGCGCAATCGTGCCGGCGACGTGCGTTCCGTGTCCGTGATCGTCATTGGCGTGCTTGTCGCGGTTCACGAAGTCGTAGCCTTCGACGAACTTCGTTCCTTTCAGGTCGGGCACCTGCTTGAAGTCCTGGTAGTCCTCGTACGCAATGCCGGTGTCGAGCACTGCGACCACCACGCCCTTGCCGTGAGACTTGTCCCACGCCTTGGGGATGTTGATCATCTTCAGGTTCCACTGCTTGGCGTAGTCCGGATCGTTCGGGACAAAGCTTGCCTTCAGCCGCATCAGCGGCTCGGCCGCCTCGACGTCGGGGTTCGCACGAATTCGCTCGAGCAGAGCGTCTTCGTCTTGTTCGTCAATGCCCGAGGCAACAGTGATCGCGCTGTCGACTCCCTCTTCTTCATCTGCCAACTCGAGATCGATTCCCCACTGCTGCTCGATCGCATCGAACTGGGCTTTGGTGGTGCCGTCCTTGAAGTCGACCACGATTGCACCACCGACGTGCGAGCTCAGATCATCGGGAAGCTCTGCCACTGTGAAGGAAGGGCGCGTCAGGTCGTGGAGCGCCACCGCCGTCCGGTCCTGCTGTTTTGCACAGGCAACCAAGAATGCAGCACTGAAGAGAATGGCGGCTGTTTTGGACATGGTGATCCCCGTTAAATTCATTACGATCGTATGAGGCAACGATTGGATCTTCATTGGGATTCCAGGGGGCTGGGGTGAAGTTCCGTTAACCACTCGCAGTTTAGTGTTTTCAGGAAGTTGTTGCTGCCCGTAGGCATGACACGACTGTCCTACCTACGACCCCCAAGCCCCGCTGAAAGCCCCGGTCGGACAGGGGCACCACCTCTACCCGGGCGCGACTCGAGACCACTGCAATGCGGGACAAGGAATGGTCGTGCTCGCCGAGCACCACCCAGGCGCTCGCAGGCCACTGCGCCGGATCGCTGGACGCGGGGCTGATCAGGCAAAGGCCCGTGACCCATTGGCCTTCTCTGCGAAACAGCTCGAGAGCGACGGCGTCTGAGCCGTTGATGCTCGCCACCAGCACCGGTGCTCCCCGCGCATTGTCCACGGCCAGCTCGAGGGCCGCACAGGCATCTTCCACCAGCGCCTCACCGGCGGCCCGATTTCCCTGGCTGGCGCCGACCCCTCGGTAATTGAAGCGCAGGGTGGGAAAACCGGCTGACGAAGCTGCAAACGCAACCTCTGCGCCCACGAGGTGATCCATTCCTCCTCCCTCGGCAGGGGGCGGGGGAAGAACGAGCAAGATCGGCGAGAGCGTTCCGCGGTGCGACACGCCTTCCATCACGTGTTTTCCAACCGGAACCAAGGTCGGGCGCTCGAGAAATTGGCCTTTGGCGACCATGGCCCGATCGCTTCAGCTTTCCGCGGGGTGCTCGATGTTCCGAAGCACGAGGAACTTCAGGTACCGACCTTCTGGAAACTGAAGACGAATCGGGTGATCCGGAGGCTGGTACCGCTCTTCAATCAGCGCGAGCTCGGTGTCCGCATTGAAAGCGGCCGCCTTGATCGCGCCCAGAAAAGCCTCGGGCGTAATTCGCGCTGAACAGCTCGAGGTCACCAGCAAGCCATTGGGGCGCAACAACCTGAGCGCCTGCCGGTTGAGTGAAGCGTACCCATCGAGAGCCGCTTCAACGTCTTTCTGGCTCTTTGCGAAGGCCGGTGGGTCGAGCACGATCAAATCGAAGGTCCGACCTTCTTGCTTGAACGAATCGAGCAACGTGAAAACGTCGGCGGCAAGGAAGTCGAACTTCGAAGGGTCTACCCCATTGAGCGTGAAGTTCTCTCTCGCCAGCGCGATCGCGTCTTCGTCCTGGTCGACAGAGAAAATGCTCTTCGCGCCTCCGAGCGCGGCGTTGACCGAGAAGCCACCCGAAAAGCAAAAGCAGTTGAGGACATCCCGACCCTTGCCCAGCCGCCGCAGCAATGCCCGGTTTTCGCGCTGGTCGAGGAAGAAACCGGTCTTCTGACCCCGGTAGACGTCGACGAGAAACTTCGTCCCCCGCTCGAGAATGGTCACCGTCTCGGGAGCTGGAAGCCCCCAGAGAATCTTCCCGGTGCCCCGTTCATCGTCTGCATCGTCGTCGCGCACGACTTCATCGCGGCCCACAATTCCCTTCAGGCCAGGAATCGCAGCCCGCAGCGCCTCGACCAGCAGAGGGCGATAGGGCGTCAAGCCCGCCGAGTACAACTTCATCACCGCCCAGCCGGCGTAATGGTCGATCACGACGCCCGGCAGCCCGTCTCCTTCCCCGTGGACCACGCGGAACGAGTTGGTG
>JAYVCD010000091.1:0-4877 GCA_043750125.1 Archangiaceae bacterium | reverse complement strand
TCCGCGACCCGCGCTTCTTCCGCGACCCGCGCTTCTTCCGCGACCCGCGCTTCTTCCGCGACCCGCGCTTCTTCCGCGACCCGTACCTCTTCCTCTGCGAGCAGCCGCGCCTCTTCGCGCTGCTTCCACTCCGCGCCGGAGATGGACTCAAAAGTTCCGACGTGGGTGAGCAGCTCGAGCAGCACCCGCCGATCTTTGACGAGCCCTTCCGCCGACCGGAATTCCGCGAAGCTCTCGACGAACTCGCGCTCGTCATCGGACATCACCCAGTCGCGACTGCCCGCCACGTCCAGGCAACGAAAGACTGGAGCATCCGGGGCATCCGAGAACATCGCCTCGTACGCCGCACGCACCAACTGCACGCCCGACAGCAGTGAAGAGCCGTCGATCGCTCCCTCATCGAAGCGCACCCACTCAGCCGATCGGGTCAATCGACGCACGTTGGCCAGCGCTTGCTGCACCCGCGCGTCGGCAGGAGACGTGCCCAACTCAGCCAGCGTTTCGCTGTCCGATCTCCCTGCTTCCCCGCGGGCCCACAGCGCATCGAGTCCCGACAAGTCGAGCCGCCGGGACTGCAGCAGTCCCTGCAGAATGCTCTGGTGACCAAAGCCCATCTGAGCGGCCACCAGCTCCCCGTCTTTCAGCAGCAACTTCGACTCGCGGCCCAGCGTCTGGACCGTCATCGAGCCACTGGCTTTGCGCCGGTGCGCGTCGAGCAATGCCTGTGCGATCGAGGGGCCGGCCATGAGCGGCGAGAGTTTACCCACGGATCTGTCTCAACGCCTCGTAACCGGCGATTCCAACGGCCGTCGAGAGGTTCAAAGAGCGCCGGTCTTCCAGCATCGGAATCGTCACCACCTCGCCTCCGGCGGCGAGCACTTCGGGGGACAACCCCTTCGTCTCAGAGCCAAAGACCAGGTGGTCGCCGGGCTCGAAACGCGCGTCCCACAGCGACCGAGTCCCCCGTGCCGAGAATAGAAACCTCCGCGCCTCAGGGGATCGGGCCAGGTACGCTTCGTAGGTAGGGTGGAGCTCAACGAACACCTTGTCCCAGTAGTCCAGCCCCGCCCGCTTCAGATCCTTATCGGCAATCGAGAAGCCCAGCGGCTCGACCAGCTCGAGCTTGCAGCCCGTGACGGCACACAGCCGAGCGACGTTTCCGGTGTTGGGTGGGATCTGGGGCGACACCAGCACCAGATGAAAAGGCTTCGACAACGGTTTCAGCACATCCCGAAGGCTAAGCGTTGTGGCTTAGGCTGTCGCGGTGGCAATCAAGGTCCTCAATCAGACCCGAGAGAAGGTCCTCGCCTCGCACGGAAACGTGGCCCGCAGTTTCATGTCACGGTTCCTGGGTTTGATGGGAAAGAAGGAGCTCCCCTTCGGAGCGGGTCTGCACATCGCTCCTTGCAACTCGATTCACACCTTCTTCATGAAGATTCCAATCGACGCGGTCTTTCTCGACAAGCAGCTCAAGGTGGTCAAGGTTTGCAGTGCGATGGTTCCGTGGCGCATTTCTTCGGTGTACTGGGGCGCCCACTCGGTGCTCGAGCTCCCTTCGGGCACGAGCTTTGCCAGCGGAACGGTAGAAGGAGATCAATTGGTCTTCGAGGCGATGGAAGTTCCTTTGACCGCAGAGACCCCAGTTGCTTAACTCAGCCACCGCCGAAGCCCCCAGCAGCGCTCCCCTCATGAGACTCGACGTATTTGGCCTCTCCCACGTTGGGATGAAGCGAAACCATAACGAGGACAACTACATCCTCCTCCCGGACGAACGGCTGTTCGTCGTGGCGGATGGAATGGGCGGCCATTCTTCGGGTGAAATTGCCTCGAAGATCGCCGTCGAAGAGCTGGCCGAGTTCTTCAAGATCACCGCGCGCGATCAAGACGCCACCTGGCCGTACAAGATGGACAAGTCGCGCAACTACGATGAGAACCGGCTCGCGACGGGGATCAAGCTCGCGAACTTGCGAATCTTCGAGAAGGCGTCGACCGAGCAGAAATACAAAGGCATGGGCACCACCGTCGTCTCGGTGCACTTCGCCGACAAGATCGCGGTCGTCGCTCACGTCGGGGACAGCCGGGTCTACTTCTTCCGCAACGGCGTGCTCAAGCAGGTCACCGAAGACCACTCGCTGCTCAACGATTACCTCAAGGCGAAGAAGCTCACGCCCGAAGAGGTCGAGGCCTTCCCCCACAAGAACGTGATCGTCCGCGCCCTGGGCATGAAGGACAACGTTCAGGTCGATGTGAGTCGGCTCGAGCTTCAGGACGGCGACATCTTCCTGCTCTGCAGTGACGGCTTGTCCGGAATGGTGACGGATCCTGCGATGCAGGACATCTTGATCAAGACCAAGGACCTGAATCTCGCCTGCAGCCAGTTGATCGACAGCGCCAATGCCAATGGCGGCAACGACAACGTGACCTGCATTCTGGCGCGCTGGACCACGCACTGATTTTCGAGGTGAGCCGATGTTGACGGCGCTGCTGCTGGCCACCTGTGCGGCGAGCCTCTCGAGCGACGCATCGAACGACACCCCCTACCGCGCGCGTCTGTTGGCCCAGGCCGATCTTCCGGCGGTGACCGTCGATCGCGGCGAGCTCGGAGTCGAACGAAGCCGCTTGATCCTCGCCCGGCCGGGGCTCGGTTTTCCGATCGCGATGATGACCCTGGGCGGGGTGGGGACGTTTCTCTTCTCGGGGGTCCTCGCTTCGGGTCCCTACGACACAGGCACCTCGGTCGTGATCGGAGTCCTTCTCACCGGGGGCATCGCCACCCTGGTCCTCGGGGTCGTCTCGCTGATCCGTCGAGTCGGCCACCGGAACGAAACCGACGCCCGGCTGAAGGTGATCGAGCAGACGATCGGGCCGGCGGGCTCGGACGAGAACCTGGCGCCACCCCCCGGGCCCCCTCCTCCTCCTCCAGGTCCTGATCAGGGGCCCCCGGGTCCTCCGCCTCCCCCGCCGCCTCCGTTGGCGATGATCCCAATCGGCAGCTTCCAGGTCACAGCCGGCGGTGGGTGAGGGCGGGCAGCGTCTTTCGGATTCGCGCGGTCAGCGCTTCGTCGATCGGACCCACGGCCATGCCTTCTCCTTCTGAGGCCCGCGCCGTCACCAACCCCCACGGGTCGACAATCATCGCGTGCCCCCAGGTCATTCGATCTTTGGGGTGACGACCCTGCTGCGCCGGGGCCAGCACGTAGGCCTGGTTTTCAATCGCACGGGCCCGGAGCAGCACTTCCCAGTGGTCCTTGCCGGTGGCGAGGGTAAAGGCGGCGGGGACGGTGAGGGTGGTCGCTCCCTCTGCCGTCAACTGCCGGTAGAGCTCGGGAAAGCGAAGGTCGTAGCAGACGCTCAAGCCGACCTTCCCAAAGGGGGCGTCGGCGACCACCACCTGGGTGCCCGGAGCGACCGCCGCCGATTCCCGGTAGGTCTGCCCGTCCCCCACCTCGACATCGAAGAGGTGAATCTTCCGGTAGACGCCCAGCCGCCCGCCGTCCGGCCCGAACAGCACGCTGGTGTTGTACAGCCGTCCTCCCGGAGCACCCGCTTCGAGAATCGACCCTCCCAGCAGGGTGATCTGCAGCTCGCGGGCAAGCTGGGCCAGGCCGCTGAGGGTCGCGCCGTCCAATGATTCGGCCGCCGCGGCGCGATCGGCTTCCGGCCCCATCCACGAGAAGTTCTCGGGAAGCCCGATGAACCGGGCCCCCAGGGCGTGGGCGCGGCGCACCAGGCCAATGGCGGTGGCGAGGTTGGCCGGTTTTTCGGCGCCCGAAGTCATCTGAAGCGCGGCTGCGAGGATCATGCGGCGGGTTTACACCTCTGGCGTGTATGTAGTAGACGCGGGCCGACATTTTTCGGCGGTTTCGAAGAGTGGGCCGCCGGCCCACTTTTTTTTGAGCTTCTCCATGGCGTTAGACAAACAGAACATCGAACAGAAGGTTCGCGAGCTCGCCTCGCCGTTGCTCGACGCCGAAGGGCTCGAGCTCGTCGACGTAGAGTACGTGCGCGAGCGCGAGGGCTTTATCTTGCGGATGTTCATCGACAAGCCCGAGGGGGGAGTCGGCCTCGAGGACTGCACCCGCGCGTCCCACCTGGTCGACACGGTGCTCGAGGTCGAGGACTTCATTCCCAATGAATACAACCTCGAGGTCTCGAGCCCGGGCCTCAACCGCCCCCTGACCCGGCCGGAGCACTTCGTCAAAGCCGTCGGGAAGAAAGTGAAGGTGAAGACCTTCGGCCCGCTGTTCGAGCCCCCCCGAAAGAACTTCGTCGGGCTGCTCAAGGCCGCCGACGGCGAGAAGGTGATGATCGAAGTCGAAGGAGCGGGCAGCTTCGCCGTCCCGCTGAAGGACATCGCGAAAGCGAACCTGGAGTTCGAGTTTTGAAGCACGCAGCCTGCCGTACCCGAAGTGCACATACAGGCCCTGAAAGCCGAGGAAGTACACCGCCATGACCCCAGTAGCCGCCACTTTGAAGTTGGACGACGTCCTCACCCAGGTCGCGAAGGACAAAGGAATCGACAAGGCGATTCTGATCCTGACCCTCGAAGACGCGATGCAGACCGCGGCGAAGAAGCACTTCGGGCAGGACCGTGCGCTGGAAGCGAAGTTCGAGCCCGAGAAGGGCGTGGTCGAAATCTTCCAGGCGATCAACGTGGTCGACCAGGTCTCTGACCCGATCAACGCGATCAACCAACTGACCATCGGCGCTGCGCGCGCGAAGGGCATGGAAGTGCAGCCCGGCGACGAGCTCGTCTTTCAGATTTTCTACCGCGACGAGGACGCCGCAGAAGCCAAGGCCCAGGACGAGCAGTACGGGGACATTCTGGGGCTGAAGACCTTTCGTCGGGGGTTCGGCCGGATCGCCGCCCAGACCGC
>JAYVCD010000090.1:0-19721 GCA_043750125.1 Archangiaceae bacterium | reverse complement strand
ACGCAGCCCCGGTGGTGATCCCCGCCGCGCCTAAGCCCGCCGAGACGTGCGTCCCCGCCGTCTCGAGCCAGCAGATTTCCATCGGGGTCGTAGCGACCTTTGCGGCCACGAAGTCCGCGGGTGGCAACTTCGGCAGCCACGCGCACGAGAAGGGGAAAACGGCAATCACGACCAATGACAGCAACCGCAGCGCTCGAAGAGTCATGGGCTGACAATGCGCAGCTGCCCACCATTCAGCCGTTGAACGTCGTGATGTGCGACATTCACCACGTGAATTTAGCCCAATTGGATCTCAATCTGCTTCGGGTGCTCGACGCGCTGTTCGAAGAGGCCAGCGTCGGGCGTGCGGCCACTCGCCTCCACCTGTCTCAGCCCGCAGTCAGCAACGCGCTGAGCCGCTTGCGCCTGGCCCTCAACGACCCGTTGTTCGTCAGGTCCCGGGAAGGAATGTTGCCGACCGATCGGGCGAGATCTTTGCGCGGCCCGGTCACCGGAGCCCTGCGGCAGCTCGAACACGCCCTCGATGCACCCGGAGGCTTCGACCCCCTTACCGCCCGGCGCGGCTTCGTCCTCGCCGCAAGCGACCACGCCCAGCTGCTGGTCATCCCCCGCCTTGCCAAAGTCTTTCAGCGCTGCACCGGGCTGAGCTTGAAAGTCGTCGCTCCGTCGCGGGACTTCCCATTGCGCGAGCTGGAATCGGGCGAGCTCGACTTGACCCTGGGGGCTTTTGATCTTTCACCCGGGGATCGCGTCCCGCGCGGCCTGAAGCGGCAGCTGCTGGTCGAAGAGGGCTACGTGGTCGCCGGACGAAAGGGGCACCCTGCTTTCAAAGAGCCGCTCTCGCGCCTGATCGTCCGCCCCCAACTGCATGTCTCCCCGCGCGGGGGCACCGAAGGGATCTTCGAACGGAAGTCCAGCACCCGCCGCAACGTCGTCCTCTTCACCCCCCACTATCTGTCCACCCCGTGGACTCTGGCGAACACCGAACTGCTCGCCGCCCTGCCTGAGCGCGTCGGCAGACTGTTCGCCGAACGTTTTGAGCTGATGCTGCGGCCCATCGAGATCCCGACCGCCACCCTTTTGCTGCATCAAGTCTGGCACCCCGTTCGCCAGGCAGAGCCCGCCCATCGTTGGCTGAGGGAACAGGTGCGCCTGGCCGCGGGCGATTGAAACAACCGCTTCTTCGCAACCAAAGCCACCCCCACGCATCTCACCCGCGTGACGATCCATACCGGCGACTCTGCACCTGATTTCAATCTCACTGATCAAGACGGAACCCCCGTGCGGTTGAGCACGCTGTGGGGCCGCGGGCCGGTGATCCTTTTTTTCTACCCGAAGGACGACACCGTCGGTTGCACCGCCGAAGCCTGCGCATTTCGCGATGCCTACGACGAGTTTCAAAAGGCCGGAGCCACGGTGGTGGGAATCAGCTCTCAGGGCACCGCCTCGAAGAAAGCCTTCGCAACCAAGAACCGCTTGCCGTTCACGCTGGTCAGCGACGAAGGCGGAAAAGTGCGCCAGCAGTACGGGGTGAAGGCCTCATTCCTCGGCCTGGTCGATGGCCGCGAAACCTTCGTCATCGACCCGAAGGGCACCGTGCGCCACGTCTTCAATTCGCAGATCAACGCGACCCGCCACGTCACCGAGGCGCTCGAGGTGTTGAAGACGCTCGGGGCGACCTGAAGCGTCTGGGCAAGACAAACTTCAGGATCGAGATCAAGAAAACTTCGAGATTGCGCGGCCGCACACGCGTCTAATTTTCGCCGTGGTTTTGCGAACCGAACATATGGTCCGCGCCCATGACCCTTTCCAAGCTTCCCCAGTTGGCTTTTTCTCTGCTGTTCGTAATCTCCGGCTCTGGTTGCGGCCTGTTTGGCGGCGCCGGACTCCTTCCCTCGGTCGGTGGCGTTGGCCTCGGGGGCCCGAAGGTCTACGGCCAGTACGACAACAGCAGCGGCATCTCGGTCGGACGCGGTGAGCGCGAGCTGCGGATTCAGACGGCCATCGAAGTGGCCCCCGATCGCGGCACCACCCCGGTCAGCATCAATGCCCACGGCGGCACGTTCGACTCGGCCGCGGCCCAGATGCAGACCGCGTTTGCCGACCTGAAGAAGATCGGTGGCAACCCCGGCTGCGGCTTCAAGATCATCAACTACGCTGTGCCGAGCAGCAAAGACAACAAGAGCTGGAAGACGGGCGGGAACGCGGAAATTTTCGTCGACACCGCGGGCAAGGATCCCGACGCGCGCTTCGCCGCTGCCAACACCTGCTTCAAGGCGCTGCGTGAGTACGTCCTCGCGCTCCCGCCGTACAACGCGGGCAGCGAATCGGGCTTCGAGATGTCGTCGGGCCAGGCGATCGGTCCGGACATCATCTGGAGCGTCGAGCCGATGGAAAAACACCGCGACGCGCTGGTCACCCAGGCCAACGAGCGCTTGAAGGCCGTGCAGAAGGCCGACGCCAAGATGTGGGATCACGTCGACGTGCAGTGCACCTCGGTCGGCGTCGTTCAGGTCGCTTCGGCGAGCTCGCACTCCGTCACGCTTCAGCTCGAGATGGTGTGCCCGGTCTCGCCTGCTGAGACCGTCACCCGCGTGAAGACGGCGAACTAACTTTCGACAATCGTCACGAAGCTCGAAGGCCCGGTTCGCGCAAAGCTGCGAGCCGGGCCTTCTTCTTTTCTCGAGGCCGCGCTTCAGGCTCGAACCGGGAATCCGGTGCTAAGAGACAAGCCGTGGACTTCAAATGGGCCAGGCTCGCGTTGGTCTTCGTGATGGCCGCCCCGTCCTCGTTTGGTGAAGAAGAGACGGTCAAGATTTCCCAGCAGCCATTTCCGGACAGCGACATTCCCACCCACATCGCGGAAGGAACCGTCGACGCTCCTGCCGCCGAGGTGTGGGCGGTCGTCTCACGCTGCGCCGATTATTTCAAAACGATGCCCCGCATCGCGAAGAGCCTCGAGCTCTCGCGCGAAGGTGACGAGGCCCGGCTGTGGACCGTCAAATGTCAGGTCACCGCGGCTTTGCCCTTTCCCTTTTCAAACCTCACCGGAACCACCCTTGCGATCCACAAGGTCGAGCCGGGCGTGAAGTACACGAGGGAATGGTCGTTGGTGTCGGGCGACTACGACTTCAACAACGGCTCGTGGACCCTGGTCGCGATTGACGGCGGAAAGAGGACCTACGCCACCTACAAGATTCGGGTGAAGCCGAAGATCAATCTGCCCACCTCGTGGATTTCGAGAGCGCAGCAGACAGCGGCCAAAGAAGTGATCCTCAGCATCCGTGCCGCGGTGAGGAAGCCGCAGCCCATCAATGCCAGCCACCCTTGAGAGCCATTGAGAACATTGATCCTTCCGTTCACCGGCACCCTCAAGCATAATGATCTTTCAGCCGTTGTCCCCAGCCCCCCAAAGACCCGTGAATCCAAATCTCTACCCGCTGTTCCTGCGGCGACTCGGGACGGGGGTGCTGTTGGCCTCGTTGCTTCTGCCCGCAGCCGCATTCGCATCTGGCTCGTGGGCAGTGCCTCGCTTTACTCCGACCTGGGCTGAGCTCGAGCGCGACCTTCGCCTCCTCGGGTTGAGGAAACGTCCGACCGTTCGTCCTCCGGTGGCCCGCGCTGCGCCTGTGGCGGCGGTGGCCGCGAATGGCGCTCCTCCGGCCGGAGGCACCCGCGCCCCGGCGCAGACGACCCCGGGCGCGGAAGTCGCCGGCACGCCCACCACCCTGTCCAATGGTCCTGATTCGACCAACACTTCGGTCGAGCCTGCCAACACCGGGCCTGGCCCGGTCTGCAAATGCCCCGAACCCCTTCCGCCTCCCAAGTGCCCCGACGTGGCACCGATTGCGGGCCCCGCAGATGCGGCGGACAAGAAGGCGGTGAAGAAGAAAGCTCCGTCCGAGCCCAAGAAGCTCGACCGGAAGAAGTACTGGTGGCAGGAAAACTAGGAGCTCATCCCAACGCCGCCGATCAGTACTCGACGGCCACGCCCACTCCAAAATCGGTTCCGGTTTTGGATTTGGACTCGAGCAACAGGGTTCCCGCCGACCCGAAGATCTTGAGCCAGGGAAGCCACGGGGCCCCCGAGACGATCACCGAGCCGCCGAAGTACACCGCGTACTGGGCATCTTCCCCGCTCGGCCTGAGCGCGGAGGCTCGGGAACTGAAGTTGTAGGCCACGCTGCCGTACAGCGCCAACGCCAGGTGCTCGGGCCAGACCCACGCCCCCGAGCCGGCCGAAGCGTAGAGCCCCTGCGCCAACCCACCAAAACGCAGTCGGGCCCCGAGCTCGGCGGTGAACCAGAGGGGACGGGGGTTGAACGACTTCCCGTAGAGCAGCTTGGGGGTCAGCTCGACGGTCCCGTTGCCCACTTCCGGGAAGCTCGAGCTGGGGTAGATCTTGTGGTTGATCTCCACCAGTCCGGTCGTCGCGGTCGCGCTCAGCGTTCGGTACATCGGAACCTTGAGGTCCAGAGCGGCAGTCAGCTGCAGCCGGGAAAACAGCCCGCGGTCGAGCTGAATGTGGGCGTCACCGAAAGAGTGGTTGTCGTAACGGGCCTCTGATCTGAACCCATTCGTCGCGACCACGTAGGGAACGTCCACCACCAGGTCCATTCGGTAGGGAAGCCCGACTTCCGCGAACAGCGAAAAGGCCATCACCTGCTGCTCGAGACCGACCGGCTCATTCACCGGGTCGTACGCCGATGAAAAGTTCGCCCCTACCTTCGCAAAGAAGTGGCCCGGCTCGCGAATCCAGGCGCCCGCGCTCGCACCGGTCGGGAAGACCATTCCCACCCAGGCGGCGCCCACCAGAAGGGTCTTGCGCAGCAGACAAGCGTGAAGGGAGCCAGCTTCAGGCATACAGCGCAGCGACAGAATCCCCATAGCCATTGTAGAGCTGGGTCGCGATTCGCGGGCCGCCGTCGATCAGCTGCTCAGTGGCCTGGGACCATCGCGGGTGCGGAACATTCGGGTTCACGTTGGACCAGAAATCATACTCGGCGGGGTTGCTCTGGCTCCAGAACGACGAAGGCTGCTCGGCGACCAGCTCGATTTTCACGATCGACTTGATGCTCTTGTAGCCGTACTTCCAGGGCACCACGAGCCGCACCGGCGCGCCGTTTTGTGCCGGAAGGGGCGCTCCGTAGATGCCGGTGGCCAGCAGCGTCAACTCGTTCATCGCCTCGTCGAGTCGAAGTCCCTCGAAGTACGGCCAGGGCATGTGGCTGAAGTTGGCCACCCCGGGCATCTGATCCGGATTGGCTGCCGAAATGAATCTCACGAATCGCGCTGATGACAGCGGCTGAACCAGGCCCAGCAATCGAGACAACGAAAACCCGGTCCACGGCACGGTCATCGACCATGCTTCGACGCACCGAAACCGGTACTGCCGTTCTTCCAGCGAGAGCGACCTGATCAACTTCTCGAGATCGAAGACCTGGGGTTTTTGAACCAGCCCGCTGACTTCCAGTGTCCACGGAGCAATGACGAAGTCGTTGACCGTGCGCCAGACGCTGCCCTTGTTCGACGTGAACTCGTAGAAGTTGTTGAAATGGGTCGCCTGGTATTGGCTTGAAAGGTCTCGATCCGGATGAAACGTGAAGTTTCGCGGCGCGGGGTAAAGGTCGCCCAGAAATCCAGAAGGCGGCTTCGGCGGCAGGCTGTTCGGGTCCGGCTCTACCGTCAGGTAGCAGCCTCCCAGCAAGGGACTGAGGCCAGCCAAACCGAGCCCAGCGATCAGCTGCCTGCGATTCAAGTAGGTCCGTTCCGGAGTGACCGCCGACGACGGCAGTTCCCACGTTTTTGGAATCCGGATCAGAGTCACGAGGCAAGCACAGGCTAGCACCTGCCCGGGTCGCGTTGGCTGGGGCGCCTTTTGAGGCAGACCTTTCCAGCGTTTGAGAAATCGGCCAGCATCGGTTGCTTGCCCGCGAACCTCGAGTGTCCATGACGCCGCTGTTCAACCTGCAGATTCCCGACATCCGGCTGACCCCCGACCTCCAGCGGGACCCCGACGGCTGGTCGCGGGTGCAGCGGCGCATCACCGGCCGCCCGTACTTGAACTCAGATGGTCTGGCCACGGTGCTGGGCCCTCCGCAGCTGATCGACGGAAAACTGCTCGAGCGCTGCCGGGAAGTGGTGGCCCGCTTCGATGCCTTCTACGGGAAGGTGATTGAAGAATATTATCGAAGCCCGGCGCGGCGGCCCGAGTACCTGAGCAACCCGATGTTCGACGCGGCGATCGAAGCCGACCGCGCGACCCCGATGCCGCTGCCCCTCTCACGCCTGGACTGCGTGCTCACCCAGGACGGCGAGCTGCGGGTCATCGAAATCAACGCGGTCGGAGTCTCGACCGTGCATCTGCGCGCGGTGACCTACCTGTCACGCGCCCTGGGGCGTGAGGGGCTGAACCAGGACGCCGAGCACGTCTATTCCCTCTACCGACTGATGACCCAAGCGTTCCAACGGCACTACTTGAGTCAGCGGCCCGCGCGGCCCCGCTCGGATCCCACAATCGGGATCTTCACCCTGCCGCGGATGTTGCGTTCGGTCCGGGTGGCCCTGCGCCCCGCCTTCAAAGAGCTGGGGTGGGGCTACGTCGAAGGTCGCCCCGCGGACCTCGAGATCTTGCCCGGTCAAATGAGGCTTCGGGGAACCCCGATCGACATTCTGTGGGGCGACATCGTCTTCTACCTGGGCTTTCAATTTCAGCGGTACGTCCAGACCCAGTTCGCCACCAAGTTCGACTTCGTCGGAGCCCCCGAAGCGACCGCCGCGGTGCTCCAGAACCCATTGGCCCTCGAGCTGTTCAAGCGCCGAGACGTGATCAACATTTCACCGGTCAAAAGTTACCTCGCGCTGTCCAAGCACCTGCTGTCCTGGATCCACCGTGCGGACCGCTTCCTGGGGGACGAGGACCGTCGATGGCTCAGCGACCACGTCGCACGCACCTACAGCTCAGAGGAACGCCGGGGAGGCGTGCTGAGCGTCGCCGACGCCACCTCACGGCGCGAAGGCCTGCTGCTCAAGCCTTGCCAGTCCGGAGGGGCGCACGGAGTCGTCATCGGCCGCGAGACACCCCCGGACGAATGGTCGAAGCGGATGGAAGAGATCTGGTCCGACCCCAACTGGGTGCTCCAGGATTTCTACCGGCCCCGGCGCCTGCCCAATGGGGAATCTCTGTCGGTCGGGCTGTACAACTACGGGGGCCAGCTGGGTGGAATCACGCTGCGCAGCGCGTCCTCGCTGGTGATCAGCGCTCGGCGATCGACCTTCATTCCTGTAGCCGCAACACCCACCTGAAAAAGCAGTCAGTCAGTCGGCGCCGAGCGCCCAATACTTTCGCGCGGCAATCCGCCCGCGTTAGGCTCGGTAATTCATGAGCGAACCGGTTCATCTTTTCGAGACCACTCTTCGCGACGGCAGCTACGAGATCCTTTCTCAATTCACCGCTGAAGACACCGCGTACATCGCGGGAATGCTGGACGCGGCGGGGGTGAAGTACATCGAGGTCTGCCACAGCCACGGCATCGGCTCTGAGCAGTACCATCAGCCGCCCTTCCGCCCGAAAGTACGCGCGACCGCCGACGACCAGGCCCACATGGAAGCCGCGCAGGCGGTGGTGAAGAACGCCATCTGGGGAGTGCTGCTGGGAACAGGGCGAGGCTTCACTCCGGCCCAGGAAATTCGCAAGCTGAGCAAGTATGGCATGGGCTTCGTCCGGCTCGCGCTGTGGCCCGATGACGGCTTCACCCTCTGCCCCGAATACATCGACGAAGCCAAGTCTCAAGGGCTGATCGTCTCGCTCAACTTGATGCAGACGTACACGCTGTCGGTCAGCGAGGTCGCGGCAGGCGCCGCGGACGCCGCCAAACGCGGAGCCGACTGGTTCTACATCGTGGATTCCGCCGGAGGAATGACCACCAGCGAAGTCCGGGAATACGTTCGAGCGGTGAGAGACGCGAGCGGAATGACCGTCGGCCTCCATGCCCACAACAACATCGGCCTCGCCGTGGCCAACAGCCTCGCGGCAATCGAAGCCGGGGCGACTTTGGTCGACAGCTCGTTGCAGGGCATCGGCCGCGCGACCGGAAATCCACCCACCGAACAGCTGCTGTTGTTGCTTCAGCGTCTGGGCCACGAGCTTCAGGTCGATCGCGACACCATCCTCTCAATGGGTGAGATGTCGCGTTCGTTGTTCGCCGAAAGGGGCAATGACCCCACCCATTTCGTTTCGGGCACGGCCCGCCTGCATTCGCGTCACGTGGCCAACCTGGTTCGGGTCGCAAAGCAGCGGGGCCGTTCCCCCCGCGAGCTGCTCCGGTTGGTGGGGGCCGAAGTCAACGCGCGCAACCTGATTTCGAAGAACGCGCTGCCCGAGGCGCTGGTCGACGCGCTTTGCGAGCAGACCCCCCCCTCTTCAATCGGCGCAGTTCCCCAAGGGGTGGTCGAAAGGGTCGCTCTGGGCATCGAACGGGACAGCCGGGTCGATTTGTCCACAGCTGTCGAGTCGTTGTTCGTCCGTTCCGAAAAGCGACACAAGCCCAGCGTGCTGCACCTCGTCGCGGCAGCGACGTTCCCCTTCGCCGCTCCGCTGCCTTGGGAAACGGGCGACTATGTCGGGTTGACGCTGCCGGTCACTGCACTGTCGGCTGAAGCGGCCAAGCAGGATCGCCTGATCAATGTGCTGCTGATCGACCCCCGACTTAACCTGGCCGTCGAGCCCAAAGCCGAGCTGCGGCTCGCCTACCCGTTCGACGCATTGTGCGCCGATGCCACCGCCGATCTGGCTGCGGCCTGCGCGGCCGACGGCCAGTTGGTGTGGCTGGGCGATCTCGATGAAGAGACTCGCGCTTCTGTCCAATGGCGTCTGCGTGAGCGGGGCGTGACCTCGCAATCGGGGACGCCCTGCCCTGCATCGCCGAAGGTAATCGTCGCCGTGTCCGGCGCGGGGTGGACAGGCACCGTGGGTCCGCGCGACACCGTCGTCCTTTGCGGCCGAACCCCCGTCAGCCGATCGGTGGTCGACCAGGCACGTGCCACAGGAGCGGTGGTGCTCCGACCGGCCCTGGGTCCGGCGATCGGCGCCAAAGTTTTGGCACTGGCCTGCTGCGCGACGAGGCTGGGGCAGCCTCTGCAGCCCCGGGCCTTCGCAGAAGTCACTGCGGTGGACTCATGGATCGCGCCCGGTTCGTCGGACGCGGTGGTCGATTCGCTGATCGCGCCCACCCAGGTCCTCGATCCCGGTTCCCGGACGGTTCGAGAGGTGGCGTTGGCGGCTGCCGCGGTTCGTACCCGTCGGCTGGCCGGCGGCGAAGGGCCGCTGTGACATTCTGAAATTTCGGCCTAAGCGGGCTTGCCCGTCGGATAGAGCTCGGAGATCGAGCCGGCATAGGCCTGCACGATTTTCGCCCGGTCCCTTTTCGTCTTTCCGTGCCCGACGATCGCGTACAGCTCGGAAGCCATCGCGCGATCAAACAGCACGACCCGGAGTACCCGTTCGTTTGCTTCGTTCGAAGCGTTGATCGGGGCCAGGTCCGAATAGGCGCGCGAGTAGAGGGAGGCGAATTTCTGCTCGTCGAGCTGACCCAATCGCCGCGCGTCGCCCGCCTGGGTCGAGTCTTTGATCACCAGCAGCGCAGTCAGAAACGGCCGTTGATCGCCCACCAGGACCGCCTGGGATACCCAGGGAAGGGTCTCGATCATCGTCTCGATTCGACCGGGGAAGATGTTCGAGCCGTCGAAGGTGTTGAAGACGTCACGCTTGCGTCCGAGGATCCGCAGCTCGCCGTCCTCGGTAATCTCGGCGAAGTCCCCGGTTTGGTAGAAGCCATCGGCAGTAAACGCCTGCTCGGTGAGGGCCTGCGCTCCGTGGTAGCCGACCATCATCACCGGAGTCTTCGCCAACAACTCTCCGTCGTCGGCGATCTTCAGCTCGACGTCGGGGAGAATCTTTCCGGCAGATCCTTCCTTCCATTGGCCCGGCTCGGTAATCGATACCACTGAGATCTCGCTCGCCCCGTAAGCGACCTTGACCTCCAGGCCCTGCGCCGAGACCCTGCGCATCAGAACGGGATCGCACTCGGCGCCGCCGATGTTGAGCAAGCGCGCGCCCGGACCGAACAGGGGCCGCGAAGGGGTGGGACCTTCGAGGGCCGCCTGCTGATCGACGAACGAGCGAAGCACCCGAGGGGTGAGCACGATGTAGGTCGGGTCGAGCTGCCGCACTTGAGGCAGTGAGGCCGCGGTGTCGCTCTTCTCGGGAACGCAGAACTCGGCCGCCAGCGTCAACCCGATCGAGAGCAGGTACTGCCCCATTCCGTGGGTGAGGGCGGCGACCATCAGCACCCGCTGGGCGGGCGCGTCGGCGGCGAAGAGGTTTCCCGAAAGCATTCGCGCGGCCCGACTGAAGGCGCGGTGGGAACGAATCACCAGCTTGGGCTGGGCGGTGGTGCCGGACGTGGGCTGGAGCATGTAGACCGAGTCCGCCGAGTGCCCCTGCCCTGCCTGCTCGAGCAGCTTCAGGGCCGCGGGCAGATCGAGCTCAAATTCCAGGGGCGGCCCCAGCGCGGTCGGCGCCAGCCCTGCTGCGCTCAGCCGCGGAACGTCAGGGGCGCTGGCGAAGACGGCTCGGGCATCGACGTGGTGTTGCAGACTTCGAACCATCTCGATTGAAGAGCTGGGGGACAGCGGAGCCAACACCACGCCCGCGTGGGCACAGGCGATGAACAAGAAGACCGAGTCGACCATCGCATCGGCGCAGGCCACGGCGCGCGAGCCCGGTGCCAGGCCCGCATCGGCAAGCCTTCGAACGCTGCCCGCTACCCGCACCGCCGCCTGGGCGTAGGTGATGGAGGTGGTGCCGTGGGCGGTCAGATGCCGAAGAAAAATGCGATCAGGAAAGTGCCTGACCGACTCTCGAAAAAGCCCGTCGACCGTCTCGATCATCAGCAGCGCCTGCCCCGACTATTGGGATCCGTGCTCATGGGGAAGCGGTGAGCCGATCGAGGAGCACCGAGAGCGGACTTTCAGGCTGCGCAAAGCACAGGGCTGCGAGCGCGCGATACTGGCCGAGCCAACGGGCGATCGTCGCCTCGTCGAACAGCGAGGAGTACACCAGCGACACCTGGGTCCCGGCGTCCGAGAAGTCAGCCGTCCATTGCAGGTCGGTGCGCAGCCCGCGGTGTCCCGTGTCGGGGACCACCTTCTCGGCGGTGAGCTCTGGACCCCACCGGGTGTTGAGCGAAACGCCTTCGAAGGCATTGTTCAAAGTGAGTGAGGTTTCGAGCCCGGAGGGAATCGCCTGCCAGGTGGGCACCTCGCGATCGTCGTTGGCTTCGAGCACGGTGTCGCGGACCCGAGCGAGCAGTTCGGCAAAGGTCGGGTCGCCCGAAGCATCGATGCGCAGCGGCGAGAGGGTGATGAACATTCCGAAGACCCGCTCGACCTCGGCGCGACGGGTGCTCGCCCAGGCGCCCATGAAGAGATCTTGTTGCTGGGTCAGGTGGCGCAGCAGGACGGCAAACACCGCCAGCAGTGTGATGAACTGAGTGCTCGCTTGGCGAAGGCTGACTTCCTCGAGGCCCAGCGCAAGCTCGTCGGTGAGCCGAAATGATTGCTGTCGAGCGCTCAGCGCACCCGTGGCCAGGCGGGGCCGGTCGGTCGGGAGCTTCAGATTGGGACAACCGGCCAGCCGTTTTCGCCACGCGGTCAGGCGAAGCTCGAGCGCCGCGGCGTCCAGGTAGGTTCGTTGCCAGTGAGCGAAGTCGGTGAACTGAAAAGGCAGCTCGGACAGCGGCGAAGCTCGTCCGGCGGCGAATGCCGGATAGAGCTCGCCCAGCTCTTCAGAGAACAGCCCCAGCGAGGATCCATCACAGATGATGTGGTGGAAGATCGCGGTGAACAGATGGTGGTCCCCAGCGAGCCGATAAAGGGTCGAACGGTAGGGGGGCGCGCGCGACGGCAGGTCGAACAGGCGTTGGCAGTCTTCGGTCACGAGCCGTTGGAAAGTCGCCTCGCCGTCCGCCCGCGATTCCAGGTCGACCACGGGCAACGAGCAACCCAGGTGCGGCGCAATGCGGGCCATCAAAGCCTCGCCGACACATTCGAAGGTCGTTCGAAGGGAGTCGTGGCGCCTGATGATCTCGTTGATGCTCCGCTCGAGCACCGCCACGTCCAGCGGTCCCCGGAACCTCCAGGCCAGCAGACAATTGAAGTGGGGGGAAGTGGGCGACAGCTGAACGTTGCGCCAGGTGGTCTCTTGCGAGAAAGACGCACGCAACAACTCGCCCGGGGGTCGAATCGCGAGGGGCGGTTGCTCTCCTCGACCCAGGCGGCCGAGCACTTTCATCCGCCGGGCGACTCCAGCCACGGTGGGAGCGGCAAACAGGTCGCGCACCCCGAAGTTCACCCGGAAGATTTCGCGAATGCGGGCGACCATTCGGATCGCGAGCAGCGAATGACCGCCGAGTGCGAAGAAGCTGTCGTGCACGCCCACTTCGGTTGCGTCGAGCACCTGGGCCCACAGCGCCACCAATACCTCTTCGTCCTCAGTGCGCGGCGAACGGTCGAGCGCTGAGGCGGCCGGGGCAGCGCTCGGCGCGGGCAACGCCTTTCGATCGAGCTTCCCGTTAGGGGTCAACGGCAGCGCGGAGATCACGACGATCGCCGAAGGAACCAAGTGCTCGGGCAACCGTTGGGACAGGAACGCGCGGACCTCGGTCAGCGAAACGCCGGCTCCTTCAGCGGGGACCAGGTACGCGACCAGGCGTTTGTCGCCCGGGCTGTCTTCTCGGGCGACCACCGCTGCGGCCCGAACGTCCGGGTGACCCAGCAACGCGGCCTCGAGCTCTGCGGGCTCGATGCGAATGCCGCGGATTTTCACCTGATCGTCATTGCGCCCCAGCAGCTCGAGCAACCCGTCAGGACGGTAACGCCCGCGATCACCGGTCAGATACAGCAAGTCGCCCAGTTGGGAACGAAAGGGGTTCTGCACGAATCGCCGGCGCGTCTCTTCGAGCGAGTTGGCGTATCCGGCAGTGCGGAAAGGAGTTCGAATCGCAACGTCTCCCGGCTCGCCCACTCCGCACAGCTGACCGGCGCGGTTCAAGACCAACCCTTGAGTCTGGGGAAGGGGTCGGCCCACCGGCTGCGCGCCGGGCAAGGGATCGTTCGGAACGCGGTAGCAGAATTTCGCAAGCGAAGTCTCGGTTGGACCGTAGAAGTTGGCGATGCCCCCCGGGCCAGGAAAGGCCTTCCGCCAGCGTCGAACGAGCGTCTGGGTCAGCGGCTCGCCGGCTGAGAAGATCCACCGCAGCCGGGCGAGAGTCACTGTGTGAGCGGGCGAAGTCAGCCAGGACTGCAGCAGCGAAGGGACGCTGTGCAGCAGCGTGATTCCCTCGCGGTCGAGCCAGCCCAGCGTTTCGGGGCTCAGCTCCTCTTCTTCGGGCAGGCACAGAGTCGCGCCACTGGCCAGGGGGGTGAAAACGTCGCGCAGGAGCACGTCGAAAGACAGCCCGGTCAGCTGCGCGGAACGATCTCCGGGCCCGATCGCGAAGGTCTCGCGCTGCCAATCGACGAAGTGGGACAGGCCCTTGTGCAGGCCGCGAACCGCCTTGGGCACGCCTGTCGTCCCCGAGGTAAAAAACACATAGGCCGAGTCGTCGGGGGAAAGGTCGGGCAGTGGTTTTCCAGCGAGGGTCAGGTCCTCACCTGGGCCGACCGTTCCTTCGAGCTCGAGCTCGAGCACCGGCAGCTTGCTCTGATCGAGCCAGGCGTCTTCGGGGCGCCGGTTTCCCACGTACACGACATGGGTCGCGACCGCTTCGCGCAGCATCAGGCTTTGCCGTTCGGGCGGGTACTTCGGGTCGACGGTGAGCAGCACTCCACCCGCGCGCAGCACCGCGGCCATCGCAATGACCTGGCCCGCACTGCGCGGCCCGAGGATCGCCACGGTCCCACCGCGCGACGCACCGCGCGCGAGCAGTGCATGCGCCAGCTGATCAATGCGCTGGGCAAACTGGGCGTAGCTGAGCTCCTTTCCGCCGAAGCGAAGCGCAGGCACGTCGGGGTACCGCGCGGCAACAGCTGCGACCTGCGCCGGAATCGGTTCGTGCCGTGGCTCATCGAAGGCTTGGGTCGGGTCAGGCAGCACCGCCCGCGCCGAGGGGGTCACCAGGCTGTAGTCCCCAATCAATTTCCCGGGGTCCTGCACGGCCTGCTCGACGAGGTGAACGTACTGATCCATCAGCACATCGATCTGCGTCGCAGAGAAAATGTCCTCCCGATAGACCCAGACCACCCTCAGTTGGTCCCCCTCGAGCAGCAGATGCACACTGAGCTTGAACTTCGATTCTTCGTCGGGCGGAGGCTGCGGCAGTCGGGTGATGCCCGCGAACGCAACGCCCTGCGCATCGTTGACGTAGTGGTTCACCAACACATCGACCAGCGGGTTCTCACCGGGGGTGCGATCGGGGTTGAGCTCTTCGACCAGCTTGTCGAACGGGAGGTCCTGGTGGTCGTAGCCGCCCAGCGAGGCCCCGCGCACTCGACTGAGCAGCTCACGGAAGGTGGGGTTGCCCGAGAGATCTGTTCGCAGCACCAGGGTGTTGACGAAGAACCCAATCACCGGCTCGATTTCCCGCTGGTTGCGATTGGCGACCGGGGCCCCGATCACCAGATCTTCCTGGCCCGTGTGGCGGTGGAGCAGCAGCTCGAAGGCCGCGAGCATCACCATGAACTGGGTCGCGCCCTCGCCCCGACTCAGCAGCTGCAGCCCCTGAAAGACCGACCCAGACAGAACGCGCTCGGCGGACCCGCCTCGATACGAAGGCGTCGCCGGCCGCGGAAGATCCGAAGGCACTTCGAGTCGGGGCAGTGCGCCTGCGAGCCGCTCTTTCCAGTACCCCAGCTGCCCCTCGAGGGGCTTGCCGACCAACCAACTTCGCTGCCACGTCGCGAAGTCCGGGTACTGAATCGCGAGCTCGGGCAGCGGTGAGCTCTGTCCTTGCGAGAACGCGGTGTAGAGCGCGGTGAGCTCGTTCCACAGAATGCCGGACGACCAGCCGTCGAACACGATGTGGTGGACGACGAGCAACAGCAGGTGATCGTCTGCAGCCAGGCGCAACACGGTCGCCCGCAGCAAAGGCCCTCGCGAGAGGTCGAAAGGGCGTCGGTTTTCCTCAGTGACTGCATCCTTCGCTGCGCGATCGCGTCGCTCGGCCGGCAAGCTCGAGAGATCGAGGACCGTGAAGGGGATCGCCGAGGGCGCCGAGACCCACTGCACCGGCTGTCCGTCGACGGAAGGAAACGTGGTCCGCAAACCTTCATGTCGGCGAACAATCTCATTGAGGCTGCGTTCGAGGATCACCAGGTCGAGAGCGCCCCGCAATCGGTCGAGGCTGGGCAGGTGGTAAATCGCAGTTCCGGGCTCGAGCTGCTCGAAGAACCAGATTCGCTGCTGCGCAAAGGACAACGGCGAGTGCAGTCCCGGTTCTCGCGGTGACAGGGGCGGTCGCGCAGAGACGATGCTTCCCTTTCTCTTCAACATCTTGTCGAGCAGTGCTGCGCGCTCGAACGAGTGACTGCCGTTGCCCATTTCCCTTGAGTTTATACCGAGGTCGCCGCTGCGGCGTAGCTGGTGGAATGCCCGCTTTCGAGCTTGATGATCCGGTCGCAGCAAGCGAAGTAGCGATCGTCGTGGGTGATCACCACCACCGTCTTTCCCAGCTTCTTCAGATCGGGGATCAGACCCAGATAGAAGATCTTCTTGAACTCGGGGTCCTGGTCGGCGGCCCACTCATCGAACAGGTAGATGTCGCGGTTTTCCAGAAATGCGCAGAGCAACGCGAGCCGCTTCCGCTGACCCTGGGAAAGGGCCAGGGTGCTGAATCGGCCGCCCTGGACTGTCACCTTCGCAGTCAGCTCGAGTCGCGCCAGATAGTCAGCTGCCGCCGCGTCGAGTCCCGGATTTACCGAGCCCAGCAGACGATCGAAGAGGTAGAAATCTGAAAACACGGCCGAGAACAGCTGTCGGTACTCTTCACGGTTTGCGTCGAGGATCGGCTTTCCATCGACGCGAAGCACTCCGGAGCTCGGCACGTAGAGACCGGTGAGCAACTTGGCGAGGGTCGACTTTCCACTTCCGTTGCCGCCAATCAGGAAGAGCACTTCGCCCCGGTTCAAAGACAGCTCGAGCGGGCCGAGCGTGAAGGCCGACTCACCTTTCAGACCGTAGGTGTAGGTGACTTGCGCCAGATCAATCTTTTTCCAGGGCGCGATCAACGCTTCGCCATTCGAAGCTGATTCCCTGGGAAGCGAGAGGCCCAGGTTTTCGAGCTTCTGAATTGCCAGGCCCGCCCGGGTGATCATCGAAAGCCCGTTGAGCACGATGCCCGTGGACGGCGCGAGGAAGAGGCAGGCGAGCACATAGCCGCCCAGCACGCCCCAGCCCGTATCCGAGACCTTGGGCAGCGCGTACAGGCCAAACCCGAGCATGAAGAAAACGAACGACCCGCCCCAGGCCTGCGAGGTGGCCAGAATGCTCATCGACCGGGTCTGCCCCAGACGCAGCGCGTTCATCACATTGGCCAGAAGGTCACGAAATTCGTCCCGCCGCGCCCGGTGCAGCTTCAGCTCTTTGGCGCCGTCGACCATCCCGCGGAAAAGATTGAACACCTCTTGTTCCTGGTGGCTGTGGCTGAACAGGTCTCGCAGCCCCCGGCGGTGAAGCCGACGAGAAATGGTCACCGCCCCTACCCCAGTCACGACAATCACGAATCCCGCCGGAGGCCAGAGCACGAAGACGTAAACCAGGCCCCCGAGGATCACCGCTGCATGGGTGAGCACCGCGGGGAAATTCATGATCGCAGTGAGGATCTCGTTGATGCTGCTGCCGAGCAGATAAAAAACATGGTTCGGCCCGACCTCTTCGAGCTTGCTCAAAGGGGCTGCGAGCAGCTGCTCAGACAGGTGGGTTCTCATCTGAAACAGGCACCGCTGCGAGAGCCGAATGAGCAGCACGCGGCTGACCATTTCCATCACGAACATCGTCAGGCACAGCCCCAGAAAGACAAACCAATTGGGCCCCTGTTGACTGCGCAGCGTGCCGTTGATGGTCGCAATCAACAAGGTGGTGCTGGCGCCCGCGACGACCGACGCCAACGCTGCCAATACGATTAGCCGCCCGGAAGTCTTGAATAGAAGTCGGACCAAGAGCGGCCAGCCTAACAGCGGCCGACCTCGTCCCGCCGAGCGGTTATTTGATCATCGGCCCGGCGAGGCCGGTGCGCATCGCGGTTTCGATCGCGTGCCCCGGAACGCTCAGTCGCGGCTGGTCTTCTGCGAGCCCCCGCATCGCGCTCAACGGGTACGGCAAGATGTTGACCGGCTCGATCCGGATCCAGGCGAACCCGTTCTGGTCGCGGTTCTTCTTCTCGACCAGCGGAACCAGCGTGAAGCGCCGCGACGCAATCAACTTCACCAGGCGCGCCTGCTGCGCTTCGGTGGTGCCCGCGTTGAAAAACGCCGGAACCTTGCCAGCATTGAGCTGCCCGATCACCTGCTCGAGCGCCAGGTAGGCGACGAGCTGGGTCGGTGCCGAATCGATGAAGATGGACCCGTATTCGGCCATCAACGGCAGGTACTTCGCGAGCAACGACAGGCAGGCCCAGGGGCCGTGGTAGATGTCGGCAAACAACAAGTCGATCGGCCGGCTGAGGACAGGCGCAAGCAGCGGCTCGGTTTGCGCGGTCACTTCTTTGGTGTCGAGCAGCGACACCGAGCCCTTCAGCAGCGTGAGTTGCTCGGTGATCCCCAACAGCGCCGTCGCGCGGTCCATCGCGCTGAAGTAGTCGGCCGGCTGGTCCGGGGCCGAAAAGAAAACCGGGACAAAACGCGGGTTGGCTTTCAGCCGCTCGAAGTACGCCAGCGCGCTCTTGGTCTTGACCCCGTAGAGCTCGACCGCGTCGTTCCACTGCTCACCGTTGTCGACGGTAAAGACGTGACCGACGCGGTTCTCTTTGACCGCCTGAGCCATCCAGAAGGCGGACACTCCAAGCCCGGTGCCCAGCTCGAGAATGTTCTCGGGCTTCTGCATCTTGACCAGCGAGTAATAGAAGAGTGACTTGTCTTCTGTTCCGTAAATCTCACCGACCAGCGTGTTCCATTCGAGCAGGGCTTGAAGCGGCATGGGTAGATCTTGCCTCTTACAGCGGGTTGAAAGACCTGAAGTTTGAGGCAAGACCCCCGTTCAAACCGTACGTGCGGATTTCCCGCATACGGCTTACCGGTGGAGTTTCGGTTGGTCGCATTACACAGCCTCCGGATAGTGGATTTGGCCTTTGAGTCGGACAAGTCCGTGGTGCTCGAAGATGACTCCACCCTGTGGCGTACCCACCGTCGGTGTCGTCAGCTTTCCGTCGTCCAGCACACCCGCACGCAGCCACGGCCGCACCAGCTTCAGCACCTTTCGGTCTACGACTCGTCGCGCCACCAACTTCAGCAACGGGTCGTGGTTGATGCTGCCGAAGTAATCGCGGATGTCGGCGTCGAGGACGTGGTTTCCGCCTCGCGCGCCTTCTACCCGCAGTTTCTCCAGCGCGCCCGTGGCGCTGCGCTTCGCGCCGGAATCCATAAGAGGACTCTTTGAAGTCCGCTTCGAATACCGGCTCCAGAATCAGCTTCACCGCCGCTTGCACCACCCTGTCCCGCACCGTCGGAATGCCCAGCGGGCGCTTCTTCCCATCTGCCTTCGAGATGTACCGGCGCAGCACAGCAGGTGCCCGGTACCGTCCTTCCTTCAGCGCTTCCTGCACCTCGGTGAGCATGCGTTCCACGCCGTACACCTCGACCTCAGCCAGCGGCTCTTGACGCCACGCTTCACCAGTCGGCATCTCTGCTTCAGGTGGTGGCCTGCTACCGGGCTCTCCGGCGATTACCCGGACGGGATTTTCGCCCGCTGGTGAAGTGCAGCGTGACTGCGCCCTTTCGGTCGCTCGCGCTCCCGCTGGCTCTGAGTCTTCACGACGCACCATGGACGCTCTTTAGCAAAGGTCAGCCTTGCTCGAGCAGCCTGCTGACCTCTTCGTCGGACAGGCCTTCGACTTCGCGGACGGCAAGTGCGATTTCCTCGAGCGCGTCCTTCCCGCCCGCGCGCGCGGCAAGCTCGTCGACGATTCCGGCCACGGTGGGGCGCTGAAACAGGCTGCGCAGCGGCAGCTCGACCCGCAGCCGCTCGCGAATTCGGGAGACGAGCTGGGTTGCGCGCAAAGAGTGACCGCCCAGCTCGAAGAAGTCGTCGTCCACACCGACCCGCTCGACGCCGAGCACTTCGACCCACACTTTCGCCACCCAATCTTCGGCGACCGTGCGCGGCGCGACGAACGGCTGGGCCAGATCGGGACGATCCGTGTCGGGCGCAGGCAGCGACCGCCTGTCGATCTTGCCGCCCGCGGTCAACGGAAGCGCCTGCAGCGTCACGAAGACGGCGGGGATCATGTAGTCGGGAAGCTTCCGGCGCAGGTGATCGCGCAGCTCAAAGCTCGTCGGTGGAAAACTCGACGCAGGGACCACATACGCCACGAGCCGCCGGTCGATTCCTTCGCGATCGGCGATCACCACCGCTTCGCGCACGCCTGGATGCGCTTCGAGGGTGGTCACGATTTCCCCCAGCTCGATGCGCAGACCGCGAATCTTCACCTGGCTGTCCACCCGGCCGAGGA
>JAYVCD010000089.1:0-10908 GCA_043750125.1 Archangiaceae bacterium | reverse complement strand
TCGATCAACTTCAAGCGCCGACAGGTGGACCTCGAGCTGCTCACGCCTCTGGCGATCGGGCCGCGCAAAGGGGGCGAGGGCGAAGAGCGCAAGGGCTCAGATCGTCCGCGCGCAGGGTCCGGCGGAGCGCGCCGCGGCTTCGAGAAGCTTCGCGCCGCGGCGGGCGGTGGGAAAAAGTCGTCTCACGGCCGGCCTTCGGGCGGGGGCGGGGGCGGCGGCGGCCCCGGCGGAAAGAAGAAGAAGCCGAAGGGTGGCTTCGGCGGAAAGAAGAGCGGCGGCCGCAGTCGGCGCTGATCAGCGCAACATCACCACGGTGACACCGTCGCCGCCCTCGTGCGATTCGCCAGGGCGGAACGTCTTCACGTACGGCGACTGCTTGAGGTAGTCGCGCAGCATCGACTTCAGCGCTCCGGTACCGTGCCCGTGCAGGACGATCGCCGCGTCGTCGCCGGTGCGGGAAGTGCGATCGAGGAATTGCTCGACCTCGCGGACCATCTCATCGCCGCGCATCCCCCGGACGTCGACCCGGGGGCTGGCCTGAATCGGAGTCCCCGCGGCTGCTTTCCCGGCCTTCTCGAGCTGGGCCTGTTGTTTGGTGGCAGCGTTGGTCGGAAACGCCTTGGTCAGCTTGCTCTTCGTCGGAGCTCCCAGTTGGTCGAGCGCGACGCGGGTCTTCAGCGCTCCGGCGGCCACCAGGGCGTGGGTCTCGTCGAGCTCGAGAATCTCGACATCGGCATCGAAGCCTTTGTGATGGGCGCGGGATCCGACCTTCAGCTCGAGGGGACCCGGCGGCGGGGCGCCCGACAGCTCTTGCCTCGCCGTGCGTTCGGCGACCGTCTGCTCGTTGATCCGCTCGGTGAGCTCGGCGCCCGCCTTCTGCGCCGCTTTGGGCGACTCGTTGGCGGCCAGCGTGGTCTGCAGGTCTCGAAGCTGGGCGCGGGCAAACTCGAGCTCGGCCTTGAGCGCGGTGCGGAACTTGAGCTCGTCTTCTTTGCGGGTCCGGGCAAATTCGGCGCGCTCGACTTGAAGTTGCTCACGCAGAGTCTTCGCTTCGGCGGCGTCGCTGGCGGCGCTCTCACGGGCTTCAAAATATTTGCGCCGCTCGTCTTCGGCGGCAGACAACGCCTTCGACAACGCCCCGCCCGCGTTCTGCGCGAGCGATGTGGCGCGCACGCAGATCGTCTCGGGCAGCCCCATGCGGCGGGCGATGTCGATCGCCGAAGAAGCGCCAGCCGAGCCCAGCTGCAGCCGATAGGTGGGCGCCATCTTTCGCGAATCGAAGCCCACCCGCGCGTTGACGAACCGGGGGTCGAGGTGGGCGAGCGCTTTGAGCTCTTCGAGGTGGGTGGTGACGAGGACCATCGCTCCGCGCTCGAGCAGATCTTCGAGCACGGCCACGGCGATGGCCGCGCCTTCGCGGGGGTCGGTGTCGGCGGCGATCTCGTCGACGAGCACCAGGCTGCCGCGGCGCGACACTTTGCAGATGTCGCGCAACATCGACACGTGGGCGCTGAACGTCGACAGGCCGGCCTGAAGGTCCTGCGCGTCTCCGATCGCCGAGTGGACCGAATTGAAAAGCGGAAGCTTCGAGCCGGGGTCCGCGGCGATCGGAAGCCCCGATCGCACCATCAAGGCAGACAGCCCGACCGCGGTCAGCGTCACGGTCTTGCCCCCCGCGTTGGGGCCCGAGACGACCAGGGCGCGGGTCTCTTCGTGAAGCTCGAGATCGTTGGCGACTACGTCCTGGCCTTTGAGGACCAGCAGCGGGTGGCGCAAGCCCTTGAGCTCGAGCGGGCCGTCGGCGGCTTGCAGATCGGGCGGCGAAGCGTTGAGGGCCTCGCACAAGCTCGCCGCGGCTTCGAGCTCATCGAGACGCGCCGAGGCTTCGATTCCGGCGGCCAGAGGGCCCGCAGCTTTGCCGACCTGGAAAGACAGCTCGGCGAGGACCTTGCGCTCTTCTTCGAGCACCAGTGATTGGGCGATCGCCAGATCGTTGCCGATGCCGATCATCTCGGTCGGCTCGACGAACAGGGTCTGCCCCGACTGGCTTGCGTTGTGGACGATGCCCGGAATTTCGGCGCGAGAGCTGGCAAGCACCGGCACCACGTACCGCTCGTTGCGCACGCTGAAGTAGCTCTCGCGCAGGTTGGCCGCGAACTTCTCGTCGTGAAGCAGTCGATCGAGCTTCGCTTTGATCGACCGGTGCAGACCGCGCGATTGGTCGCGTGCCTCTTTGAGGGCGGGGCTGGCACGATCCGAGACCTCTCCGCTCGGCTCGATCGAGCGCTCGAGGCGGGTAGCGAGCGCTTCGTAGTCCGGCAAGGCCTTGCCGATGGCGTGCAGTCCGGGCAGCCGTTCTTTGCGCGTCTGCAGTGCTTCGGCGGTTCGCTCGAAGGCGAACAGCGCCTGGGTTACCGCCATCAATTCTCGGGGCTCGAGCAGGGCGCCTTTCGACGCCCGCTCGAGGGAAGGCCGGATTTCAGTCAGCCCTCCCAACGGAAGCAGCAGCGGCTCGGTGCGAAGAATCCGCGCCTCGGCGGTCAGCGCCAGCGACTCGAGCACTTCGGCCCGACCCGGAAGAAAGGCCCGGACCAGGGCGCGCGCTTTTCCCGCGTCAGTGCGGGTGCGACTGGCGAGCGCGATGCGCACTTCTTCGAAGCGCAGCGCCTGCAGCGTGGCGTCAGACAGGTCCATAGCGGGGCGGGTGTTATCAGTTTTTGCAACCCGCGCACGCGCACTCGAGGCCAGCGGCGCTGCAAAATTTGCCGCCCTTCGGTCGCTCGGTTGTCTCGATTGCCCCGGCCCGGGAAGATTTGAGCGCCGGCTGTGACGTTCCTGTCAGCCGCGCCGACCCGGGGGGCTCCTCGAACTCATCGTGTCAGCGACGCCTTGCGTTGCGGACCTCGCGCGGCCCGGCTGGTGGGCTGGCGCACGAGCCCGTCGGACCCCGCGGTGTGGGGCGCTGCGCGCGTCGTCGGCCGACCCACGATCATCGCCAGAATCGCGCTGCCCTGGGTTCCCGAGGTTCGTGCTTGGGTGTCCTTCATGGGGACCGGCAGCTGCGAATTCTTGAGAGGCGAAGTCGCAGCACCACGCTCAGGGCGGACAGTTGCGCCGGTCTCGGAAGGTGCTGGCGACGGACGCTGGTGAGCTGGGCGATCGCCCCGGGGTTTTCCGAGCTTCACAGTGCGGGCATTGAATAAATAGGGGCATTGGGGCGCTGGCAGGCCAGTCGTCCGGTCGCCCGATGCAAGACCAGGCGACTGGGGCAATGTGGCCCCGGAAAGCGGGAAAGCGCGGTAGAATTTACCCCAGTAACGAAATGCTCGATGGGAACTCCGCATTTGTCGCCGCGGCCTCAGTCGAAGTCCCTTTCTGGTGTTCCGGAACCCCCGAGCTCGCCAATCAGCCAGGCACTGCGTTGCGCGGCGAGGGCAAGCTTCAGAGGTGGAAAAGGAACACTCCAACGTTCCGCTTCAGCCGCCCCCGTTCAGAGCCAATCAAGGCCCCGAAAACCCGACCCACCCCGGCACCTGCGTGCCCGTCCGTCGTTCGTTCCCCTCGCCGAGGCTCAACGTTTCCTGATCCTCAATGGGCAGGAACGCGCCTCTTCGAAACGCCCAACTATGGGGGAACACCGCCGTCGGTCATCCGTGCCGCACACATCCCTTGAAGGCAGCGCGCTCGCAGCTGGCCGACATCGTCGCGCGAGGCGCACTTCGGCTGAGGCCCGCAAGCGCTGTCCTCGGGTGGTTGGCAGCTGGACAATGAAGGCGTCTCGACACACGGGCACTTCCTCAAGATGTCGGCGCGCGCGAAGACCCCGGGGTAGGTGCAGTACGGCTGGCCGAGGTGACAGGCATTCGGGCACCGGCCGATCTCACAGTCGGTGTCATCGAGGCACACCCCGGCCTGAAGCCCACTGAAGGGGTCGGTCAGCGGTGGCGTTCCGCAGGCAAGCGCGAGCAGCACAGCCATCACGCCCAGATGTTGGGTTCGCATCGCCGTGTGTTATCAGTTTTTTTCGATGCCGACTGAGTGCCTCTGGGTGGCGATGCTTTGGCTTGGCGCCCTGGCAACGCCCGACCCCGCCCGGCTGCAGCAAGCCCTCGCACTTGAAAAGACGGACGAAGCCGCAGGGCTGGCTGCGCTCGACGCGCTGGTCATCGCGTACCCCGACTGGATCCTCTCGCGTCTGGAAGATGCGCGGCTGCGCCTGAAGCGCGGAGAAGGCCTCGACCTGGCAGAAGCCAACCTCGAGGCCGCCCGGTCCTTCAACCCCGAAAACGCCCGCGGCCATTTCCTCTGGGGAATGTTGATGGAAGAGCGCCACAACCGGCCCGCCGCGATCAACGCCTATGAAGTCGCGCTCACCCTGCGCCCCGACTACGACGAAGCGCGATTTCGAATCGCCGGGCTGCAGTGGGCTCAAAACGACTTCAAGGCGGCCTTCGACAGCTACCGGCTCTACGCCAAGGCCCACCCTGAAGCGGTCGGAGCCCGGCTCCAGCTGGCCCTCGCCGCCGAGCGTTCGGGAGCCCTGAAGGAAGCCGAAAAGGAGCTTCGCAAACTGTTCGACGCCCCTGCGTCCCGAGGGCTGGCGGGCCGAAAGCTGGCCGAGTTCTATGACCGCACCGGCCGCGCCGCCCAGGCGGCCAGAATCCGTTCGACCATCGAGCCCCCCAATCGAAAACTGAGGGAACTCCAACGCTCAGGACGGTGACCTTGGGTAAGCTTTGCGCCCATGCTTTCACTGCTCGTTGTCTCGGCCCTTTCGCTCACCCCTGCGGCGGCGCCCTCGCCTCCGGAAGTTCTTCAGGAGCTGCGCGGCATCGAGAGCGCGGCGCTCCGGGGCAAAGCCGACGACCTGCGGCTCAAGTACCAGGACCAGGCGCGAAATCGCCCTGCCGATGTTCTGCTGCGGGTCTACATCGCCTGGACCGTGCTGCCTTCGGACGATGCCTGGAATCAACTCAAGGCGATCGCCGCGCTCAACCCCGAGAACCCCTGGGTCCACCTGGGAATGGGGCGGACCTATACCGCCTGGAAGATGAGGGACCAGGCGAAGGCGGAGTACCAGGGGATCCTCAAGCGCGACCCGAAGTTCTCAGCCGCGATGGTCGGCCTGGCCGAGCTGATGTTGATCGAAGGCGACCTGCCCGGCGCCCAGGCTCAGTTCAAAGCCTCGCTCGGGCTGTATGAAGATCCCCGCGCCCGGGGCGGCCTGGGTCGCGCGCTGCTCGCGGCCGGGAAGATCGCCGAGGCGAAGGTCGAGCTCGACAAGGCCGTCAAGCTCTGGCCCGACCAACCAGCGGTGCTTCAGGCGCTGCTCACCCTCTACCAGGAAGCGAAGGACGCGAAGGCCGCCGCCCAGACCGCGACCCGCCTGGCCGAGCTGCAGCCCCGAGATCCCGAAGTGCGAAAGATCCTCGCCGACTTGCGTTTCGAAGAGGGTAACAAGGTCGAGGCGGCCAAAGAGTATGAGCGCTGGTTGAGAGTCGCAGCTCCCACTGCCGAGGTGCTCGGTCGACTCGAGACGCTGTACGGGGAACTGAAGGATGCCGACGGAGAAGAGCGCACCCTGCAGGTCCACGCGTCGTTCGAGAAGAAAAATCCGGCTCCGAGCCTGCGGTTGGCCGAGCTGGCCGAGGCGAAGGGAAACCATGAAATCGCCGAAGGTCATCTGCTCGAAGCGATCGACCGTGAACCGAAGGCCGCAGGCGCTCACCTTCAGCTCGCCCGGCTTCGCACCAAACGGGAAGCGCTGTTCGAATCGCTCAGCGAGTACCGCACCGCCAGCTCGCTCGAAGGACCCGACGGGGCGACCGCAAAGCAAGAACGCTCGGACCTCGAGAAGAAGCTCAAGCTGCCCGCCAAGCAGGCGAAGGGAAGCGTCGATTCGATCTACGCGGTCGTCGCCCACCGGCTCAACGATTTCTATCTCGAGCGCAAGAAAGAGAACCCGAAGCTCGCCGGTGAGCTGAAGGTCAGGGTTCGGGTGAAGGCCTCGGGAGAGGTCGAGACCGTCGACATCGTCAATGACACCGTGGGTGACCCGCTGTTGGCCGCGCATTTGTACTTTGCGCTGAACGACGCCGTTTACCCGAAGCAAAAACGCGAGCCGGTCTTCGAGTTCGAGCTCGGCACTGCGAAGAAGGACAAGTGACGCAGACCGGCCTCGACGTCTGGGTGCGGGAAGGCTTCCGTGCGCTCGCCGGCAAGCGCGTCGCGGCCATCGTCAACCCCACCAGCGTGGACTCGAGCTTTCGGCACCTGGCCGATCTGCTCCACCGATCTCCGCAGGTCACCCTCTCCGCGCTCTTTGGCCCAGAGCACGGAATCCGCGGCGAGGCGCAGTACATGGTTCCGGTGGGCGAAGTGGCGCGCGATCGCCTCACCCAGGTTCCCGTCTACAGCCTGTACGGAAAGACCTACGAATCGTTGAGCCCCCGGCCCGAGCAGCTCGAAGGGCTCGACGCGCTGGTGTTCGACATCCAGGACGTAGGCAGCCGCTACTACACCTACGTCTACACGATGGCGCTCGCGATGAAGGCCGCGGCGAAGGCGAAGCTGCCTTTCTACGTTCTCGATCGCCCCAACCCGATCGGTGGTCTGCAGCTCGAAGGCAACATCGTCGGCAAAGGCTTCGAGAGCTTCGTCGGGCTGTTTCCGATTCCCAATCGGCACGCAATGACCGCGGGCGAGCTGGCCACGCTGTTCAACGCCGAAGAGAAGATCGGCTGCGCGTTGACCGTGGTGCCCTGCGAAGGCTGGCGCCGCTCGATGTACTTTCGCGACACCGGGCTGCCCTTCATCGCGCCTTCACCCAACATGCCCACCGAGGACACCGCGCTGGTCTACCCCGGAATGTGCCAGGGCGAAGGGACCAACGTTTCCGAGGGCCGTGGCACCTGCCGGCCCTTCGAGCAGTTTGGAGCGCCCTGGCTCGATGGCACCACCGTCGCGGCCACGCTCGAGGCGTTGAAGCTTCCGGGGGTGCGCTTTCGGCCGGTGGCGTTCACTCCGACCTTCGACAAGTTCAGTGGCCAATCGTGCGAAGGCGCGTTCATTCACGTCACCGATCGCCAGGCCTTTCGACCCCTGCTGACGGGCTTTGCAGTCTGGCAGACGGCGCGGGCGCTCTCGAGCGGAAGGTTCGCCTGGCGCGCCGACGCCTATGAGTTCGTCGATCGCGTCCCCGCCTTCGATCTGCTCTGCGGCACCGCGCAGGTGAGGGAAGGAATCGAGGCCGACCTTCCGCTGGCGAAGTTGATCGAAGGCTTCGAGGCTCAGCTTCAGCAGTTCCACCCGGTGCGCGCGCGCCATCTGATCTACGAGTAGCCGATGTCTACCGCGATCGGGATCTTCTCGGACAGCGATGGAGACCTGAACGCGCTCGACGCAGCGCTGCGCCTGTTGTCTTCCCGAGGGGCGCAGCGCTTCCTCTTCGCTGGGGGGAAGTACTCGGATCTCGACGACTGGGTGAAATGGAAGCGCGACGAGGCCCGGGCGCTCACCGACTATTCGAACCTCGATTTCCTCGCCGACATCTCGAACTACCTGGTTGAAGCAGAACAGCTCGAGCGCCCTCCGGCGTTCGGCAATGCCTACGAGCTGTCGCGGACCAATGAGGAGCTCACCCGCATGGCCGACCGGGTGATTCGGACGCCTGAAAAAGGCTGCCTCCAGTACCAGGACCCGAAGAGCCCGCGGAAGGCGATGGACATGCTCGGCGACACGCTGTGCTGCGTGGTCCACGACAAGAACGATCTGGACAAAGAAGACATGCTCAACGCGGTGCTGCTGGTTCACGGCAACGAGAAAGAGCCCAAGGTGGTGCAGATCGGGCCGCGTTATTTTCTCACCCCCGGAAGTCTCAAAGGCGCCGCGCCCACCGTGGGAATGCTCGAGCTCGCCGAGCGGAACCTGATGTATTCGGCGTTCGCGCTGACGGGCGAGACGGTGATCGAAGGTCAGCTGCTCCACGTGCAGCAAAAAAAGAAGGTCTCGGTCAAATGACGCAGGTGGCGCTGATCGGGGGCAGCTTCAACCCTCCGCACGTGGGACACCTGATGGCTGCGCTCTTCACCCGCGCCACGCTGGCCGTCGACGAAGTGTGGCTGATGCCCGCCTACCACCACCCCTTCAACAAACCGCTCGAGACCTTCGAGCACCGGGTGGCGATGTGCCGAGCGATGGCGGTCGACCTCGGCCCCTGGTTGAAGGTCAGCGAGGTCGAACGGGAAGTGGGCGAAGGGGGCAGGACGATCGACACCCTCGAGTACCTGTTGCCCCTCTGCCCCGACACCCGATTTCGGCTGATCATCGGCTCGGACATTCTTCCCGACCTGCCCAACTGGAAGGCGTGGGACCGGATTCAAAGTCTGGTCGACGTGACGGTGCTCTACCGCGCCGGTTACGCGGACCCCCGGGCGGTCGGGCCCCCGCTGGCAGAAGTGAGCTCGAGCGAAATCAGAAAGCGCCTGGAAGGAAAGGACCTGCCCACCGCGCTGATTCCCCGTGCAGTGCTCGTCTACATGCAGGCCTGCCACCTGTACGGGCTCTAAACCCGTAGTGCTGGAACCGTGACGGACTGCCGTGCTACGCGCCCCGCCCATGCCGACGCGCCGACAGATTCGTGTGGTGGGAGCGATGCTCGAGCGTGAGCCGGGTCGATACCTGATCACCCAACGCTCGAAGATCGCGACCCTGCCGCTGCTGTGGGAATTTCCCGGCGGGCGGGTGATGGAAGGCGAGTCAGATGCTGAAGCCCTGGTCCGCGAGCTCAAAGAACGGCTCGAGCTCGACGTAAAAGTGGCCGAGCTGGCGATGGCGACCCACCACGTGTACCCAGAGTACGACGTGGACTTTCACGTCTTCGTCTGCCGGCTGACCCGGCCGGCCGAACCGAGCCACCAGAAGGTCAACGACCACCGCTGGGTCACTCTGGCCGAGACGGCCAACTACAAGTTCCCGGACGCCGACGCGCGCACGCTCGAGAAGCTGCTCGATCTCGATCACTGAAGCTCATTCCCGTGCACCAGTTCCCCAAGGACATCGGCTGGATCGAGGTGATCTGCGGCTCGATGTTTTCCGGCAAGACCGAAGAGCTGATTCGCCGGGTGAAGCGGGCAATCTACGGCAAGCGCCGCGTTCAGGTCTTCAAGCCGAAGATCGACAACCGCTATGACGAGTCGGCGGTGGTCAGTCATTCCCAGCTGAAGCTGCTCAGCACCCCGATCGATCGGCCCAGCGAAATTCTGCAGCACCTGCTGCCGGACACCGAAGTCGTGGGCATCGACGAAGTGCAGTTCCTCGGGCCGGACGTGGTTCCGATCATCGAAGAGCTGGCGCAGCGGGGAATCCGGGTGATCTGCGCCGGGCTGGACCAGGACTACCAGGGCAAGCCGTTCGAGCCGATGCCGCACCTGCTCGCGATCGCCGAGTACATCACCAAGGAACTGGCGATCTGCGTGGTCTGCGGCAACCCGGCCAATCGGACCCAGCGGCTGCTCGCCCGCGAAGAGCGCGTCGTCGTCGGGGCCGCCGGGGCCTACGAAGCGCGCTGCCGCAAGTGTCACGTCTCCAACCCCACCGAGGCGACTCCGCCCCAGAACCTCGAGCTGTTCAAGTGAGCCTCCATGCGTGACGCGCTGTACGAAAAAGTACCGTTTCGGTTGAACGAGCTGGAACACAAGTACGGACCCCAGGTGCACCTGGTCGGAAATCCCTACCTGCTGTCCCTGCTGGCGACGCTCTGCTCCAAAGAGACCATTCAGCCCCAGGTGAATCGGTTGGTCGCGGTGCTCTACACCGACCTCATCTCGATGGTGGTCAACCACGAGTTCCCGCGGAAGTCGGTGGCGATCCCCACCCGGATGATCGACCACACCCCCAAGGGCATCTACCAGGGCGAGGTGATCGACGACGAAATCCGGGCGATCAGCGTCAACATCGCGCGGGCGGGCACGCTGCCTTCCCAGGTGACCTTCGACCTGCTCAACACGATTCTCACCCCGCGCCTGGTTCGGCAGGACCACATCATCATGAGCCGGATGCTCGACAACTCGGAGCAGGTGGTCGGCAGCAACATCAGCGGCTCGAAGATCGGCGGCGACGTGGACGATGCCGTCGTGCTCTTCCCAGACCCGATGGGAGCGACCGGCGGATCTCTGTCGATGGCGATCGAGATGTACAAGAAGAAGGTCCCCGGGAAGATGCGCAAGGTGATCTGCGTGCACCTGATCGTCACTCCGGAATACCTGCGGCGAATGACCCAGGATCACCCCGACGCGAAGATCTATTCGCTTCGGCTGGACCGCGGGCTCTCACCGCCCGAAGTGTTCGACACCATTCCAGGACAGCTGTGGGACAAGGAACGCGGCCTCGACGACCGGCAGTACATCGTTCCCGGCGGCGGAGGCATGGGCGAAGTGATGAACAACGCGTACGTGTAGGCTTCAGGAGCTCTGGCCGATGGCTTTTTACGATTCCGATGTGAACGTGCTGATCGACGCCGCGACGGTCGAAGCGCGGGTGCGCGAGCTGGGGGCGCAGATTACCCGCGAGTACCAGGGCAAAGACCTGACCCTGGTCGGTATCTTGAAGGGCAGCGTGTTCTTCACCACCGACCTGGCGCGGGCGATTGATCTTCCGCTCACCGTCGAGTTCCTCGGCGTCTCGTCGTACCAGGGCGGCACCGAGACCACCGGCGAAGTGCGGATCACGTCTGACCTGACCAAGCCAATGGCCGGCAAGCACCTGCTGGTCGTCGAAGACATCATCGACACCGGGCTGACGATGAAGTTCTTGCTCGAGAACCTGCAGGCCCGGCATCCGGCCTCGCTGAAGATCTGCGCCCTGCTCGAGAAGCCGTCGCGGGCCCGGGCCAAGGTCCCCATCGATTAC
>JAYVCD010000088.1:0-40910 GCA_043750125.1 Archangiaceae bacterium | reverse complement strand
GTTTGTTGTTCCACGTGGAACACAAGGTGCGGCCCACACGGCTGGATCCACAATGGCGACGGTGACCCAGCGAAGAAACGCGAGCCTGAAGCCCGCTCGGTGGAGGGTCCTCCCCTCCCCTGCTGGCTGGGCTTCCTGGACTTTGTTCCACGTGGAACGTCGGGACGGATAGCGACGAGCTCGGATTTTGGCAGGCGAATATCGCGCTCGGCGCGTTTCCCGAACCACCGGAGAATGCGCCTCCCGAAGCCTCCTGGGCCTTTGCTTCCCGAAGAATCCTAAGACGCTTCTCTAATCACCGCAGATGGCGCCACAGAATCGCCACAGTTTTGGACTCAGCGCTTTCGAACTCAAATGAAGCGCGCCAAACATCCGGGCCCGAACCTGCGGACATACGTCTGACCAAAACTGAATCACCGCGGGGCGGCTCTGTTCGGCGCGCCAACCACGAACGCAACGAAGCCCAGCGCTCCGACTCAGCGCTCCGACTCAGCGCTCGGTCTCAAATCTTCGAGCGCACCGGAGCTTGGGCCGGGGCCGGCGAAGAACCCGGGCTGAGGAAACCTCAGAACCCAGGCAGATCGAAGGCCCGCCTCGCTTGATGCAACCCCGGGGACCCACCCATCGAGTCTGAGCCCGGGGCGACGCATCGAACTGCCGCACCCGACGTGACGATCAGCGCGTGCCCCACCAAACTTGTTTCACGTGGAACCCATTTGAAACGAAGCCACGGTTCGCGGATCTCCCGAAGAGGGTAGGGTAAAGCTTCGCAACGACGCCACGCGCAGGCCGTATTGTTGCGCGAGCTCCGTTAGGCTTTTCATCGATGGCGGGCGCGCCAACATCGCGACCAATCGACCCCCTGGCGCAAGGTAGGGCAGGGCGAAAGGAAGCCACTGGTCCAGGTCCATCAGGGCCCGCGCGATCACCACTTCGGCCTGACTCAACTTCTCGGCCTCCAACAGTCCCGCAGCTCGGACGTGAACCGCCCGGACCCGCGGCACCAGGCCGAGCTTCACGATGACCTGCTTCAGAAAAGTGACCTTCTTGCTCACCGCGTCAACCATCGTGACCGCCAGTTCGGGAAGGGCGATCGCCAACGGAATTCCTGGCAGTCCGGCTCCCGCTCCGAGATCCAACAAGGTGGCCGCGCCTGCGACTTCTGGCAAAACCGACAGTGAATCCAACAGGTGTTTTTCGACCACCTCCAGGGGCTGGGTGATGGCGGTGAGATTCACCTTGGCGTTCCACTTCAAGAGCTCGTCAACCCACACTTCAAGGGCCGGCCAGACGTGCCCCCCCGGGTTCAACCCAAGCCGAAGGGCACCTTGTTCGAAGGCGATTTGGGCCTCTTTATCCACAGCCCCCCCTCCCGAAACGAACCCCAGTTTCATGCTCTTGGGCGCTTTTAAAAGTTACAAACACGTTATCCACACCCCCTCTGTTTCACGTGGAACGCGGCCCGGTCTGCCCCAACCGCTTCAGGTGAACGAGGACCAATCCGATCGCCGTCGCGTTGACCCCAGGCAGCCGCCGCGCTTGTCCCACCGAGCCGGGTCGTCCGCGACTGAGACGTTCGCGGGCCTCTGACGAAAGCCCAGGGACCTCTTCCCACCGCACCGCGTCAGGAATGGCCCACTCATCGGCCCCGGTCTGGGATCGCGCCAGACTTGCGTCAGCCATCGCGATGTACCCGGCATATTTGACCTCGACCTCGACTTCCTCCTGAACACAGCTGGGGAGAGAAGGGCGGTCGGGATCACTTGCTACAAGGCTGTCGTAAGTCACTTCCGGACGCTTGAGCAGCGAACGCAACACAGTGCTTCCCAGCCGCTCGAGCTCGGTTGCGATCTGCTTCCGCCACCCTTCGACCCGGGCCAACTCGCCCTCGTTCACCAGACCCACCCGATGCCCGTGCACGCTCAAACGGAGCGCGGCGTTCCCCTCGCGAAGCTTCAGCCGATGCTCACTGCGGGAAGTGAACATCCGAAAAGGCTCGTCCACCCCGTGCGTCACCAGCTCGTCCAGAAGAACGGCGCCGTGGGCTTCGTGACGGCCCAGCACCAGGGCGGGCTGACCCTGGACCTGCAACCCGGCATTGATGCCCGCCAGCAGCCCTTGAAACGCCGCCTCTTCGTACCCGGACGTTCCATTCAGCTGACCGGCGAAGAACAACCCTTGAACCCTCTTCGTTTCGAGCGTGGGAAGCAGCTGGGTCGGTTGAGCAAAGTCGTATTCCACCGCGTAGCCGAACCGCTCGACCTCAACCCCCTCGAGTCCCCGAATGGTTCGCAGGAACTCGAGCTGGACCTCGGGCGGGAGACTGGTCGACAAGCCCGCGGGGTAGACCAGGTCCGAGGCCGGACCCTCGGGCTCGAGAAAAACCGTGTGCCGAGCCCTGGCCGGGAAGCGGACCACCTTGTCTTCCACGCTCGGGCAGTACCGCGGGCCTCGGCCAACGATGTCCCCCCGGTAAAGCGGCGAGCGATGAAGGTTGCTGCGCAGCACCTGATGAGTCGCTTCGCTGGTGTGGGTCACCCAGCAGTCCAGCAAGGGTTGAACGGGGAAGGGGGCCGCCGGGGTGCGAAGGGAAAAAGGCCGAGGTTGGGGGTCGGACGGCTGGCGTTCACACCGGCTGAAGTCGATGGTGCTCCGCTTCAGCCGCGCCGGCGTTCCCGTCTTGAACCGACCCAACGAGAACCCGAGCCCCCGCAGCGAGTCCGACAATCCGGTCGCCGCGGCATCACCGAGCCGGCCTCCGACTTCTTTGACCGACCCCAGGTGCATCAGGGCTTGAAGAAAAGTCCCCGTCGTCACAACCACCGAACGGGCCTGAAGCTGGCTGCCGTCCGCCAACTGCACGCCTCCCACCCGCCCCTGTTCCACGTGGAGCAGCGCGACTTCCCCCTCAATCACGGTCAGCCCGGGCTGTGTCGCCAACGTCGCCTGCATCGAGCGCGCATACGCGTCCCGGTCACACAGCACCCGCGTGGCGCGAACCGCCGGCCCCTTGGACGAGTTGAGGGTCACGAAATGGGTACCGGCCTGGTCCGCGGTGCGGGCCATTTGCCCACCCAGGGCATCGAGCTCACGAACCAGGTGGCCCTTCGCCGTCCCGCCAATGGCCGGATTGCAGCTCAGCACCGCCGCTCGATCCTTCCGCAGCGTCACTGCCGCGGTCTTCAGGCCGACTCGGGCACAGGCGAGCGCCGCTTCGCACCCGGCGTGACCCAAACCGATGATGAGGACATCGAAGGACTGCATCCCGTCCCTCTACCGCAGCCGACCGGGATTTGAATACCGGGTTGGGTTCTGTGGACAATGTGATTCAGGAGCAAAAGCCCCCGGAATCATTTGCCGATGCAGAACCGCTGGAAGATGGCGTCGAGCAACTCGGTGCGCGCGTCCTCTCCGCTGATTTCCGAAAGCATTCCCAGCGCCGTTCCCGTTTCGCCCGCGACGACCTCGAGCGTGCTCAAGGTCTGTGCCGCAACCGCGCGCTCGAGTGCGTCGACTGCGCGATTCATCGCTTCCAGATGTCGGGCGGAAGAGAGCGCAACTGCTTCGGCGCGCTGGTACCCGACCGCCTCCAGAAGCCGAGCGCGAAGGACATCGACCCCGGCCCCCGACAACCCGCTGACTCCGAGCGCGCCCGAAGGCAACCCTCCCAGGTCCGCCTTCCCGTGGACCTCGATTCGAACCGGGTCTGGGACTTCGAGCCGCCATTGCGCGACCTGGCCGGGGCTCGAATCTGGGGGCAACAACAGCACCGCGAGATCCGCCTCCTTCAGCGCCAGTCGGGTGCGCTCGATGCCCCGCGCCTCGAGTCGCTCGGGAGCTGCATTCAACCCGGCGGTATCGACCAACGTCACCCGAAGTCCGTCCCATTCGAGGCTCGCCTCGAGCGCATCGCGGGTGGTCCCAGGGCTCTCATCGACCAGCGCGCGCTCCGAGCCGACCAGACGATTGAACAGCGTCGACTTCCCCGAATTCACCGGCCCGTACAACACCACGTGGGCACCGCGCCGAATCAGGGCGCCCCGACGGCCCTGGTCCCGAAGGGCCTTCAACCTCGCAAGGGCCTCTTCCAGTCGGGCCCCGGTCTCGATGTCGACCCCGTCGGATTCTTCCGGGAAGTCCAAAGCCGCCTCGAGATCCGCATGGAGCTCGACCAGCGGAGCTCGCACCGCGCGCAATTGCTCAGACAGCGCGCCCGCCAACTGCGCGGCCGCGGCCCGGACTGCGGATTCAGAGTCCGCGGCGATCAAATCTGCGACCGCTTCCGCGCGCGCCAGGTCGATGCGTCCGTTCAGAAAAGCGCGCCGGGTGAACTCTCCGGCCTGGGCCACCCGAACTCCGGGCAACGACGTGACCGCTTCGAGCAACAACCGCAACAACCGGGGGGATCCATGGGCCTGGAGCTCGACTACGTCTTCACCCGTGAACGACTGTGGACCTTGAAAGTAAAGGGCCACCCCTTCGTCGACGACAGTTCCCGCGCCGTCGGTGAAGCCCAGGAAATAGGCATGCCGCGGGGCAGGGGACGGGGGCAACGAAGGCGCAACCCGCCGGGCCGCGTCCACCGCCAATGGACCACTGATTCGCACCACTCCGATCCCACCGCGCGCGGGGCCCGTCGCAATCGCGGCGATGGTGATCGAGGAGGTCAGGCGTACCGCCGGAACTTGCGAAGCCCTGAAGACTCAAGGGCGCTTTCGGCCGGCGGCGCGAAGCCCCACCACTGCCGTTGCCCGCGCACCAGAAAAGCTACTCGCCCGACGTATCGCCGACGCTGCCCTTCGCCGCCTTTTCGACGGCCTCGCGGTTGGCATCGATGTACGCATCGACCGCTGCGTCTTCAACGCCCAGGTCCCGCAGCACACCGGGGTAGATGCTGCGAAAGGCCGGTGACTCGAGCCCATCGCGAAGCGCGAAGCTGCTCTTGAGCACCGCGGCGCCCCACAGCTTGTCCTTGAGTGACTTCGCCTTACCCACGTTCGTCAGTCTCCCTCTTCTTCATCATCGGGGTACACCGCCATCGCGTGCCGTTTCGGCATCGCGGTCGGCTTGTCGGGAACAAAGGTCAGCCGCCGGAAGTGACTCTCGCCTTCCACCTTGGCGGTCATTCCCGGAACCAGCTTCGCGGACTGAAGAAGGCGGGCCCGGTCCTCGACGCACATCATCGCGACCGCATAGACCCGGCCGAGCTTCGCCGACTTTTCAGCAAACGACTTGCCCAAAGCCGCAAGCAGGGGGTCGGCGGCCACTTCGAGCTTCGACTCGTCCACTTCGGCCGGCCGCGACGGACGTTGCGGCGCGCTTCGGGCCGCAGGCCGGGCGGCCGGAGCAGCCCGCGCAGGTCGCCCGTTCGGGGCGGCGGAAGGAGCGCTGGCGGCCGCCAGACTGCTGGGCGCGGCCGAGGGCGCGCTCGCCTCGGGAGGAGGACCTGGAAGTCGATTCCCGCGCGGCTCAGGAAATCCCCCGACGCCCAAAGTCACCCAGCGCCGCTCGGTGTTCGGCCGGTTGATGCACTTGTTGAGCAGAAACTGCAGCGAATCGACGAGGAAGCTATTCTTGCCCGCGGTGATGCCTTGAGGCACCTCGCCGACGAAGTGCATCGCCACCGCCAGGCTCCCATCGGCTCCGTCTTTGAAATCGAGTCGCGCCGGAAACTCCATCAACTTCAGAATGTCGCCGAGCAGCTTCTCGACCTGCTGTTGTTTTTCCACAACCACCCCTCTTGCCGACCGTCAGGCCGGCACAGTTCAGGCCTTGGTGGCCGGCTGCAACTTCTTGGTTTTGTCTGGTCGGTCGGTCGGCGCAGGAAACTTGCCCCCATCGCCCTTCTTCCGCGCCAGGTATCGCTTCAACGCCGCCTGCTGCCCGATCGACAACAAGTTGTTGGTGAAGATGTAGAGCGCCAGCCCGGCCGGGTAGTTCATCATGATCGCCGTAAAGAAGATCGGCATGAACCAGGTCATGACCTTCGCCTGGGTCGCGTCCATCATCTGCGGCTGCAGTCGCTGGGTGATGATCATCGTGATCCCCAGCGCGAGCGGGAGGATGTACGTCGGATCTTTGTAGGTCAGGTCCGTCCACACCGGGCCGAAGAACGGCTCGCTGTACAGCTCGTAGCTGGTGCGCAGCGTGGTGAACAACGCGGCCCACACCGGCAGCTGCAGCAGCAGCGGCAGACAGCCCCCGAGGGGGTTCACCTTCTGCTCCTGGTACATCTTCATCATCTCGACGTTCTGGCGTTCTTTGTCGTCGGGGAACTTCTTCTTCATCGCTTCCATCTGCGGCTGGAGCTTCTTCATCGACTCCGCGCTGACCATCGCCTTGTGGGTCAACGGGAGCAGCAGCAGCTTGACCCCGACCGTCAGCAAGATGATCGAGACGCCCCAGTTTCCGGTCAGACCGTGGAAGAACTTCAACACCGTCAGCAGCACCTTGCAGATCACCGCCCACCAACCGAAGTCGACCGCCTTCTCGAGGCCCGGGCTGTACTGGGCGACGACCGCTCCATTGCCCCCGCCCGCACTCAAGGTCGGAGTCGCGCTGAGCATCTCGAAGTCTTTGGGCCCGAGGAACCCGCCAAACTGCAGCGTGGTCTTCTCGCCCGCGGCGACGGTGATGGGGAAGTAGGTGTCCGCGATGCGCGCGGTGGCGTTCGAGGTCAGCACGCAGCGGCCGACCAGCGCCCCACCCGAGGGAAAGACCGAAGCCAGAAAGTACTGCTGGTCGATGCCCGAGTACCGCACCGTGCCCTTGAATTCCTCGGCTGGGTCCTTCGACGGCATCTTCCGGTGCACTTTGTCTTCGACCAGGCAGGTGGCGTTCGACTGATTTCCGACGCCGCCGAACATGCTCGGAGCCACCTCGTGGCTCGGATCAATCGCGCGGGCCGAGTGGACCCCCAGCTCAGCCGACAAGGGCGTGGAACCGAGGTTCTTCACCACCACCTGCATCGCCAGCTCGTAGCCTTCCTTTTTCCAGGTGAAGGTCTTCTCGATTTCCCACGGCCCCTGGGTGGTCTTGAAGACGACCCGCCCGTTCGACTCTTCGACCACCGCGTACCGCGCCGTGCCTGGAACCGACGCGCTGCCCACCAGCGAAACGGCAAAAGGCATCGGATGCCCATCAACCGGGCGCGCCATGTCCATCTGGGGAGGGATCTCGGCGGCGCCTCCGAGCAGCTTCTTGAACCCTTCTCCGATGCTCACTTCCTGCTGCTCGCGTTCCTTCTTCCCCAACAGCAGCGCGTGGGCCAGGCCCGCTCCCTCGGTCGAGAAGGTATAGCGGGCCGAATCGCGCGCGAAGGTCAGCTCGCGCACCGGCAGCACGTCGTTGGCCTTGTTGTCGATCGCGGGCCCCACCGCCATCGGACTGCCCGCGTCGGCCGACCCGACCGCGAGAAAAGGGCTGCCGGCGTCGGCCAGCAGCGCAGCTTCTTCGGCGACCTGCCGTTCCTTCGAGGCCTGCGGTTCCCACACCAGCTTCGAGTAGACGAGCGTCAACCCCAGCGAGAGGCCAATCGCAATCAACAGGCGCTTCTGGTTATCCATGGTGAGTCCTTGCCGGGACGGGGTCGAGCCCGCCGGGATGAAACGGGTGACAGCGCATCAGTCGACGCACCGCAAGCCAACTGCCCTGAAGCGGCCCGTGGGTGGTGAGCGCGTCGAGCGCGTACTTCGAACACGAAGGGTGAAAGCGGCAGGCAGGCGGCATCACCGGAGACAACACCGCCCGGTACAGCCGCACCGGCAGCAACAACGCCTGGAGCAGGACCGCCTCGAGGAACGCCCACCCGGATTTGTTGGTCATGAAAAACGCCTCACCAATTCACCGGTGACGCGCTCGAAAGCGCGGGTCATCGCGGCGAAGTCCGCCTGGGCGGCGGAATTTCTGGCAATCACCACCAGGTCGATTCCTTTCGGCATCAGCTTCTGCCGCTTTCGGTACAGCTCTCGAAGGCGCCGGCGGATTTTGTTCCGCACCACCGAGTTGCCTACCTTGTTGGAAACAGTCAGGCCCACGCGGGTCTGCCCAGACGCGTTGGGCAGTACCAGCGCCAGCAAACAATCGGCGGTGATCTTCTGCCCTTTGTCCTGCACCCGCAGGAACTCGCTGCGCCGCCGAAGCCGGGCCTCTTTTCTAAAGCGCTCGGCGCCGCGTGACACCACTACTTCTGGTACGACTTCACGACCAGACGCTTGCGGCCCTTCGCCATCCGCTTCTTGAGGATGCCGCGGCCCGCTTTGGTGGAATTGCGCTTCCGGAAACCGTGGGCGCGGTTCCGTTTGATTTTTGAAGGTTGGTAAGTTGGCTTGCGCTTCACGGGAAGATCCTTTTGCTGACGTGTCAGGCTGACAGGAGAAGCGGCGGCACTTAGCGGACTGTGGCGCCACTTTCAACGCTCGCCGCCGCCTTTCTTTCCCGAGCCGGGTGGATCAGGCCGCAGCCTCGGTTCCCACCACCGGTTGTCCTGTGGAAATCTTCGCCCCCGAGCTGTGGAAAACCTGTGGGGAATGTTGAGAAGTCGTCCGGCCCGACAGCGCCCGGCTGTGGACAGACCTCCCGATTCTTCCCCGGGTGGGCCTTTGCGCCAAACGTACTTTCAGCAACATCCCATTGGGCCCGATTGCGAAACAGCGCCGACTTTCCGGCCCCGGCTGTCCACAAGCTTTCGACCTTCCAAAACCGCTTTCGGTTACGCGGAGTTGACCAAAGTACTTGATCCCTCTTCCCGCGCGCAGGTAGAGATGCCGCCCTTTTGCTTCTTCACTGATTCCGGGGTTGGGCTCGAACTGTGCGCATCTCGTCTGTGAGGCCGGCATGAATTCAACCCCCCAGAACCTTTGGGACAATCTACTCGAAACCCTGCGCACCGACGGGCATGCCTATGCCGCGTCGCAGCTGCGGGAACTGACCGCGTTGGAGTTCACCGACGCTGAGCTGGTGCTGGGCGTGGGCGATCGCTTCTTCCGCGATTGGGTCGACGACCACTACTGCCAGATGATCAAGGAAACGGTGCTCCGCCTCACCGGACACAGCCCGGCGCTGCGGTACGAAATCATCGAACGGGCGCGCAGTCAGACCCCCGCCACACCCACACCCGCAGTCAACCAGATCCGCCAGCCCGCGCGGCTCTATGAGCGCTTCACCTTCGAAACCTACGTGGTCGCCGACTCGAACCAGCTGCCCGCGGCCGCGGCGATGGCCGTCTCGGACGCCCCGGGCAAGAACTACAACCCGCTGTTCATCTACGGGGGCACCGGGCTGGGGAAGACCCACCTGCTGCACGCGGTCGGCAACCGGATCCTCCAGAAAGACCCGAAGACGCGCATCGTCTATCTGTCGAGTGAAGAGTTCACCAACCAGTTCATCGAGAGCGTCCGCGACCACCGGATGACCGAGTTCCGAAAGAAATTCCGGGACGAGTGCGATGTGCTGCTGATCGACGACATTCAGTTCCTGGGAAAGAAGCAGGAAACCCAGAACGAATTTTTCTATACCTTCAACTCGCTCCACCAGATGTCGAAGGCGATCGTCCTCACCTCCGACATGGTGCCCGCCGACATCCCCGGGCTGGAAGAACGGCTGCGCAGCCGCTTCACGATGGGGCTGATTACCGACGTTCAGGAACCCAACTTCGAGATGCGGGTGGCGATTTTGAAGAAGAAAGCCGCTTCCGACGGTTTTCTGCTCCCGGACAACGTCGCCCACTTCATCGGCCGTCACGTGGTGCGCAACGTCCGAGAGCTCGAGGGCGCGCTGATCAAGATTTCTGCGGTGCACTCGCTCACCGGGCAGGCGATCACCGAAGAGTTTGCCGCCCAGGTGCTCAAAGACATTCTTCCGGCGCAAAAGCAGCTCGATGCCGACGCGATTCAGGGCGAAGTGGCCCGCTTCTTCAAGATTCCGCTGCTCGAGCTCAAGGGCGAGCGACGAACGAAGAACATCGCCTTCGCCCGCCAGGTCGCGATGTACCTGCTGCGCACGCTGACCCACGCCTCGTTCCCGGCGATCGGCAACAGCTTCAACAAAGACCACTCGACCGTGATGTCCTCGGTGAGAAAGATTGAAGCCCAACGCGAAGTCGACGAGCAGCTTCGTCACCAGCTGACCGAGCTGACCTCGCGGCTGGGCGTGGTCTAGAGCGGGCCGCAGCGCGCTACTTCGCGGGTGGAATGTCTTCCAGACCGAGCTTGAAGATCGAATTTTTCCCGGCCTGAACCTGCACCGACAGGCCCCGCTTGACCTTGTCCTCGCCCACCACCGTCAGCAGGTGCGTTCCTGCCGGAAGGCTCACGTTGAACAGGGGCGTTTTCCCCAGCGTTGTCTTCCCCCGCGAGACGAGCGCCTCGGGAAAGATGGCGAGGGTGACGGTGCCCGACGGTCGGGCCGTGGGCTTCGGCGCAGGCTCGGCCGCCGCGGTGCGGGGCTCATCGGGCTGAGGAGGACCGCCCCCGAAACCCGGAGGCGGTCTGATGGGAGTGGGGTCCAGCATCCCCGGCACCGGCGCATTGGCGTTGTACGCCGTCGCCTCACCGCCCGAATCCGAGGCATTCCAGATGTACCGGTAGACCGCGACGCCCCCCAGAGCGGTCAGCACCGCAATCAGCAGCAGCACCAGGTTTCCCTTCAGCTGGCTCTTCGAGTCCTCGTGGGGCGCGAGCCCATCGGGGTTGGTCTTCGGGACCCTTGGTTGCTCCGGCCCCGCCAGCAGGGCAATCGCGACCGCCTGCTCGGCGACTTTCTGCTCGAGCTCGCTGTGGGTCACCTTGCGCCTGGGCGGCACGTGCGTCGCGCGCTTGCGAAGCCTGGGCGCCGGGCGGGCTTCCGTCTCGGGGAAGCTGGCGTCGTCGCGAAGCAGGCTGACCGCGTTGAGCACCGCCGATTTTTCCATCTCGCCGCCCGCCGACTCGAGCAGCGCCTGGGTCGCGACGACCTTCTCTTCGAACATCTCGGTCATGAAGGTCGCGCGTTGATCTTGATCAAACAACAGCTCGGGGCAGGCCAGCTGCATCGCGCGCGCGAAATCTTTCGCGGTCGGAAAGCGGTCCGAGCGCTCGCGGGACAGCGCGCGCAACGTGATGTCCGAAAGCGTATCGGGAATCACCGGAACCAGCTCGGACGGGGCCGCGATGGGCGCGGAGAGAATCTGCTTCATCTCGTCGATCTCGGTATCGCCCGAGAAGAGCCTTCGGCCGGTGATCATTTCCCACAGCACCACTCCCACCGAGAAGACGTCGCTGCGCCCATCGAGCTCTTCGCCGCGAACCTGCTCAGGCGACATGTACCCGGTGGTGCCCTTCACCGTTCCGGCATTGGTGCGCCCCAGGCTTCCCCTCGCCTTGGCGATTCCGAAGTCGAGCAGCTTCACCATCCCGCCGTAGGTGAGCATCACGTTCTTCTGCGCCACGTCGCGGTGAATGACGGGGAACGCCTTGCCTGCAGGATCCCTGAAAGTGTGCGCGTAGTGCAGCGCAAGGGCGAGGTCGTGGACCACCGACGCAGACAGTCCAATCGGCAGCACCGCCCGCTTCTTCGCGCAAGCCCCGGTCACCTGGTTCAGGTTCTGCCCCGCGATGAACTCCATCGCGAGGTACAGGCCTTCTCCGTCCTCACCCAGGTCGAACACCTGCCCGATGTTGGGGTGGTTGAAGGCCGCGGTAATCCGCGCCTCATCGAGGAACATCTTCACGAACTGCTCATTGTCCTTCGCGTCGGGGAGAATCCGCTTCACCACCACGTACTTTCGAAATCCACCCGGGCCGGCGGTGTAGCCGAGGAAGAGCTCGGCCATTCCTCCCGAGGTCAGTTGGGTCAGGATCTCGTATTTGCCGATTTTCCTCCCCCGATAGAGGTCCTCACCCATCGGCACATCGGCAGTGGCCCGCGCCATTCAGGCTGCGCAGGCTAGCAAACGCAGCTGTGAATTGACTGTGGAAAGATGCGGGGTTGCGCGTCGGTGGTGTGGGAACCCATCGCTCACCCACCGCGGGTGTGTGCAGCAGTGGAATACCCAGCCTTTTCTCCACAGCGTCCTTTTGGGCAACCCTTCATCACCCATCGGCTTTTTGGGTTCTCCCCAACTTCTTCGACCCTGCTTCTACGACTATCAAATAAGACTCTTTATGACAGTAGCCGACAGCAGAGTGGCGCTCGAACATTCGTGGCGCCCAAATGAACGTCACCCGCTCGACTCGTCCCTGTAGAAATTCTGAAGCACGCTTCTGGCATTACTGGAGCGCCTACACCGAAGGGTGACAGAATTTCACGCGGACGCGGCACGGAGGGTGGATGCGCAGTCTCATCCTGACGACAGTCCTCGTGCTTGCGGGTTGCCGCCAGCCGGGCCTCAACAGCGCGGTGGGCGCGGTGCACCTCTCTCCGCTGACCCTGGACTTCGGCGAGGTCTACCCCGCCCAGCGGTTGCCCCCGCAGACCTTCCGGTTGGCGAACGATGGGCGCGCGAGCGTTGCGCTGAAGTGGACGGGCCCGGACGCTCCCTTCGTGGTCAGCGCGCTTCCATCCAGCGCCACCACGGGTGAAATCGAGCTCTCAGTCACCTTCCTTCCCACCCAGACCGGGCAGTTCCTCTCGAAGATCAAGCTCGAAGTCGATGGTCAAGCCGACCAGATGGTGGCGCTGGTGGGTCAGGCCCGGCCCACTCCGGCTTGCCCGGCGTCGGCCGATTGCCTCGAGGCCACCTTCGACCTCCAGTTGCTGCACTGCGTCGAGCACCCCTCGGTGAACGGCACTTCTTGCGACCGGAGCAACGTTTGCCTTATGAACGCCACCTGCCAGGACGGCCGCTGCGTGGGGGACGAAAAGAGCTGCGATGACCTCGACAAATGCACCCTCGACACCTGCAACGCGGTGATTGGGTGTGAGCACCTGCCCGCGCCTCCCTGCCCGGGCGATGGCAAATGCCAGGTGGGGGTCTGCAGCCCCTCCACCGGCTGTGGTTTCGAAGACGCCGATGAGGGAACGTCGTGCGGCCCGATGCAGACCTGCCAGGCCGCCCAGGTGTGCATCTCCGGGGCTTGCGTGGTGCGAGACCCTCCCGATGGCTACATCTGCGCCCAAGCCTCGCCTTGCCAGCCCGAGGGCGTCTGTGTGGCAGATGTCTGTGTCCGCCCGCAGGCGACTGCCCTGGTCCCAAATTGGAATTACGACTCGAGCACGGTCGACGCCGGAATGGGCCACGCCCAGCCGCAGCTTCACGACCTGGTGCTGGAGCCCAATGGCTCAGTCTCACTCTCCGGCTTTTTTTTCACCCCTCCCCACCTGAGGGCCAATACCCCCGGGGCGAAGGAAGCACCGCTGGGTGCCGCCCGCCGCTGCATGCTGTGGAACGGGCGGATGATCTGCGCCGACTACCCCGCCTCGGTGAACGGGAAAGTCAGCGCGATCGACCTTTCCACCGGAGAGCTGCTGTGGACTTTCGACCTCCACACGGCCCGGCCTGATTTTCTGGCGCTCACCTCTTCGCTGTTCATGGCGCGAATGGCAGTCCAGGGAAGCGACCGCCTGGCCGCCCTCTTCGAGGCGTACCCGAGCAGCCCCGAGCCGAGCAAGCCGACCAACTGCCGCCTGTATTTTCTGGTGGTGCTCGACGCCAGCGGCAAGCTGGTGACTGCGCAGCAGGTCAACGACCCGGTGCTCGGGGTCTGCAACCACCCCCACCCGTACGGTTTTGGCGCCGACTCGCTGGGAGACCTCTTCATCGGCTTCTCTCCGACGATTACCAGCCCGGCCCCGCTGGTGCCCGGCACTCCCACGGTGGTGATGAGCTTTACCCGCGATGGCATCTTCCGCTGGAAGTTCACCGACTTTTCCCTCGTCGGTGGCGAGCTCGCCGTCGCGCGCGGGCTGCTCTACCCGGAAAACAGCGCCAACGCGGTCCTCACCTCGTCGGGCCAACCGTCCTTCACCCTCAACGAGCACTTCGGGCGGGCGGTGGTCTCGAGGGAACGCACCGTGGTCGCCCCGCTCACCGGCTCGAGCAGCCTCAATGGCTATGAGTCCGGTACCCCCAGCACCCGGTGGAAGCACCTGTTGCTGCCGGGGCAGACGTTCGGCAGCGACCAGCTGCGGCTCGCCTCGTGGGCCACCCGAAAAGGTCCGACCACCGTGGCGCTCACCTTCACCCGAAAAAGCGGCCAGACCCAGCTGCACGCGATCGTGGTGCGCGACGGCAGTGAGGCCTTCACCTGCGATGTCGCGATGAGCTCCCGCACCGAGCCGCAGCTGTTTGAAGTGGCCGAAGGCTCACTGGCGCTGATGGAAGGCAGCGACGCGTGCGGGAAGTGCGACCCTCCGTTTGCCGGCAGCAGCGCGGCGTTTCACAGCATCGCCTTGCCCTCCATTTCTCCGGCGCTGTCCGAGCCGTGGGTGGGGACTTTTGGCGGGCCGGGACATGACCACCGCGAAGAGACGCTCGGCGGGCCGGTGGTGACCAGGCCCCCCACTCAGTAACGAACGACGCGGCTACAGGTCTTCGAGGTCGAAGCGGGCTGCACCGCCGGCTTCTTTGACTTCTACGCTGACCGTCTTCGAAGGACCCTCGGACGGAACGAACTTCAGGGTCTGCTTTCCCACCGGAAGCGTGGCCTTCAGCGGCGTCGTTCCGAGATCCTTTCCAGCGAAGAAGACGTGCACCGGAGGCTCCACCACCAGCGAGACGCTGCCCAGCAGCACCGGGGTCTCGTTCCTCGGCTCGGAAGGCTTGCGCTTGACCGGCTCGCGCACGACTTCCCGAGCGGGCTCGCGGGTCGGCTCGCGCAGCGGTCTGCGGACTGCCTTCGGGTCTGGCCTAGGCTCGGGCTTCACTTCGATTTTCTTTGCCGCGCCCGTCGGCAACGGATCCGCAGTTGGAATTCGCGGCTCCACCCGACCCGGAACGGGCACCGGCTCGGCCGGGTGGGGGTGTTCGGGCACCGGCAGCGTCTCGGCCCGATGGGGGAAGGTTCCGGGAAGCTTGCTCGCGGGCTGAGGGCCCGAGGGCAGCTCGCCAAAGGGCCCCGCTTTCAGCGCGAACAGCGTGCCCCCGATCGCCACCGCGGCCAGCGCCAGCCCGATCAGGATCAACCTTCCCCGACCGCCCCCCGGGAGGATGAAACCGGTCTTCGTCGAGCCGTCAAACCGGTCGTCGTCGCTGCGGGTATCGAAGGGGCGATCAATCGCGGTCTTCGTCCCCAGGTCCGGCCCGTCGACGATGTCGGAGTTGGGCTGAACCGGGCCGGTGGTCGAGGTGGTGGTGTCCCCTTCGGTCGAAGGGTCGTAGACGGCCGCGAGCACCACGTTCGAATGCCGCAACGCCGGAGGCTGCGGTTCGGTCAGCGGGCTGTGCGCTGCCGCCGGAACGGCCTCGGGCTCGCGGGCGCGGTTGGCGCGCAGCTGGGCCAGCAGCGCGACCGGCAGCGAGGTGGCCGGAATGGTCTTGGCCGAGTCCTCGTCGTCGAAGGCCGCCGCCTGCTCGTCCGCATCGAAGTGCAGCTCGGTGACTTCTTTGGCCGAAGGGACAGGCAAGCGCCCATCGGAGCCCGTCGTCTCGTCACTGGGCAGCACCGGCTTTTCTCCCGAGACCCGCTGCGCCACCCCCGGAACCGTTTTGATGTCTCGCCCCGCGGGACGCAGCGGAACCGTCTGCGCTGTTTCCCGCCGCGGAGTCGGCAAAGGCACCAGGTTTCCCGCCGGAGGCGTCGGCGCTTTGCCGATGTTCGACTGGGGCCGGCCGCCGACCGCGGCGAACACCTTGTCCAGCCGCAGCTCACCGGTGGGCTCCTGCCCCCGCTGCGCGTTCTCAATCAGGTCGCGCGTCTGCTGGCGACGCTCGTTGTAGAACCGCTGAACCAGGTCTCCGGACTGCTCGGCGTGCCACAGCGCTCCGGGGCAGGCCTTTTCGATCGCCCGGGCCAGCTCGAGCGCGGTGCCGTAGCGCTGGTCGCGATCGCGGGCCAGCGCTTTGAGGGTGACGGCGTCGATCGCGGCCGGCACATCGGGGCTCAGGCGCGAGGGCGGCTGCACGTCTTCGCGCAGCGCGGCCAGCATTCCGTCCTCGGCGTTCTTCCCGTGGAACAGCCGCATTCCCGTCAGGCATTCATGAAGCACGACCCCGAGAGCGAAGACGTCGCTGCGGGGATCCAACGGCTCACCCCGAATCTGCTCGGGCGACATGTAGCCGCTGGTGCCCTTGACCATTCCAATCGAAGTGAGGCTGCCGCTGCGTCGCCCGAGCGCCTTGGCAATTCCAAAGTCGAGCAGCTTGGTGGTCCCGTCGTAGCTCACCATGATGTTCTTCTCGGCCACGTCGCGGTGAATCACGATCTGCTTGCGGCCGCGCGGGTCGATGAAGGTGTGGGCGTAGTGAAGGGCGAGCGCGGTGTCGCGCACCGAGGCGAGGGTGAAGCCGAGGGGAATCGGCTCTTTTGCCTGGCGGCAGGCGCGGGCCATCTCGACCAGCGTGGCGCCCTGCACGAACTCCATCGCGAGGAAGAGCATCCCGCTGTCGGTGTCGAGGTCGAAGACCTGCGCGATGTTGGGGTGATTGAAGGCCGCGGTGGTTCGCGCCTCTTCGAGGAACATCTTTACGAACTCGTCTTCCCCGCGGATGTCCGGAAGAATCGATTTGAGGACCACGATTTTTCGAAAGCCCGCCAGACCTTTCTGGGTCGCGAGAAAAATCTCACTCATTCCGCCTGTCGACAGTCGACAAAGCAGCTCGTACTTCCCGAGGGTCCGGCGATCAAACTCGGACGTGGGTTTTACGAATGGCGGGTCCGACACGGTAGACATCGCAGTTTACACCTCTGTGGCCACTCTGCCGCTTTACTGCCGTCGGGTTTACAAGTGCGGTTTCGGAATCTGTCCGACACCGGGGGTGGCTGTAAGTGCTGCTCTGAAGGCCCGGGCCCGCTCCATCGCCCGCTCAGGCGCGTCGGCCCGAACGACGAAGTGGCCCATCTTCCGGTTGGGTCGGGCCTGGTGTTTTCCGTAGAGGAAGACATCGACCACATCGGGAAACCGCTTCCAGGCCGCCAGGTCCAGCGCCCCGCCGGTTCGGCCCTGGGAAAGCCAAACGTCTCCCAGCAGGTTGCCCATGCACCACGCCCCGGGGTGCAGTCGGGGCGCCGCGAGCGGAAGGTGGCTTAAAATCCGCGCGAGCGCGTCGAACTGGCTGAAGGTGCAGGCCTGGCGGGTAACGTGGCCTGAGTTGTGGGTCCGCGGAGCCAGCTCGTTGACGTAGAGCCGTCGCTTCCCCGCCCGCCCGTCGCCAAAGAAGAACTCGACCGTCAGCAGGCCGACCACCTCGAGCGCGCGGGCCACCTCGAGCGTGATTTTGCACGCCTCTTCCTCGAGCGCCGGAGCCACCCGCGCGGGGACCACCGTCAAATCCAGGATGTGGTCGGTGTGGAGGTTCTCGAAGACCGGAAAACACAGCTCGGCGCCGATGCCATCGCGCGCGACGATGCAGGACAGCTCGGTGTGGAGGTTCAGGCGCTCTTCGAGGACCCAGCCGCCCCGCGCAGCCTGGGGCAACCCTTCAAGGTCTGCTTCGCCGTCCAGTCGGTACTGGCCCTTCCCGTCGTAGCCGCCGAGCCCCGACTTGGCGATGCAGGGAAAGCCGAACGCCCGCGCCGCCGCAGCCAGCCCTTCGCCCGGGGGGACGAGGCGGTGAGCGACGTGAGGAAAGCCGTGGGCTGCAAGAAAGGCCTTCTCTTTCCCCCGATCCTGACTGACTTCCAGCACCTGCAGCGAAGGGGTGAGCTTCGCGGCGTGGGGGATCAAGGGCGCGAACGGAATGTTTTCCGAGTCGAAGGTCACCCCGTCGCAGCGCTCGAACAATTCGGCCAGCGCCACCGGGTCGTCGTAGCCGGCGGTCAGCACGTGCGGAAGCCGGGCCAGGGCCGGAGACTCTACGTCCGGGTCGAGCACCACCACCTCGCAGTTGAGGTGGAGCAGCGACTCGCCCAGCATTACGCCCAGCTGGCCGCCTCCCAGAATGCCGACCGAACGGGGCTTCACCGCTCGATCTTGCCGCGTCGCCTGCGCGGCACTGCAGGCGTCGCCTTCGGCCTTGGAATCGGCGCTTCGGTGACCGGTCGCAGCTCGGCGGTCGAGCGGAGCGAACGCTGCGCATTCTCGGCCCGGTACGCCTCGAGCTTTCGCAGCAGCTCGGGGTTGTTCCAGGCCAGCATCCGGATGACGAACAGCGCGGCGTTGGTCGCTCCGGCGGGACCAATCGCGAACGTGGCGGTCGGTACTCCGGCGGGCATCTGAACGATCGACAACAGGCTGTCCACCCCCGACAACGCCTTGGTCTGCACCGGCACTCCGAGCACCGGCAGGGGGGTGAGGCTGGCCACCATTCCGGGAAGGTGAGCGGCGCCTCCCGCTCCGGCGATGATCGCTTTCAGCCCGCGCCCCTGGGCCCCTTGAGCGTACGCCACCATTGCTTCGGGGGTGCGGTGGGCCGAAACCACCCGCACCTCGTGGGTGACCCCGAAGCGGTCGAGCGTCTCGGAGGCGTGGCGCAGCGTCTCCCAATCCGAGCTGCTGCCCATGATGACGCCGACGGTGAGGGACATGTTTTCCTGAGCCACGGGTGGCTTGAACTCCTCGTGCGAACCGCGTTTGAGGGCGCGAACTTGCCACGAAACGGCTAGGTTTCGCCGCCTTCCAACTGAGGTGTACCGACGATGTGGGGGAAGCTTTCGCTTCGCGTTCAAGCCGCCATTGCCGTGTTGTTGCCGTGCGTCGCGGTGGCCGTCTTCACTTCCTGGTACTTCCCGCTGCGGCTCAATGAGCAGGCCGGGCTGGCGCTCGAGCGGCAGGCTCGAAGCGTGGGCTTGCTGGCGGTCGCGAACGCGGCTCCCACGATGCGGTTGATCCACGACAAGCTCGCCGGGAACGACGAGCTCGACGCGGTCTTCGCCGGGGTGCGCGCCGGAGGAAACATCGATCACGCCGGGGCGCTCGAGGTCTCGCCCGAGACGGTCGTCACCGAGGGAGGCCGGCGCTTCGTCACGGTGAGTGCAGTGGGAGACAAGACGCAAGTGCGCGGAGACCTGCCGCCGGGGAAATATGAGGTCGCTTCCTCCGGGCAGTGCGAAATCGAGCGCGGGGTCGCGATGACGGTGCGCTGCACCGCGAAGGACCAGGGCTACGAAGCGCTGATCGTCACCCAGATGTCGCTGCGCGAATTGATCGAGTCCGAGCGGCGCAACCAGGCGGTGGGGGTCTGGGTGCTGTTGGCGACCGTGCTCGGTGGCCTGGCGCTGGCCTTTCTCTTCTCGGGCGCGCTGGCCGGGCCGATTGGCGTCGTCACCCGGGTGGCGCGAACGGTGGCCAGTGGAGACGTGAGCGGCGAGGCGCTCAATGTCCAGGGCAGCGGGGAAGTGCGCAGCATGGCCGAGTCGGTCAACGAGATGCTGACCAGCTTGAAGGTGCTGGTGAAGCAGATGGTGTCTTTGACTGATCGCCTCGGCGGCGCCGCCCAGGGTCTGATCGCCGCTTCCGGAGACCAGGAACACGTCACCAGTCAGCAGTCGGCGTACGCCCAGGAAATCGCGGCGACCTTCGAAGAGCTCTCGCGCACGGCAGAGATGATTCAGGCCAGCACCGACACGGTCGAGCAGGCGGCGGTCCGCACCAGCGGAGCGGTCGACGAGGCCCGCGCGGTGGTCAACGAGATGGTCGGGGGAATCACCGAGATCCGGCGCGAATCCAAAGAGGCCGCCGAGGCGATCGGTCGGCTCAATCAGGATCTTCAGCAGGTCTCGCGCATCGCCCAGGTGATCAAACAGGTCGCCGACAGGTCCGACCTGCTCGCGCTCAACGCCGCGCTCGAGGGAACCAAGGCGGGCGAAGTCGGGCGGGGCTTTTCACTGGTGGCGGCCGAGATGCGCAAGCTGGCCGAGAGCGTCGCGGTCTCAGCGCGCGACATCGGCCGGCTGGTCGAGAGCGTCCAGGCGTCGGGAGACCAGGCGGTGTTGAAGGCGAGGGAAGGGGTGGGCGCCAGCGACCGGGGAGTCGCCGTCGCCGAGAAAGCGTCGGCGGTGTTCCAGCAAATCGTCGAGCTGTCCCGGGGGACGAAGGAAGCCGCCCAGCAGATCGCGATCGCCACCCGGCAGCAAAAACAGAGCTCCGAGCAGGCGGTGCAGGGCGCTCGAAACGTCGCCGACCTGGTGAAGCAGGGGGTCGACGCGACCGGCCGGAGCACGAAGATTGCGCACGACCTCAAGTCCGCGGTCGCCGCGCTTTCCGACGTGACCCGGCGCTTCAAGGTCGACCGGAACTGAGTTTTCTTTTCAGGCGACCGAGCGTTGCCAGAAAGTCGGCATTGATGGCCAGCCAACTGGCACTGCAGTGCCGGTTCCACGCTACCCACGCGATTGCGCCTGGTGAAATTGGAGTCCCGTCGGGCCGTACCGCGAGGCCGCCATGGCACGCTGGAGATCGAGGAGGCTCATCACACTCGGCGTGTCGCTCGCGCTGCACGTCGGCGTGCTCCTCGCGCTGCAAGCGGGTGTAACTGCCCAGCCCTGGCGGATCGAGCCCGTCGAGCAATCGCCGCTGGTGTGGATCGACGCGACGCCTCCGCAGCCGGCGCACACTCCCCCGACGCCTCTGAAGGATTCATCGCGGGCGCCGGCGATCCCTGCTGCGAAGAAGTCTCGGCCGGTTGCTCCGGTGGTAGCGGCTCCCACCCGCGAGCAGGTCGATGCTCCGCGCGCGATTGACGTGACGAACTTGCCTGAAGGGCTGACGGTCTTGCCCAGCACTGGAACCGAAGAGGCGCCGCGCGGCCGCACGTGGCACCCCGAAGACATGCCCCGCGCCGCCAACCTGCTCACCGAAGAACAAGAACGCGTCTCGGCCCGCGTCGGCGACTGGCTCGGCAGGGATCTCGCGGCATCGCGGGTGCGCGGCGGCCTGCTGGAGCCCGCCTACGGCCAGCTTGGCGCCGAGCTGCGCGCCGCGACGGACGACGTGCCGAAGTTCATCGACACCGATTCAGCGAAGGCCGTCCTCGGTGCGGTGCTCGAGAGCTGGGGCGCCGGCGCCGTGCGGTACGCCAAGACCGGCGCTCCCTACGCCGAACCCGAGGGCCGGCTGGAAAAGGTCGAGAAGCCGTCGGCGATCGCAGAGGCGGCAGGGAAGGGCGGAACCGATGCGATGGCGATGGCCAGCTTCCTCGCTGCCGGAGCGCGGCTTCAGGAGTTCGCCGACGGCCGGGCCGGCCTCGAGCTGTATGCGCTGGTGGAGATTCGACAGCAGTCGTCGGGTGCGTTCGCCAGCGCCAATCTTGTTCGGCCCAGTGGACTCAAGCCGTTCGACGCCTGGGTCACCGAGCGCGCGCGGCACGTCGGGCTCGCGTTCTCTCTCGATGCAGGCACCCCCCACGCGCTGCGCAGCCTCTGGCGGTTCGACGGAATCATTCAGTACCGCCGAAAGCTCAAGGCCAAAGAGATGACGGGCCGCGTGGCACTGGGAATGATGACCATGGCGGCGTTGAGCCTGCTCTCGAGTATTGGCAACGCCACGCCGCCGGGAACGGGCGGACCGGTGCGGCAGCTCGGCGTCCGGATGCCGGGGATGTCGGGGCGCTTCGACGAGATGACAGGCGAGCTCGACATCGTCGACCTCACCAACCCCACCTACGACTGCCGGGTGACGTTGCTCGAAGCCGAGTAACTCTGGTCGAGAGCGTTGCCAGAAACTCGGCATTGATGCCGGCCGACAGGCACTGCGATGTGTGCGGCCGGGTGCCTAGGTAACAATTTAAACCCTTTGCATGCCCAACGCACCACCCCCTGCTTGTACTCGGGCGGGGCGAGCTCGCTGGGGTAGGTCCGAGGAGACGGCTCGTAGAGTTTGGCTGGAGGCACTTGACCCAAAGCTTCGTGCGGCCGCACGTCGTTGTACTCGCGACGGAAAAGGTCAAACCGACGCTGCTGCGCAGTGAAGCTGTCTGAGGAGGGCTTCGTTGCTTCGGCCTTCAAGGTCCGATGCATCCGCTCGTGCCGTCCATTCTGCTCGGGGTGCCCGGGCTCAATCCGTTCGGGAAGGATGCCCAGCTTTATCCACCACACTGAGAGTGCTGAGAGTCCGCCCGGTGCCACGCTGGCGAACGGGGGCCCATTGTCAGAGCGAATACGCGTCGGGAGACCGAATTCCCGGAAGGTCGGAAGGTCAGCTCGAGGTGGTGCCGGACAAGTTGTTCCCTGCAATGAGGCAAGCCCTCACACAGTAAGAGGTACCGGGAAGCACCATCCGTCATGGTGAGCGGGTAGCAACGCGCCGCATTCCCAAGCCCGAAGTGGCCCTTGAAGTCGAGGCACCAGACGTCGTTGGGCTCTTCACACGGGGCCAAAGGCGAGGCGAATGGAGGAACGCGAATCCGTCGTTTCTTCGGCCGCACCAGGCCGTACTTCTTCAAGAGAACTCCGATGGTGCTCGGCGCAGGCCACACCTTTGAGCTGTCCGCTATCGTCGGTACCATCAGCGATGTCGACGGGGCTAGCGAGCCTGGCCTGTCAACTGGACGGCGAGGGTGATCGAAGCGTTGCCGAAAACTCGGCTTGATGGCCAGCCAACTGGCACTGCAGTGCCCGTCTGTCGAATGGGTGACTCGAGCGCCTGCGCTAATCCCGCGTCACGCCGTTGATCAGCAGGTCTCGCGCTTTGATCAGCGCCTCACGCTGCGCGAGCACCATCGCTTTGAGATCCGGAGCGATCCCCATCAGCCGATCTGAATTGCGGCTCTCGAGCTGAGCCGCGAGCGCCGCCTCGATCACCACCGAGGGCGCAGTCAGCGTCACTCCCAGCAGAGCAGCGGCCTTGTTGCGCGCGCCTTCGAGGACCACCGACGGGTTGCCGACTGAGGCCGAGAACCGGGCGCCTTCCTCGGTGTTGGCGCCGTCATGGCTCCCTCGGGTCGCTCGCGACAGGTAGGCGCCAATCGCCGCGAGGGCGGCACTGGCAACCAGCACCGGGAAAACGGTGCGCCGCTGCATCTCGGCCAACAGCAGATCACGCGAGAACAGCTGGTTTTCCGTCGGGCGTCTGATTTCCCCGAAGCCCTCGAGCAGCACTTGCAGCTGCTCTGCCGAGTAGGGCGAATACGAACTTTTCGCCATCGTCCCGAAGTAGGCGCCAGCGCCGCCCAGACCGACCGCCAGCAGTAGGAAGAGCGTTTTCACCGCGTCAGGTCGTAACAGACTGCTGTTGCTCAGTGTCTTCTGTTGTCGTGTGCGCCCGCTCACCTGCTCTCCCGCTCACCTGCGGCTGGCCTTGATCCACCCGTCCAGCCGAAGTCGCACCAGCGTCTGCCGTCGCGGATCCTTGATCCGTTGAACCCATCGACTCAGCTCTGCGCGATTGACCCGGGCCGGCAGCTCGAGCTCCGGTGGACGTGCAAACAGCCGCGAGCGCGTGTCGGCGAGGTAGGCGAGATCGAACAGCGCCTTCTCCACCGTGGCGAGCTTCGCGCCGCTGCCCAGAGTCTCGAACCCACCAAACACCTCGGGCGCCATTTGATGAAGTGAATAGGCCCCGGCGGCCGTCTGGACCTTCTGGGTCCGGCCGAGCGTGACCGCGTAGTGGGTCTGGGGAAGCTGCGAGAGCACTCCGTGCAGGTAGAGCGCGCTGTAGAGCGAGCCGTACGCCGGGTAGGGCGCTGCGATCCAATCCAACGCGACCCACGAATCGATGGGCTCCTGCTTCACCCAGAAGAGCCCGTGCCGCAGCGGCTTCACCAACCCGGCCGCCGCCAGCCTTCGCAGCGTCTGGCTGGCGGCGAGCGCGGTGCTGCCCAACACGGCTGCGACCTCAGACGTCCGGACCACGGGCGGGCCCAGCGAGAGCAGGCGCGAATAGGCCAGCGACGCGTTCACGCTTGCAGCCTTTCGAGGAGCTCGACCACCTCGAGCTGCATCGCATCCCAGACTTCTCGATCGCGAAACGCGGGGGCCTGATCTTCCGACAGGTAAGCGACGACCTGAGCGAGGTAGTCGTCGTACGAAAGCGCCATCACCCGCTCGATGGCTTGCGGGATCTGCCGCTTGATGGGCTCGCCGACGCGAACCGACGAAGAGGATTTGGCCCGCAGCACCTGCAAGTCGAACACGTCGCGAGCCTGGGTCTGTGGCCGGCCGATCAGCGCCTGGACTTTCTGAACGATCGCCGCCGGAGCCAGGTAGTGGCTCACCACCGGAGGCGTGACTCCATACGCCCGCGCCACCGCTCCGTTCACCGCCTCGATCGTCCCCTCGGCATCACCCCGTCGCGAGAACTCGACTTTCGTCCGCAGTGGGACGGAGTGTCCGGTCAACTTGAGCCCGAGCTTCCAACGCTGAGGGGTCTCGGTTTGTTTCGGGGCCGAGACTTCGACGACTTCGAGCCCCTGCACCCTCAGCGGCAGGCGCAGGGCCGGGGAATCGAGCAGGCGTTCGACCTTGTTCTTCAGGGTCGCCCGGGTCATCACCCGGACGTCGAGATCCATGTCTTCCGAGTATCGGAAGCTTTCGAAAAAGAAACGGAGGTTGCAGCCCCCCTTCAGCACGAAGAGCGCCCGATCGGTTCCCGCCGCAAGCTGACGGAGGAAGTGCAGATGAAAGAGCTCGACGCTCTGCCGGGCGGAGAAAGGCATCGCGCGATAAATAACGCGATGTTTACGCATATGTCAAAATTTCGTAATAGATAAAAACAGGTCGACGAAGGCTGGAATTCTGCTCAGCCGTTCAGCGCTCCGCAGGCTCGAAATCGCCTGCGAAAATTTCACGGTCGCAGCTTCAAGTCGGGCGCGACGACCTGGCCGTCCTCGAAGACGAATTCCAGCGGGAAGTCCTGGGTGGCGAGGTCGAAGTGCAGTTGCAGCCGCAACGTGCTCCCCGGAAGCATGCGAGGGAGATTTCGCAGCGGGTGCGCTGCCACCATCGTCCCGCTGTGGGTGCGAATGCGGACTGTTCGCTGCAACGCAGCTGCGGGAAGCCCAAACGGCTCGGGCAGTCGATTGGCCAAATCCAGGTCGACGGAGATCGACTCCGCTCCGTCGGCCCACGAAGAGCGGGTCACGGTCCCGACCCGGACTTCGACCGGCCCGGAGATTTCAACCGTCTTCCCGATCTCCGCGCTCGCACGGGTCTGGGTCCGATTGGAAGCGCCCGAGCCGTTGGGCAAGAAGCTGCGCGCGTAGAACCAGAAGTCCACCGCTTGTGGGTGGCCCAGAGCGAGCCCGGCCACTGCCACGCCGACCAGTGCGGTTGCGAGGAAGATTGCGGCTGAAGTCCCTCGGCGGTACCAGGGGCGGCGCAAGAACGCGAGCGCAGCGCCCGCAGAGGAGAAGCGGTCGGCCGGCCTGACGGCGAGCAGCCGGCTCAGGAATTTGCGCAGGGGGTCGGGCACTTGTGGGCCCTTGAGCTCGAGCGCGAGCTGATCGTTCATCCGCTCCCAGGGCGGCTTGCCGGTCAGAAGCGTAACGAGCGTGGCGCCCAGCGCGTAGAGATCGCTGCGGGTGCTCACCGTTCCGCCCAGCTGTTCCGGCGCCATGTACCCGAAGGTGCCGACCAGCGTGGCTCCGTGGGTGACCGTGGAGCTCAGAATGCGTGCGGACCCGAAGTCGACCAACGCCAGTGTCCCGTCCGGGCGTTGGATCACGTTGGCTGGCTTGAGGTCGCGATGCAGCAGCGGTGGCGTACGCTGGTGGAGGTACCGCAGGACTTCCAGCAGCGCCTCGGCACACTGAATCGCCTCGGCCGCGGTGAATGGACGATGGCCTACCCGGCTCTGCAACGAGTCGCTGGGGACCAGCTGCTGGGCCAGGTAGAGCCGCAGGCCCAGGCCTGTTCCTTCGGAGAAGCTCGCGACAAACCGGGGGATCGCGGGATGGTCGAGCTGCTGAAGCAGCTTCGCCTCCCGCTCGAAAGCCTCGACCTGTTCGATGGTGGGCACGGTGGCAAACAGCAGCTCTTTGAGCGCGACGGTTTGCCCGCCGGGCCCGACTGCACCGTAAAGCCGGCTGTGAGGAGTGACCGCGATGACCCGGGTGATTCGAAATGCTCCGGCGGTATGCGCGGCGCCACACCCGGTGCACCGCGCGCCCTCGACTGGCTGGCTGCACACCCCACAGGCAACCTCGGAAGAAGTCGGGCCCGAGGTGGCTGCGACTCTTTCCATCCGTTCCTTAAATCAAGCCTTGCGGAGGAACGCCCTCAAATCGGCTTCGGGGCTGAGTGGACGATGGCGCGAAGGATCGGGCGTTGCCAGAAAGTCGGCATTGATGGCCAGCCGACTGGCACTGCAATGCCCGTCTGTCGATTCGCCCCAAACAATTCCGAGCACAACCCCTTCACCGTCTGCTGCAGATTTTGAACCGGCGTGTTCCAATTCGCAAAACCAATGCCCTGGCTCAATTACCACCACCTTCTCTATTTCTGGACCGTGGCCCGCGCGGGAACCATCTCGGCTGCCAGCAAAGAGCTGCACCTGTCCCAGCCCACCATCTCGACCCAGCTGAAGACCCTGGAAGAATCCCTGGGTCAGAAGTTGTTTGCCCGGCAGGGCCGCAAATTGGTCCTCACCGACGTGGGCCAGACCACGTTCCGCTACGCCGACGAAATCTTCCGCCTCGGCAAAGAGCTGCAGAACGCGCTCGAGACCGGCGGCAATCCGGGCACCGGGGTGCGCTTCGCGGTGGGAGTCGCGGACGTCATTCCGAAGCTCGTCGCTCAGCGGCTGCTCGAGCCGGCGTTCGATGCGGTGCCTTTGCTGCAGCTGGAATGTCACGAAGGGCCGCTGCCCCAGCTGCTGGCCGAGCTGGCGCTGCACGAGCTGGACGTCGTGCTGTCCGACTCGCCCGCGCCGACCGACATCAAGGTCAAAGCCTTCAGCCACGCGCTGGGCGAGAGCGGGACCACGTTCTTCGCGCGCGCAGGCCAGGCCGGCTCGCTGCGCCGCGGTTTTCCCAAGAGCCTCGAGGGGACCCCGATGTTGCTCCCGTCGCGATCCACAACGGTGCGCCGTCAGCTCGACATCTGGCTCGACACCCTCGGGGTGCGGCCGAAGGTGGTGGCCGAGTTCGACGACAGCGCGCTGCTGATGACTTTCGGAATGCGGGGCAGGGGAGTCTTCGCGGCGCCGACGGTGATCGAAGACGAGGTGTGCCGGCAGTACGACGTTCAAGTGGTGGGGCGCACTGCCGATGTCACCGAGCGATTCTGGGCCATCTCGGTCGAGCGGCGTTTGCGCCACGCCGCAGTCGTTGCCGTTGCGGCCTCGGCCCGAAGAGAACTATTCGGCAAAAACGAGGATTCCCGAAAGTAACCTTTTCGCCCGACACCACGATGGCCGAGGCCGTCGCCTGGGTGGCTCGAAATCCTCAGTTCGCCTTCGCCGTGCTTCACGACCGGCGACTGGTGGGGGTGGTGCTGCGCGGAGATTTGATTCTGGCCGCCCAGGAACGGGGACCGTTTGCCTACGTGGCCTCGGTGATGGAACGCAACGTGCCCACCACCTCTCCGGCGACCTTGTTGACCGAGGCGCGCAGCCAGATGAACGCCGCCCAGATGCCGTTCGTCGCGGTGCTGTCGGGCGACGAGTTCGTCGGCTTAATCACCGAACAAGAACTCGCCCAGCCGGCGGCGATGGCTCATGTCTTCGAGCGCTTCAGTCCTCGGGGCGGCGGTGGATCCTTCGCCCACGAGTAGCTACTTCTTGATCGCGACCTTCACCTTCTCGGTGCCGAAGGTCACATCGTCGCCATCTTTGAGCTTCTTCGGGCCGGTGAGCTTCTCTTTGCTCCCCGCGCCGACGAAGGTTCCGTTCGAGCTGCCGAGGTCTTCGACGAAGTAGTCGGTGCCCTTCTTGGTGAACCGGGCGTGCTCGCGCGAGACCCGATTGGACTCGATGACGAAGTCGCAGTGCTTCCCGCGGCCGAGCAGCACCTGGTCTCCGGTCATCTTGTACGACTCGCGGCCGGCCATCGAGATGACCATCGTCGAGCCCTTCCCCTTCACCTGCGGGGCGGGCTCTTCTTCCTCGGGCGGCGCTTCGTCTTCCGCAGGTGCCTCTTCTTCCTGGGGCGGCTCTTCGTCTTGCGCCGGCTCGTCCATCGGCTCGTCTTCCGGCGGAGCGTCGTGCACCTGCTCGTCGAACGGGTTGCCTTCCTCGTCCTCCGCGGGCGCCTCGTCGTCCTGAGGTTCCGGGTCCGGGGCACGCTTTTTCGAAGCGGCGTTGCCCGAGTGGGGGCGAATTGGCGCTCGGGCCGCGGTCACCCCGGCGCTTTTACCGGCCACCAGGTATCCACTGAGGCGCGCGAACTGGAAGACGGCCTGGGACACCAGCGCGTCGCGGGGCACTCCCATTTCCTGCGACATGGTTTCGAGCACCTCGATCAGGTGCGCAGGCAGTTTGACGTCACTCATCTTGTCGCGAACATACCGTGTGGATTTCGGCGCGCTACTTCTCAGTTGCACCCCCTGGGGCCGTTATTCGCGGGCCACCGCGGTGGTGAAGACCGTTCCGGGGTGGGCGAAGGGGATTCCCCCGTCGGCGGTCAACGTCCAGCCGGCGTCTTCCTCGAGCTCCCAGATGTCGCGCAACGCAATCGTGTTGAAGCCCTGAACCCCGTAGCCGCCAAAGATGAGTCTTCGCCCTGCGACGCTCACCCCGGTCGGGTAGCCCCGGGCCGAAGGCGGGTTGGCCGCGGCCACCGCCGTCCACTGGGGCCCTCCGTCGGGCAGGTCCAGCCGGTAGAGCTCGTTCGAGAGATCTCCGTTGTCGTCGACGCCGGCCCAGACGTGCAGCGGCTGCAGGTCCCCCAGAAAAGCCGCCCCCGACCGCGCGGACGCAGTGGAAGTCGTGACCAGCGGGCTCCACCCCCCGCCATCGGCGGTCGGGTCGAAGGCGTAGAAGCTGGACGAAGGGACGAAGTTGTTGTCGTAGCCCTGGCCCACCACCACCGCCTGCCGCGCGGAGTCCCAGACCATCACCCCCTCGTACCGGCCTCCGGGCGAGCCGGGTTTAGTGCGCGCGGTTCAATTCAAGCTCGCCACCTCGAGCTGCCACAGCTCGTCGTAGACGAGGTTGTTGTCCGCGTCGGTGCCGCCGTAGATGAAGAGCGTGCGGGTCGCCTTGTCCCACGCCCACCCGGCCATGCCCCGGTTGGCGGTCGGACCTCCGGTGGCGACGAGCTTCTTCCAGGTCGGGCCGGCGCCGGCATCTTCGCCCCCGCTGAAATCCGTTGCACGCCCCGATGCCTGCGACGGTGACGCACTTTTTGGCGCAGCTGCCGCAGTGGGTCACTTAGCTGTTCAGGTCGACTTCACACCCGTCGCCGTCGTTGGCGTTGCAATCTCCAAAGCCGGGATCGCAGCTGCTCTGCAGGCAATGGCTGCGCTCGCAGACCTGGGTGGAATTGGCCGAACTGCACGCGGTGGCGCACGCGCCGCAATGGTTGACCGTGCTGGCAAGCTCGGTCTCGCAGCCGTCCTTCGCCATCTTGTTGCAGTCGCCAAAACCGCTCGCGCAGCTGATCGAACAGGCTCCGGCGAAGCAGCTGGCCGCTCCGTTCTGGGCTCCGCACCCGTTGAAGCAGGCCCCGCAGTGAAGGGTCGAGGTCGACACGTCCACGCACTGGCCCGAGCAGCACAGGCCCGGGTTGCATTGCGAATCGGTGGCGCAGGAACCGGGGGCGCCCTTGCTGCAACTGGCGAGGAATAGGCCGCAGACGACGAGCGCGATTCGGATCATTTGAGCTTTCCCACCTGGCCCTCGAGCCGGGCGATGGTGGTTGGATTGCGCTGCCCTTCCGGAAGCGCTTTGGCGCAAGTCACCGCCTCGAGCAGCGCCTGCTTCTGTCCGGCCAGGTCTCCCTTCCTGGCCAGAATCGAAGCCCGGGTCTCCAGCACCCGGATCTTCCGCGGGCCATAGACCTTCTTCATCGCGCGGTCGGCGGCCGCGAGCGCTTCGTCGAGCTTGCCCAGCTCGCGGTAGGCGATCGCCAGCCGCGCGGGCGGGTTGTAGTCCTCGGGGAGGTCCGCCTCGGACTTCGTCAGCGCCGCGACCACCCGCTGGGGCTGGCCCGACGCCAGCGCGGCGTTCAGGCGGTGGGGATCAAAGGCCGCCCGGGCCGCAGCGGTCGGAGCCCTGGCCGCTTCGGCCTCGAGGAACTCCAGCCAGGCCTTCGCCAATTCGACGCTGCCTTTCTTGTCCCCCTTCTCGACGAGGAAATCGACCAGCGCCTCGTACAGCCCGCTGCGGTCGTCGGCCAGAATCCCTTCGACCTTCAACCCCTCTTGCCCCAGCGCGAACAGCTGCTCGCCGGCGTCGAGCTTCCACGGTTCCTTGTTGTCGGCGGAGGCCTGGCACGACAGGCCCAGATACAGCGCATTGACGAAGCTGGGCCCGCGGGGAAGTTGCGGCGCCTGGGCCAGGGCCAGGTCGACGCAGCTTTTGTATTCTTTGTTCTGGTTGAGCGCGGTGAGCAGCGACTCGATCGTCCTCGCGTTGCGCGGCTGGCCCGGCTTCATCGCCTCGAACGCGGCGCGGTAGGCGGCGATCGCCTGGGGAAGCTTCTTTTCACCGAAGAGCCGGTCGGCCTGGGCCAGCTTCTGCTCGGCCGAGCCTTTGGGCTGCGCCGCGACCTTCACCGCTCTTTCCCCATCGTCGAGAAGCCGCCCGAACTGCTCGGCGTTCACGCTGCCCAACCAACTGAGGGCCACCGTCTCTTTCGCGCTGTCCACGATGAACAAGGTGGGCCAGGTGTCGATTGGATATTTGCGCAGGAACGGAGCGCTCGATTCCTTCTCGGTGTCGATGGAAAGGAACACGAAGCGCGCCGCGTGCTTGCCCAGCTCGGACTTGTTGAAGACGTGCTCGCGCATGAACACGCAGGTGTGGCACCAGGGCGCCCACGCATCGATGAACAGCGGGAGCTTTCCCTTTTTCGCCAGGGCGAGCGCGGCCGGGTAGTCGTCTTCGATGAAGGTCAGTTGCTTCTGGGGCCCAGGCTCGACCGGCGTCGCCGGACCCGCCAGCAGGACGAGGATCAGCAAGGCAGTCGTCATCGGCGCTGCTTACCACTTTGTCGCGCCTGCGCTGGCCCGTCGGGGGCGCGGCTACTTCTGGGCGTTGTTGAGGAAGGTTGCGACCTTGGGCAAAAAATCCGGGCCGAGGGGCTTTTCGACGAAGGCATCGGCTCCGATTTCCAGCGCCATCTCGCGCAAGGTCGAAGAGTCCTCACCGCCCACCACCACCACCGGAATGTTGCGGGTGCCCAGGCCGGTCTTCAACAGGCTGAGCAGCTCGAGCCCGTCTTTCTGGTGGATGTCGAGAATGATCAGCTGCGGCTGTTCCTTGCGGGCGCGCGCGACGACGCCCGCCGCCGGGTCCGAGAGCACGGTCAAATTGAGCTCGTCGCCGATGTGCGAGAGCGATTCCACCAGCTCAGGGCTGCCATCGGACACGAGGATCAAGCGCTTCACAGGCCTTTCACTCTAGGCGAACTTGGCCCCTACACCCACAATGCACGTTCGACCCGTTGCCAGGAGCTGAAGGGAACGTTGAGCGCAACGACCATCGGCAATTCGCCCTCGCGCACCCGTCGCTGGGCGCCGGCGATGGCATCGAGGCGGAAAGTCTCCCACACCCGCACCCGGGGAAGCCCCGCCCGGTGGGCTTGAAGCTGGGCGGCCCGGAGCAGCGGGGCGGCGGCGGCGGCATCCGGCGCGTCCAGCCAAAGCACCAACAGCTCGTCGCTCTTGAACTGGGCGGTCCACCACGCCGTGCCCAGGGCGGTGCGCGCTCCGTAGTCGCTCAGCGGGGGACGGCCGAAAAACCGGGCGTACAGCTCACTGCGCTCGAAATGCCAGTCCAGCTGCTGCCCCGAAGGGTGAAGAAGAAGCTGCCCTTCTACCCCGGCCCCGCGCGGGGGAGCAGACACCGGCCGGCCCAGACCCTGGGCGTCCGAAGGAACGTCTGCTGCGGGCAGCACCCAGTCCCAAGCGGGCAACGCCCGGTAGCCGGCCTTTTCATACAGCGGTGCGCCCACGTCCGAGAACAGCACCGAGCTCTGAGCGTCGGGTCGCTCCCGCAGCCGCTCGAGCAGCGCCGACATCATCTTTCCCGCGTAGCCCTTTCCCCGCCGGTCGGGCTCGGTGAAGACCGACGCCACCGCGAAGCTCGAGCCGGGGTGCCCGCCGACGCTGCTCTCGTTTCGAAACGTCTCGCAGGAGCAGAGAATCTGCCTCCCCTCGGTGAGCAGCCAGGTGGTCATCGCCTCGCGCGGCCAGGGGTGACTGCGCAGGGCCTGCTCGCGCTCCAGGTATTGGGCCACCGTCAGTCGGCTGCCCCATTCCGCCCAGGTCAGCGCGTCACGCGCCCGCTGCTCGGCCGGGGTCGCGGGGCGAAGCTGCAGGCTCACGGCCGGCTGCCTTCCGGAGTGCTGCGGGGCAGCCGCAGCAGCAGGTGGCCCCCGGAGTCCTGGCGGATGACCGCGTACAGCGCGTCATCGGTGACGGCCAGCTCGAGCACCGGGTGGGGAAGCTGGGCCACCGCCTTCTCGTGCTCGCCCTGCACGCTGACTCGTCTGACGCTGCCTCCCACCGAGAACCAGACTTCGCCTGCCAGCTGGGTCACCCGCTCGACTTCGCCCTTCGCCAGCACAACCGAAGTGCCGTCGGTTCCCATTCGCACCAACTCAGGGGCGCCAGTCACCGGGTGGCGAAAGGTGACGGACTTGTCTTCGAGCAGCACCGGCCCGTCGGCGCGGGTCGAGACCAGGCGGGGCTCGCCAGCGGGCAGCTCGACCTTCCACAGGTCGGCGGGGTACCCACCGACCCACACCACGCTCGAGCCATCGGTGTGGGCTTCGGCGGGCCGGACCTGCTGGCTCGCCAGCACTTTGACCTTTCCGTCGGGAATCGAGACCGAGACGAGGATCCCCACCGGCTCGCTCGAAAACGGGTCGAGCGGCCTGGGCACCAGCGCTGCGATCAACACCTTCTGTGCGACGGCGAGCGAGGTGATGCGCCCCTTCGGAAAGCGGATCACCGCCCGGGCTTCCCCGCCCAGGGTGGCATCGGTGGAAAAAATCGAGCCTCCCTCGGACCAGTACAGCCGGGAACCTTCGACGGCGATCGCTCCGATTCCCGGCCGGTGAACGACGAGCGCCTTGGGCAAGTCGCTGGCGGTAATCCGCAGCAGGCTCTGCTTCACCCCCTGCTTTCCCTCTTCGGAAATCAGGAAGACGGCGTTGCCATGCGGGACGGCGTTGCGCGCGAACAGCGAGCCTGCGAGCACCGCCTTCGCTTCGCTGACCCCAAAGTCTTCGGGCAGCCTGGCGTCCCGGGCGAACCCGGTCAGCTCGGCGTTCGCGACCCGCAGCCCTTCCGCGTCGATCTTTTCATCGGTCAGCAGCTCGGTGGCCGACAGCTCTTCGGCGGTCAGGGGCGGCGCGAGCGGAATGAGAATCGGAACCGGCTTCTCGTGCGGGTGGCGGCGGCTCCACTCAGAGCCCGCGACGCCGAGCACGATGCAAACGACGCCTGCGAGCAGAAGAATCGGAAAACGCATCGCGCGCAGTTAGCTCTGGCGCGCGGGGACGACAAGAACTCAACCGACGGCGCGCAGGGTGATGAGGCTCAGCTCAGGGTCCGAGTTCAACCGCGGCAGCGCCGTGCCGCGCCCGAAGCCGAGCCCGCGATTGACGTACAGCTGGTTGCCCCGAACGTTGTAGAGGCCGCGGACGTAGGGCATTCCGGCGCGGGCGAAGAGTCCTTCGGTCAGCATCGGAACGTGAAGCTGGCCCCCGTGGGTATGGCCCGACAGGCACAGCATTCCCTGCCACGGCGGCAGCTTCTTGGCGCTCGTGGGGGTGTGGGCGAGCACCAGGCGCGAGCCGGTGGGTTGGCCCTTGAAGGTGCGCTCTACGTCGTCGTGGTGGGTGGTGCTGTCGTCGAGCCCCAAGATGTTGAAGTCGGCTCCTTTGAGGCGCACCACCGTGTGATCATTTTGCAGCACGCAGTAGCCGATGCCTTCGAGGCCCCGGCGCAGGGTGGCTGCGTCCGTCCAATGATCGTGGTTGCCCATCACCGCGTAGGTGGGCGCGTTGATTCCCTGCAGCAGCTGCGGCACCCGCTCGTAGGGGTCCCGCTTCGTCGTCACGTAGTCGCCGGTCAGCACCGCCAGGTCGGGATTCTCTTCGTTCACCATCCGCACCGCCGAGATGACGCGCCCGTCGGGCGAGCCGCGCCCGATGTGGATGTCCGAGAGCTGCGCGATCACCAGCCCGTCATGCGAAGGGTGCAGCCCGGGGATGAAGAGCTCGGTGCGCGTCACTTCGAAGAATTCGTTGGACGACAGCTTTCGTTCGGCGCGCGCGGTCGCGGGCAGCAAGGCCCCATTGAGCAGCGCCGCGAGGATTCCGCGGCGCGAGAGCGTGGGGCGTTTCTTCATCAGGCGAGACTCCAGATTCTGCAGGGGCGAACGGGGGAGGGTACCGGGCAGAGCAACTCGGACGCCAGCTTTGGTGCCTCTGCCCCTCGAACTGATCCGCGCCGATGTACTGCGATGTGCGAGGGTTACGCCCGGGCCAGGCGCTCGAGCCACTGGCTCAAGGTCGCGAGCAGCGCGTCTTCCGAGTCGGCCACGAACAGCGTCTGCTGGTATTGGGTGGGGTCGAACGGGGTCTGGGCGATGCGCTGCAGCTCGAAGGGCATCAGCGTCGAGTTGCTCTCGAAGCGGCCGAGCTCGCCGAACGAGGACAGCAACCCGGCTCCGACGGCCTTGACCGCGCCGCCTTCGCGAACGAGGCCGAACTCGAGGCAGAACCAGTAGGTTCGAATCAGCGCTTCAACCGTGGTGTCGTTGGAAGCCGCCGTCGCCTTTCCGAACAGCTCATTGAGGCGGGCGTAGCGCTCATCGCTCAGCGAGGGGGCGTGACCGACCAGCTCGTGAATGACGTCCGGCTCGGGGGTGTACAGCGGCATGCTGGGATGACGCATGTACTGGGTTGCGAGGAAGGTGCGGTCGGCCAGCCGTTCCATGAATTCGCGGGCGCTCATCAGGCCGGCGACCGGCTCGTAGGAAAAGCGGGTGCGCTTCTTCAGTTGGGCACTGACTTCCGACAGCTGGGGAATGCGCAGCCCGTTGAACCCCAGGCCGGGCCAGGCGTCGAGGAAGCTCTTACAGGCGTAGCGGGCGTGCAGCGGAGCCAGCGCCTCGAGCACTCCGTTCCACACTTTTCCTTCGTCCGGGGTGTAGGCGACCTGCGCCGGAGCGTCGCCGCGCCGGTGGGCCAGCGCCAGTCGGGCAATCGCGTCGCGGCGAACTCGGTACTCGGGGTCTCGAAAACCAGGGTGTTCCTGGTCGAGCTTGATCAGGTGGGCATCCACGCGCGCGTCCCGGGGTTTGTCATCGGGACACCCTATAGCGCGGGTGCCCGGCGCGACGGAACCCACCGAGGCGTGCGCCTCGGTGGCTGAGTCCGTCTTCGCCTGACGGAGGAATGATCAGCGTTCGCGAACCACGGCTTAATGTATGTCCGGGTTGGCACACGGGCCTGCGAATGAATCTGGTTTTATTTGGCGGTGAGAGGGTTGCTGCTTGCGCTCCGCAAGTAGGGTTGGACGAGCCCTCCTTGCACTTGATCCACCTCTTCGACCGAGAGCTCCCGAACCACCAGCACCTTGATCGGCTTCTTCATGTCTTTCATCTGGGCTCCGTTGAATGCAGCGTGGGTTCCGATGGATTGTCTTCTGCAAACGAAGACCCAACGAAGCCTGGAACTAAGCCACCGAAATGGCGTTTGTCCCCGACCTGCCCTTGCCCTCAAGGCGATCTGATTGGCCCTCGAGAGAACAGTCAGGACTCTTGGCGGGCAACAGGAGACACCGAAAGCAAAGCGGGAACGGCCCACGCGAGCAGCAGTCCCTGCCGGCGGATCAGTGCGCTTCGGCCCGCGCAGGAACTTTCAGCGCAGTGACGGTAACCGGGGATCCCGCGGTGAGCGCCCCCAGGCCCTTCGAGGGTTCGAAGCGGGCTTCCGCGAGCCGGTACCTCAGCGTCGGGTCGTACCCGGGAGTCATGCGGGACACCGTGGCTCGCATCGGTTCGGAGTTCGGCGCGAGCTCGACCATCAGTGCAGAGCCCCGGGTCACCGTTGCCATCTGGGCCTGCGGAACCGCGAACCGCACGCTCAGCTCGCCGCTGCCAATCATTCGCAGCACCGGTTGATCCGTCATCACCCGCGCTCCTCGGCGGACGAAGACATCGGTCACCGTGCCGTCGAACGGCGCCCGCAGCGTGTTGCCGGCCGCGCGAAGCGTCACCAACTGCAGCGCCTGGTTGGCTTCTTCGACTCGGGCGGCGGCCTGATCCATTCCCGCCGATGCCGTGGTCACCGCCCAGCGGGCGACTTCCAGCTTTTCTGCAGCGCTGTATTGGGCGGTCTGTTCGGCCCGCTTCAAACGGTCGGTGACTTCGGCCAGTCGCACCCGCGCGGCGGTCTGCTCCGCTCGCGCCGCGACCGCCCGGGCCTGAGCGGTGCCGACTTCGCGCGCCTGCTCTTCGGTTTCCAGCTCGACCAGCGGGTCTCCAGCGTGAACGAGATCCCCCATTCCCACGGCGACCCGATGCACCCGACCCGGCGCTCGGAAACCAAGCTGCGCGTCGTCCCTGGCGACCACCACTCCCACCATTCCGATTTCCGGGGCGTCGCGGTCAGCGATTGCCCCGGGCTGCTGCAACGTCCCGGTCTCACGCCGATTGGGCCGCGAGGTTTGCTGTTTGATTTCCCAGCCGGCACTGACAAAGAGGACGACGATCAGTGAGGCTGTCAGCCAATGACCGAAAATCATCAGAGACACCTCAAAGGTCGACGGTACACCAATCTACCCCGAGTCATCGACCCGCGCCCGTCCAGCTCGGGCGCGACCCAATTGGCCCTCGAGAGAGCAAGACCGACTCGCCACCGCCAACTCGGCGGAAATGTAGTTTGAGCTCAAATGATGTGCGACAGCCCGGGCGACGCCGACTTCTCGCGGCCGCGCCTGGGCCTTCACTGACCAGCGAGGAGGACCTCCCACTGGCACCGCCTGGCCAGGAATGGCCAGCCGTTTCCCTGGGACGGTGAAGCTTGGGTGCAGCTCTACACGGGGGTGCTGCTCACGCTTCGAATAACAATTTGTGCTCCGCACACCTGAGCCGTCTCTTCGGCGGTGAGCTCACGGACCACCAGCACTTTGATCGGCTTCTTGATTTCTTTCATTGTTGTTCTCCAGTTGGGCTGCGGGGTGCTCGACGAAGGAAGGCTTGAGCAAGCGCTGATCCAACGCTCGCGCCCCGCAACCTCTTGCACTCGCAGAAAGCGGCGATCATCTCGAAGGACCTGCGAAGACCAGATTGGCCCTCGCGCGATCAGTCTGACCGTGCCGCCGACAGGGCCAGCCCCTCGGGCCCTACATCGGCCAGAGCACCAACTCGCCAGACAGGCTCAACGTCAGGTAACCCCCCAGCCGCGGCGCCAGGATCACCATGTTCAGATTGGGCGTTCGGCGGGTGTCCACCAGCTCGAGGGGGTCGAGGTTCCAGATCTGCGTAGTTCCATTGATGTCCCCCGCAACCAGCATGCGGGAATCGAAGGAGAACCCAAGCACATTGACCGAAGCGGTCGACACCGCCGAGGCCACCACTTCGAGATTCGAGGTCCGCACCACCCGCAGCCGTTGATCAATGCCCGCCACGGCAATCCACTTTCCGTCGGCCGAGGCAGCGAGCGCGTTGGTCCTCGAATTGAACACCTGCTTGCGACGCACGATGGAACCCTCGCGCCCCCACAACAGCACTTCGCCGGTGTTGGTGCCGCCCCACACCTGCCCCGTTTCGTCGGCGAACGCCGCTCCCGTCACGCTCAAGTCCTCGGGAAACGAGCGCCGAGCCCAATCGCGGGTCGCAAACACCATCGGAGGACCTTGCTGCGCCGTCGTGAGTAGAAACTTCCCGGTGGAATCGAAGGTCATCGCAATCTCTTCGCGATGGGCATCCAACAGCGCGAGCTGTTTGCCACTCGCAGTGTCGAGGATCTCGACTTTCCCCCGTTTTTCGAGGGCGACCAGGTTGCCGCCCGGGCTGAGCGCGAGAATGTGGTCTTCCTGCAGCTTCCCGTGCGGCACCGGGGCCGGCGTTCCGCCATCCAGGGGGTACAAGGCAATCGGACCGTCGTAGCGGCCGACCCCCAGCACTCCCTGATTCATCGCCAATGCGGCCGCCCCCGTGTCGGAAGGCAGCAACATCGCCTTCGTGTAGTCGGCCGAAGAAAGGCGCTGGATTTTCAGCCAGCCGTCCATGCCGCCAGAGAGAACTTCGTCCACCTGGGCGTCGACGAGCAGCACGGAAATCACTCCGTCGTGCACCGAGTGCAGGTGTCGAAGCTGACCGCTGGTCGACCAGACCCGAACGACGCCGTCCGCCCCGCCGGTCACCAGGCCCCCCTCAATCACCGCCAGGTCATTGGCCTGCTCGGCATGCGCCTGCAGGTTCATCACCATCATCCGGGTCGGAAGATCCCAGGTGCGAAGCGAGCCGTCGACGCCGGTGCTGACCAGCTGGGTTCCAGTGCCGAGCATGCTCACCCGGCTCACCGGGCCCTGGTGTCCAACCAGACTGGCTTCCGGGCGGCCGGTGGCCACATCCCAGATCCGAATCACCCCGTCTTCGCCTCCCGTGAACAGCTTCTTTTCGTCACTCGACCACGTGGCCGATCGAAACCCGCCTCCCCGAAAACCGGTGAGCCAAATCGGAGCCGCCCCCACCATCGACAAAATCGGTTCGCGCGAATCGGCCGACTGGGCGCCGTTGAAATTGCTGAGCGTCAAGGGCACAAACCGTTTTCCCGACGGGCTGACCGACACGTGCCGCAATCCCTGCTCGACTGTCCAGGTCCCCCGAAGCGCCAGCTCCGGGGTTCGGCTCACCAGGTACGAATGGCCGGTGATAGAGACGGCGACGATCGATTTGTCATCGGGCGAGAATTGACAGTCACTGAGTCGCGATTCCTCGAGGTGCAGGGATCCGAGGCGCGCGCGGGTCGCGGCCTCGAACAAGAACAGCGACCCGTCTTCGCCACACATCAACAGCACCGAGCCATCGTGGCTCCAGCTGATCGCCCGTTGATTGCGCTTTCCGGGCTGGATCTCCTGAACGGTCGCCAGCGTATGGCGATCGACGAACAGCACGGTTCCATCGGTCAGGCTGACCGCCAGCTGCGCGCCGTTTGGAGAAATCGCGACCGTCATCACCGACTTGTGAAAGTCCCGCCCGCCTTTTTCTGCAGTGGCCGAATGGCGAATTCGATCCAGCAGGTAGCTCGTTCCGGCGGTGCGCAGGCCCGCGTCGGTCGCAGCCTCGAGCAGCCCCATCGCCTCGCGCGGGCGCCCGGCCAGATAGGCCTGCCGGCCTTGTTCCGCGGTCGAGCGCGCCAGCCGCAACGCCGATTCGGCCGCCTTCGCCTGGGCCCGTTCGGCATTCGCTTCGGCCCGCTGATTCGCCCGAGCCAGCACGATCAACCCCACCGTCAACGCGACCCCGGCAGCGATGATCAACCCATTGCGAAGGCGGCGGGCCCCCGACTCTTCGGCCAGGCCGGCCCGGGTGAAGTCTTCTTCGACCCGGGTCAGTGCCCCCGTGTACCGGGCCCGCCAGACCTTGTATTCGGCCAGCGTCTCTTCCCGCCACAGCATTCCCCTCGGGCGGCCCTTGTCGTTCCACTGCCGGGCGGTGGCTCGAATCGCGTCGCGCAACCGCGCGTTCTCGGCATTTTCACGCTGCCACTTCACCAGCCGCGGCCACGAGGTGAGCAGCGCTTCGTGAATGATTTCGATTCGCTCTTCGCCCCCCACCCCTTCGGAAGCGACCAACAATCGAAACTGCACCAACGCCTCGACCACCTTTCGCGACGACGCTGAGCTTCCCAGCAGCTCCATCAGCTCGGCGTAGGACAACACGGTGCGGGTGCCCTGGCTCGAGACCAGGTGCCGGAACGCCTGTTTCAAAATCGGCTGCTCGGCCTCCGACATTCCTTCGACGACTTTCTCGGCGTGCTGGGCCAGCGCGCCGCCCACTCCTCCCAGCGCGTCGTAGGCCTTTCGGGTCAACCGCTTGAACTGCCGGTCTCGCACTTCCCACAGCTGAGTGGCGGCGAAGGACAGCAGCGCCAGCGCGCCCGGCTGGTCGGCCACCCCTTTGACCATCAGCACCGGCAGTTGGGTGTCTTCGAACAGGTAGCCGACCCGCTTCAGCGGCTCGATCAAAATTCGCAGCAGGTCCGCTTCGGCCGGAGTCGTCAGCAACTGCAGCCCCTGACTCAGCTTGTCCACCAGCGGCGGCAGCCCCTGGGCCCGAATCAGAAAATCGTCCCGCAGCGTGACAACCACCCGAACCGGGTCCCCCATCGCCCGGCAGGCGCTGGTGAGCGCGGCCGCATAGGCAATCTGTTCCTCCGAGTTCAGACACAAGGTGAGCAACTCTTCGAACTGGTCCACCAGCAGCAGGTACTTGCGTCCGGTGCGGGCGGCGGCTTCCCGCAACACCTCGCCCAGCACTTCGGGGGACTTCAGCAGCCTCGCCAGCACCCGGTCTCCGTCGATTCCGGCCGCGGTCAGGCGCGCCGCCAGCGCTGCAATCGGCGACTGCCCGGGCCGGACCACCAGCGCGGTCCAGTCGTCGGCGAGCAGCGGCAACACTCCGGCCTGGACGAAGCTGCTCTTTCCGACTCCCGAGGGGCCGACCACGCCCAGAAACGGGCTCTCTCGCAGCCGATTGGCGAAGGCTTCGGCTTCTTTTTCCCGGCCGAAAAATCCGTCGGCGTCGGCCTCGGTGAAGCTGTTCAAGCCCCGGTACGG
>JAYVCD010000087.1:0-5837 GCA_043750125.1 Archangiaceae bacterium | reverse complement strand
CGGGGCTGAACGCCGGGAATCTGACCGATCAGATCGCGGCCCTTGAACCCCACCGCCTGAGCCCGAAGGTGACACGGCGCGTGGTAGCTCACCTCGTCGCCCGGAGTGCTCTGGAAATCTTTTTTGAAGCGCGGCTCTTTGCGAATTCCCCACAGGTACTCGCCGGGATCCTGCACCGCCGCGGCGAGCTTCTTCGCCCGTTCGCGATCCTCTTTCGCCAGCAGCTCGGGGTATTCGCGCCGCATCATCATCGCGCAGGTCGGGTTGACCGCGAGCACCTTGGCGCCGGCGTCGACGTGCGGCATCAGCAGGTCCAGGTTGTGGCGTGCGTTCTCACGCAAGGTGTCGAGATCGCCGTGTTCCCACGCCGGCATCCCGCAGCACTTGAAGCCCTCTTCGCAGGTCGCCCTGACGCCCTGGTGCTCGAGCACCTCGACCACGTCCCGCCCGATCTGCGGCTCGTTGTGCTGCACGTAGCAGGTCTGAAACAACACCACTTCCGCGCCCGGCCCCGTCACCTTCCCCTGCTGCTTTGCCCACTTCTCGAACGTCGAGCTCGCGAACTCGGGCAGCAGCTTTTCCCGGTGGACCCCGAGCACCTTTTCCATCAGCCAACGGTGCGCGGGAATCTTGTTCGCCACGTTCACGGCGCCCAACGAGGCCCGCGCCATCGTGCCGGCCAGGTCCGGATTTCCCAGCACCGCGTCGCGCAACGAGCTGCCTTCTTCTCGGTGATTGGCGGCGGCCCAGCGGTGAACGAGCTTCGGGAAGTCGAGCTGGTACGGGTGCTGATCGCGCGGGGTGTACGGGCACTGCACCTCGCACAGCTTGCACTGGAAACACTGGTTCATCACTTTGTCGGTCTGGTCCACCGACAGCTTCGTCACGTCCCCTTCGTGGGTGTCGTCGAGCAGCTTGAAGAGCGAAGGAAAGACGTCGCAGTACTTGAAGCACATGCGACAGCCGTTGCAGACCTCGAAGACGCGATCGATTTCCTTCTGCAACATTCCGCCGTCGAAGTAGCGCGGATCCTCGGGGTCGTAGGTCAGTCCGTCGGTCGCGGCGTAGGAAATGGGTTTGCTCGAGTCGGGCATGTTTTCACCTGCGGCAAAAATGACGGCGGTCTTCCTCCGCACAGAGGCAGACCGCCGTGGATCCAAAAACAACTGCTTGGAGAAAAACTCAGCTCAAGGTGTCGAGCATCTTCTGAAAGCGGCCCGCGTGGCTCTTCTCGGCCTTGGCGAGCGTCTCGAACCAGTCGGCGACTTCAGGAAAGCCTTCATCGCGCGCCGTCTTCGTCATTCCCGGATACATGTCCGTGTACTCGTGGGTCTCGCCAGCAATCGCGGCCCTGAGGTTCAACTTCGAGTCGCCCATCGGAAGCCCGGTCGCCGGGTCTCCGACTTTCTTGATGTAGTCGAGGTGACCGTGCGCATGGCCCGTCTCGCCTTCGGCGGTCTCGCGGAAGTTCGCGGCCACTTCGGGGTAGCCCTCGACGTCGGCGACCTTCGCGAAATAGAGGTACCGGCGGTTCGCCTGCGACTCGCCCGCGAAGGCGGCCTTCAGGTTTTCATGCGTTTTGCTGCCCTTGAGTTCTTTGGCCATCGGGGTGCTCCTGGGGTTGGGTTTGTACTGCGGGGGGACTTACGCCTTCGCCTGGCTGCAGCGGCGGCAAAGACCGTGAACGTGAATGCTGACGTACTCGGGTTGAAAACCATTGAGGCGCCGCGGGGCCTTCACCGCCGAGAGCGTCTCGTCATCGAAATCTTCCACTGCATTGCAGCTGCGGCACACCAGGTGGTGGTGGTGATCCATGTTGGCGTCGTAGCGCTTGGTGTCACCGGTCGAGGGCAGCTCTGAGGCGCAGCCCAGCTCAACCAGAGTGTCGAGAGTCTTGTAGATGGTCGCGAGCGAAATGCTGGGCATCTGCGGTCGAACCCGTTCGTACAGCGCTTCCGGACTCGGGTGGTCGTACGACTCGAGCAACGCACGGTAGATGCCCAACCGCTGGGGGGTCATGTTCATCCCCCGGGCTCGGCACCGGGCCACCAGCCCGTCGACGCTGGCTTCGAGCTCTTTTGGGGTCCGCTTCACTTGGTGGAGAAATATTCTCCGGGAAGAAGTCTTTGTCCACTCAAAATGTGAGCAGGGCTTTCAACCTTGAAATCAGAGCGCGGGGGGGGCTTGAACGTCAACAGCGCGACCTGCTGCGGCAGCCAGACGAAATCGAGCTCGAGGTGACGTCGCTTCGTCGGGACCAGGCGCGCGGCCTTCAACAGCTCGGCGAGGCTCGTCTCGACCGCGTCATCGCAAGCCAGCCGGGCGAGCAGCGTGCGAAACTTCAGCGAAGAAGTGTGCCCGCGTCGGTCGAGCGCCAGGACGTAGACCCCGTCCGCCACGGCCTTCCATTGCCCGTCTTTGAGCCGGCGCGCGATGCCACTGGGGCTGACACCGGCAGCCAGCGCTTGCGTGTCGCGCGGGCCAAAAACCACCTGCCCGTCCCTCGACACCCTTCGCCCCCTCTGAAGGCAGTCCCCAAGAGCTCGAAATGTTCTGCGCGCAGAAAGCGGCCCAGCGCTGCGTCAGGCGAGGGCCGACGCAAGCGATCACGAAGTCAGCAGCTTCTGCGGCATTCCGGGCCAGGCGATTCCGGCCGCGACTCGCGAAGCGAGCGCAACGATCGTCAGCGTGGGGTTGAAGCCCGAACCGGTTGGGAACAACGAGCCATCGGCCGCCCAGAGATTGCCGATGTCGTGAAATCGCCCTTCGGCATTGGTGACGCTGGTCCGGGGATCCAGCCCCGAGCGCAGCGTGCCATGCACGTGAGCCGTCTTCGGAATGTCGTCCTTCGGCCCGGGAATCGCGTATCGCGCGCCGCTGGCGATCAGCACGTCGAGCAGCCTGGGTTGGTAGAATGCGCGCGCAGCCATCTCGAACGCATGATTCTGGTACGTGACCCGCGCCACCGGCAGGCCATCGAGATCCTTCACTTCCGGGTCGAGGTCGACGCGGTTGGTCGGCTGGGGAGCGTCCTCGCCCACCATCGCCAACGCCACCGTCCGATCGCGGCCCGGGCTCTGTCGCATCAGCTTCTTGAAGCGCACCGGGTTGAAGCCCCCGAACAGCTTCATGATCTGCAGGTAGTAACCCGACTCGCTGATCGGATCTGACGCGAGACTGATTTCGGTGATGCCTCCCAGCGGGTGGTCGGGATCATTGGGCTTGCCCCGAAAGTCCCAGAAGCCGTGACTGACCGTCCGGCCCCGGTGTCCGTGCAGCCGTTCTTCGAAGATTCCCACCGCGGTGGTGTGAAGGTGGAAGGTGATGTTGCGGCCGACCTGGTCGCTGGAATTACCCAACGCCGTGCCGCCGCCCGAGAGAAACAGCAGGCGAGCGTCTTCAATCGGGCTGGCCGCAAGCACGTACCGGTCGGCGGAGTAGCCCACCCGCTGGCCGTCCGGCCCGATCGCTTCGACTTCGGTAATCTCGGTGCGGGCGGCGTTGGTCAGCAATTTGGCCACCCGCGTCTGGGGCAAGACGAGGCAGTTTCCGGTGAGCAGCGCTTTACGCAAGGCGGTGACCGGAGGCGTGCCTCGCGCATTCGTCGGGCAGCCGTAGCTGGTGCAGAACCCGCAGTCATTGCACGCAGGCCGGCCATCGTACGGGCGTGAATTGACGGCCCCGGGAAAGGGAAAGGCCGCGTACCCGAGCTTCTTCAGCCCCTCACCCACCTTCAGCGCGCCGTACATCGCGACGCCCGGCGCCATCGGGTACGGCTCACTGCGAGGCCCGTCGAAAGGAGTCGGCGCTCCCTGCACCCCCATCATCTTCTCGACGTAGGTGTAGAAAGGCTCGAGCGTGGGGTAGTCGACCGGCCAATCGGCCCAGCTGGCCCCGGCCATGTTTCCCAACAGGGTCCCCAACCGGAAGTCGTCGGGCAAGAATCGAGGCGTCTTCAGGTCCGCGAGCACCGCTCCGCCGCCGACGGTCTTCGGCAGAGCGCAGACTTCGCCGACGTACGAACGGGCCCCATCGCTTTCCGAATTCCGCCAGCTGCGCGGCTCGACTCGGTCGTCAGGCCAGACAAAATTGCGCGCGAACTTGAGCTCGTCGTTCGAGAAACGCGGCACCGGCTGAGCGTTGGGATCCGCAAGGCCCTTGAACTGATTGGCGCCCGCCTCGAGCACCAGCACTTTCAGACCCGCTTTGCACAGCACGTGCGCCGTGACGGCTCCGCCGGCTCCACTTCCGACAATCAGAACGTCGAACTTCGTCAGCGAGGTGTTTCCCACCGGCTCGGCGCTCACGAGGCGATTCTCCCGCCCAGCGCGCGAACGACGGTCTCGATCAGCTCGCGGCTGATCGGGTCCATCGGTTCGGGGTCCGCACCGGGGTTGGCGGTCGACATCGGGACGTCGGTGCGCTCGCGGTACGCATTGAGGCTCTCGTCCCAGACCGAGTAGCCCAGCGGCTGGCTGTCGCCTTCGAAGTGAATCTGACTCCAGCCTGCGCCTGCTGCATTGCCGCCGTACTCGGGCGCCGAGAAGGCCGCCTGGCACACCAGGGCCAGAGACAAATCGCGTTGGCCTTCGGTCAGCAGATTGAACAGGCGCAGCTTTTCCGCCGCCACTTGCGTGCCCCACTGCGGCGCGAGCAGCCGCGCGTGGGCCAACAGCTCGCGCACTTCGACCCGCAGTCCGACCACCGCCCCCAGCAGGGCTTCGTTGGGAGCAACGCCTTCCGCCCCGGCCGAGCCAAACAGCTTCAGCCGCCAGGCGCGGGCGTTGACGCGATCGAGCGGGGCAAAGGTCTTGAACGCGTCGTCGGGGAAGGTGCTCGAGGCGCCGCCCTTGCCATCGGAAAAGGGCTGCCGGCCTGAGAAGGGTCCTTCGGCATGAAGCATCGGCGCGGCATCGAGCGCGGTCATCAGCCGGTCGACGAAGGCCGAGGTCCCCAGCAAGCGGCCTCCGCCGGTGCCGTCGGCGTCGGGGCTCAAGATCGTGTCGGCCAACGCGTCCAGCATCGTGACCTCGTCGGCGGTGAGGAACGCCGGAATCCAGGGCGCGACAGGCGGAACCTTGCCGCACCCCAACGGAAAGCCCGAAAGGATGGAGGCCGCAGCGGCCCAACGAATCAGCTCACGGCGCGAAGGGTCGTTCGAGTTGGAAATCACGGGCGCACCGTACGCTGCCGCCGAAGTCACCGAAAGGGAACGCCCGGATGCAGGGCATGCCGGTTGCCTCGGATCGCCCCGAGGCCTTCAGGAGTCCCCATGGCGCACCTGTCTGCAGACGAAGTCGTCCCGGCCGGGGTGATTCGAGCGCTGAACGTTCAGCCCGGCGGCCCGGTCAACCGCGGAGCCCAGGTGGGGCAAATCGACGACATCTCGAGGTTGCGGGCGGTGGCGACGCTGAGCCCCTCGGACGCGCGCGCCGTCGGGCAGGGCTTGCCCGCGCTCGTCGTCGCAGGCGACCCAGGCGACCCAGGCGACCCAGGCGACCGTGACGCGAATCGACGACACCACGGTGGAAATCGTCTTCGACAACACCGCGCGCACGTTCGAGCCGGGGCCCGCCGAAGTGCAGATTCGCGGCAGGCCGGTGCCGCTGGTGCGGTAGGGGAATGAAGTGAGGTATGGGGCGCAGGTGCGGCTGGCCCCCAATGCCATTCTCGTTTCCGTAGCCGCGTTCGTCGCCCTGGCGGTGCTCTCGATGGCGAGCTACCCCGGCGGCAGTTGGCTAGTACGACAGATCAGAAGTTCGTGCCCGGGAATGCGGGCCGTGGTTGACGGTTGAGAGCGCCGTGACCTCGTTACTTCCGATGACTCGTGGTGAGCG
>JAYVCD010000086.1:0-10552 GCA_043750125.1 Archangiaceae bacterium | reverse complement strand
CTCTTCTTCCTGCTCGGGTTGATCTTCATGCTCCACCCGGCGCTGGCGGTCATTTCGGTTCCGATGGCGACGGCGATCTACTTCCTCGAAATCTTCGTCGGCCTGGTCCAGGCGTACATCTTCACCCTGCTCTCCGCGCTGTTCATCGGAATGGGCGTCGCGATGGGTGCCCACGGCCACGACCCGGCCAGCCCGGAGTCGATCGGAACCCACTGACCTGTTCAAAGCACCCCGCGGATTCGTCTTTGCCGCGCTGGAGGTAGTACCCAAGGGCATTACGACTCCCCCTCAAAGCGAGTCCTCACCGAATGAGATCATGGACACTATGAACGCAGTTGCTTACGCATACCTCGCAGCAGGCATCGGAGCTGGGCTCACGATCATCGGAGCAGGCCTCGGCATCGGGAAGCTCGCCGGAGCGGCGCTGGAAGGCACGGCCCGTCAGCCCTCGGCCACCGGCGACATTCGCACCACGATGTTGATCGCCGCCGGACTGATCGAAGGCGCGGCGCTGTTTGCGCTGATCATCTGCATCCTGTTGACGGTGAAGACCGCGGTCTGATTTTCCTTGAACCTCCCGGGCGTGCGCAGTGTGCGCTCGGGATGTCGTTTGAGCTCCAACGAACACCACTCAAAGAGAACACCATGAACTTTCTCGTCCTTGCCGCTGGCGCTGGTTTCACCGACGTGAAGCCGGGCCTCATCTTCTGGACGTTGATCACCTTCTTCATCGTCGCGTTCATTCTGCGGCGGGCGGCGTGGGGCCCGATTCTCAAGGCCGTCACCGAGCGCGAGAAGGCGATCAGCGGGTCGATCGAAGCGGCGAAGCACGAGCGCGCCGAGGCCGAGAAGCTGCTCGGCGAGCAGAAGAGCGCGATCGCCGGTGCCCGCGCGGAAGCCGCCGAGATGATGCGAAAGAACCAGACCGACATGGAACGGTTCCGCGAAGACCTGATGGCCCGCTCGCGCAAGGAAGCCGAGGACCTCAAGGCCGACGCCCGCCGCGCGATTGAAGAAGAGAAGAACAAGGCGGTGGCCGACTTGAAGGCGCAGGCAGTGGCGTTGGCGATTCAGGTGGCCGAGAAGCTGCTCGAAGAGAAGCTCGACGACACCAAGCACAAGGCGCTGGCGCAGAAGTTCATCACCGACCTGGGCGTCGTGCGCCCTGCCGCGTAGCGCTTCGAGCCCGTTTCAATTCGGGCAGGCGTGGCTGTTCGGCGGAGACTGCCTGACCTGGCTGGCCGCTCAGCCCGACAACAGCATTGAGGCGGTGGTCACCGACCCGCCCTACGGGCTGGTGGAGTACTCGCCGCTGCAGCAGCAGAAGCTTCGCCAACGTCAGGGCGGAGTGTGGAGAATTCCTCCTTCCTTCGACGGGCACCCGCGCGCTCCGCTGCCCCGCTTCACCACCCTGAGCCCGGTGGAGCTCGAAGCGCTGGGGACCTTCTTCGAGCGCTGGGCGGCGGCGCTGCTGCGGGTGGTGGTCCCCGGAGCGCACGTGGTGATCGCGTCCAACCCGTTGCTGTCGTACCTGGTGTCGAGCGCCGGAGTCCGGGCGGGCTTCGAGCGCCGGGGAGAAATCGTCCGGCTGGTGAGGACGATGCGCGGGGGCGACCGACCGAAAAATGCGCACCTCGAATTTTCCGGAGTGAGCGTGATGGCCCGTTCGATGTGGGAGCCGTGGCTGGTCTTTCGAAAGCCGGTCGAAGGGCGGGTGCAGGACAACCTGCGCCGGTGGAAGACCGGAGGGTTTCGCAGAATCTCCGACGAACAGCCCTTCGGAGACGTCCTTCACTCTCACCCCACCCGCGCCAAAGAGCGCGCGCTCGCCCCTCACCCCAGCCTCAAGCCGCAAGGATTCTTGCGCCCCCTGGTCCGAGCGGTGTTGCCGCTGGGCGAAGGCACCGTGCTGGACCCTTTCGCCGGCTCGGGCTCGATGCTCGCCGCGGCTGAAAGCGTTGGGTACAAAAGCGTCGGAGTGGAGCTCGACCCGAAGTACCTGCGGCTGGCGCAGAAAGCGATTCCGCGCCTGTCTGCCCTCGCGGTGTCCGACGGTCCTTCCTGGAGACCAGGCGGGTTCACGGGCAGGTGACGAAGGTCGCACGGCCGCCGACATGTGGTGAACGGGTCGTCGGTCCACTTCCTTCCGGAGCAGGTGGACTGCTGCAATGATTGGGGCACATGCGGATCCGCAACCCCGGGACCTTCTTTTTTTTGAGCACCCTCGTGCTCGCCAGTTACGCAAATGCTCAAACCCCTCGCGCGCTTCCGACCTTCGAGTTGGAACGGCTGACGTTCAATCCGTCACAGCAATCGAGCCTGCTGATTGGCACCGGCGACCTGATGCCGGAGCGGAAATTTCGTGCCTCACTGATCCTCCACTACCAGCACGACCCGCTGGTGCTCTTCGAAGACAAGGTGCGGGTGGGCTCGGTGGTGAAGAGCCGACTCACCGCCCACCTGCTCGCCGCGTTCGGGATTACCCGTTGGCTCGAGGCATCGATTCAGCTGCCGATCGTCGTCTACCAGGCCGGAGACAGCCCTCCCCAGATCGTCACTCCGGCGACCGCCGCGCTGGGGACCCCGTGGTTGTCCGGCTCGGTCGCGCTGCTCTCGCAGGCCAAGCAGCAGCCGCTCGACCTCGCGCTCTCGATCGGGCTCAGCATTCCGTGGGGCAACAGCGCGGCGTTGACCCGCGACCCGAGCGTCGGAGCGACGGTGCGGGTCGGTGCCGGGCGATCCTTCGGGCTGCTTCGAGCGGGAGCCGAGGTCGGCGCGCTGATCCGCAAGGGCGCGGTCCTTTCGCCCGGACAGGCCACCGTCGGCGACGAAGTGGGGAGCACCTTGTTGCTGGCCGCGAACCTGGTCACCACCCACCCCGGGCTGCGGGGAGAGCTGGCCGTGCTCGGCTGGGTGCCGTTCACCCGCGCCAAAAGCTCGATGGAAGTGATGCTCGGCGGGCGCTATCCGCTCGGGCCGATCGAGCTGTTCGCGATCGCCGGACCCGGCTTTGGCTCGGCGCCGGGGACGCCCTCGTTCCGGGTGATGCTGGGCGCCGGGCTCACCTTGCCCCGCGAGTCGGCGGCGCCGGTCGTCGCGGTCGCCCCGGTGAACCGGTGTGTCGAAGGACAGCCGTATTCGCCCGCCGAGTGCCCGGAGCTCGACACCGACCGCGACGGAATCGCCGACTCTGAAGACGCCTGCCCGACGATCGCCGGCCCGAAGGAGAACAGCGGCTGCCCGAACAAGGACTCCGACGGCGACGGGCTGCTCGATCGTGAGGACAAGTGCCCGACGGTCAAAGGCCTGGTCGCCTTTGCCGGCTGTCCGGACAGCGATCTGGACGGGGTCCCCGACGCGGAAGACAGCTGTCCGAAGGTGCCCGGCGCGAAAGAGAACAAGGGGTGCCCGTGGCCGGACACCGACGGCGACGGGGTGAATGATCACGACGACGCGTGCCCGAAGGAAGCGGGCCCCGCAGATCGCAAGGGCTGTCCGGTGAAGGACGCCGACGGAGACACCGTGCCCGACGAGGTCGACAACTGTCCGACCCTCAAGGGGCCGGTCGAGAACCAGGGCTGCCCGAAGGAACGGGTGCAGTTGGTGATCATCACCCGCGATCGACTGATCATCAAAGAGAAGGTCTTCTTCGACACTGGCAAGGCGACGATCAAGCCGCGGAGCTTCCCGCTGTTGATCCAGGTCTCCGAGATCCTCACCGACCACCCGGAGATCCCGTCGATCGTGATCGAAGGACACACCGACAGCCAGGGCAAGGCCGAGGCGAACCGCAAGCTCTCCCAGCAGCGGGCCGAATCGGTGCGGGCCTTCCTGGTCCAGCACAACGTCGAGGCCTCGCGCCTCGAGGCGAAGGGATACGGGCCCGACCGCCCCGCCCAGAGCAACATGACCGCAGCGGGACGCGAGGCCAACCGGCGCGTCGAGTTCGTAGTGAAGACGGCCGAAACGACGCAGACCAAAGGGGTTGCTCCATGAAGTTCTTCACCCGGCCCGCAGGCGGCCTCTTCCTCGCGGTCCTCGCCCTCGGCCTGGGCGCCTGCCAGGAAGGCGGAACTTCCCAGGAGCATCAGGTGGCGCGCAGGGTCGCGCCGCTGTTCAACAACGGCGGCTTCGAGTCGGGGGTGTTCGCGCCGGACTGGACGGTGAGCACCTATCGGAACCTGACCGGCCTGGCCAACCCGCCGTGGCCGCCGGCGAGCGAGCCCAACCTCAACCTCTCGAGCGGTGGGACCAACCTGACCTCGATCGTCACCAACCCCACTCCCGAGTCTCAGCTGTTCGCCGGAATGGTCGCCGCTCCCGGGGTCCCCCGCTGGCCGAAGTTCGGGGCCAGCTCGGTGGTGATCAACTCCCAGGGTTTGAACGGCAACGTCAACACCCTCCGGCAGTCCTACCCGGTCGGAAGCTCAGACGTGGACCCGGTGGACGGCAAGGTCCACATCCGCTTCCTGCTCGCGCCCGCGCTCCAGGCGGCCGGCCACGTTCAGGAACAGCAGCCCTACTTCTTCGTCGCGGTGAGAAACCAGACCGCCCCGCGGGTGGGCGACCTCTACACCAGCTTCAACTTCTCAAACTCGCCCGGCACCCCATGGCAGTCCCAGGGCGCCGGTGCCACCGCGGTCCTCTACACCGACTGGACGATTTTCGACATCGCGCCCGGCAACATCGCACTCCGGGTCGGCGACACGGTCCAGGTCGAGGTGTACGCCGGCGGATGCCAGCCCAGCGGCCACTGGGGCGAGGTCTACGTCGACGGCTTTGGAGCCACCTTCCCCGGGCTGTCGATCGCGAAGACCGCCCCGGCGATGACCAACATCGACACCGACCTCACCTACGCCTTCACCGCCAAGAACAACACCCCGGGAGCGGCGCCGAGCGTCACCGCCGACGAGGTGCTTCCGCCCAACACCACCTTCGTCTCGCTCACGGCCCCGGTGGGTGCGATCTGCACCACGCCCGCGGTCGGCGCGACGGGGACGGTCAGCTGCAACTTCGGGTGGATGAACCCGGGCGCCAGCAACAATTTCCAGGTCACCGTCCACGTGTACACCCCGGTGTCCAAGGGCACCGCCACCGCGGGCAGTGCCACCACGCTGACCGACAGCAGCAAGGCGTGGGCGGTCGACGCCTGGGTCGGCTACAGCCTCTACATCACCGCCGGAACCGGGGCCGGCCAGCAGCGGGTGGTCCGCAGCAACACCGCGACCGTGCTGACGCTCAGCACCGCGTGGACGACCAACCCCGACGCGACCAGCCTCTACGCGGTGGTCGATGCGCCGGCCGCGCAGCGGATCGCCACCGCGGGGGCCAACGCCACCTTGACCGATTCGACCCAGGCGTGGACTGCGAACCAATGGAGCGGTTGGACGCTCTACATCGTCGCCGGCACCGGCGCCGGTCAGCAAAGGGACATCACGTCCAACACCGGCACCGTGCTGACGGTGGTGTCCAACTGGGCCACCAACCCGAACGCCACCAGCGTCTACGCGATCAAGCGCTCGGCCAAGGTGACCAACGGCAACTTCGGGATCATGGCAAGCACGATTACCCGGACGCTCGGGCCGAAGGTGGAGACCGCGATCACTGGCGGCGTCCCCTACGTCGACCTCGCGATCACCAAGACCGACAGCGTCCCGGCGGTGAACTGGAACGGAACGCTCCAATACCGGATCGCCGTCACCAACAACGGGCCCGTCGCGGTCACCAACGCGCTGGTGACCGACACCCTGCCTGCCCAGCTCGTCGCCAACGCCCCCTGGACCTGCTCGGGCACCGGGGGAGGAACCTGCACCGCCAGTGGGACGGGGAACCTCAACCAGGCCGTCAACCTGCCGGTCGGGGCCACCGTCACCTTCCTCGTCAATGGAACGGTGATCAACGGCGCCGGCAACAGCTCGATGTCCAATATCGCCACCGTCGCGCCGCCGGCGGGGTTCACCGACAATTTTCCCTCGAACAATTCCGACATCGACATCGACGGCATCGGCCCGCTGTTCGTGCTCACCGCCAACAAGGGCAGTGGCGAGACCGGCCAGGGCACGATCACCTCGTCCCCCGCCGCGATCAGCTGCGGCCCGGCGTGCACTTCGGCCACCGCGTCGTTCATCAGCGGGACGGACGTGACGCTCACCGCGGTGGCGCGGCCCGGCGACACTTTCACCGGGTGGACCGGCGCCTGCACCGGCACCGCGATCGCCTGCACCTTCACTGTCACCGCGGCGACGACCGCCACCGCTCACTTCAAGGGGCTGGACGTGATCGGCTCGGCCGCGAGCGGAAACGGCAGCGTCACCTGCGTGCCTTCCGACGTAGCCCAGGGCGGCAGCTCGGTGTGCACCATCGCGCCCAACGCGGGCTTCGCGCTCACTGTGCTCACCGACAACGGCACCAACGTCACCGCCTCGGTCTCGCTCAACACCTTCACCCTGACCAACGTGCTGGTGAACCACTCGGTGGTCGGCACGTTCCTTCCCTTGCCGCTGACCCCGACGATCACCGCGCCGGTGAATGGGAGCACCACCGGCAACAACAAGCCGCCAATCTCCGGCACGACCAGCCCCGGGGTCACCGTCACGGTGAAGGTCGACGGCCTCACCGTCTGCACCGCGATCGCCAACGGCACGGGCGCCTTCAGCTGCGTCCCGACTGTCGCGCTGCTCGATGGGGCTCGCTCTGCCACCGCCACCGCCACCAACGCCAATGGCACCACCCCCCCGAGCAGCGCGGTCAACTTCACCGTCGACACCGTCGCGCCCGCGGCGCCGGTGGTGACCACCCCCGCCAACGGCAGCAGCACCAACCTGGTCCGACCGCCGATCAGCGGCACCGCCGAGGCCGGGAGCACGGTCACCGTCACCCTCGACGGGGTGGTGGCTGGGTCCGCGATCGCGAACGGAGCCGGCGCCTGGACCTTCACCCCCGGCGCGAACCTGAGCCAGGCAGTGCACCTGGTCTCGGTGAGGGCGACCGACGCCGGCGGCAACGTCTCGGCGATTTCCAACGTCAACAGCTTCACCGTCGATACCACCGCGCCAGACACCTCGATCGTCACCGGCCCCCCGGCCCAGACGTTCCTCAACACCGCCACGTTCAGCTTCTCGAGCACCGAAAGTGGCGGCAGCTACGAGTGCAGCCTCGACGGCGTCGCCTTCGCGGTCTGCACCAACCCGGTCACCTTCTCGTCGGTGACGACCGGCATTCACACCCTGCAGGTGCGGACGCGGGACGCAGCCGGAAACCCGGACCTCACCCCCGCGCAGCAGAGCTGGGAAGTCGTGCTCGACACCGCGATCGTCAGCGGGCCGTCGGGGTTGACCAACAACCCGAGCGCGACGTTCAGCTTTTCTTCCCCCAACTCGGCCATCACCTACGAGTGCAGCCTCGACGGAGCCGGCTTCGCCGCCTGCCCCAACCCGTCGACCCTGTCCGGACTGGCGGATGGAACCCATTCGCTCCGGGTCCGTTCCAGAGACTCGCTCGGAAACTTCGACACCACCCCTGCGCTGCGCAGCTGGGTCGTGGACACCGTGCCGCCTTCGGCCCCGGTAATCAGCTCTCCGGCCGATCAGGCGGTGATTGGCTACGCCGCGCCGATCATCACCGGCACCGGTGAACCGGGCTCGACGGTGACGGTGCGCCTGGACGGCGTCGTCGCCGGAACCGCGCTCGTCAACGCCAGCGGAGACTGGACCTTCACCCCGGGCACTGCGTTGACGGCCGGGCTGCACACGGTGTCGGCGACGGCGGCGGATCCCGCGGGGAACCCCGGCCCGGGCTCGGCCACCCACACCTTTACCGTGGACCTCACCGCGCTCGACACCACGATCGTCACTGGACCTTCGGGCAGCACCAACAGCACCAGCGCGACCTTCAGCTTCAGCTCGAACAAGTCGGGCGTCACCTACGAGTGCAGCCTCGACGGGGCGGCCTTTGTCGCCTGCCTCACCCCGTCGACTTTCGCCGCCCTGGCGCAGGGGCCGCACACCTTCCAGGTCCGCGCGAAAGACAGCTTGGGCGCGGTCGACTCTTCCCCGGCCTCGCGCAGTTGGACGGTGGACACGCTTGCCCCCTCGGCTCCGGTGGTCACCACCCCCGCCAACGGCTCGACGATCGGCACCGCCCTTCCGAGCTACAGCGGCACCGCCGAAGCGAACAGCACCGTCACCGTGCTGGTCGACAACGCGGTGGTCGGCACCACCGTCGCCAGCGCCACCGGCAGCTGGTCCTTCGTTCCCGGCGCGGCGCTCACCAGCGGAAGCCACAACGTCCGGGCGCGCGCGACCGACGCGGCGGGGAACATCAGCGTCGACTCGGCGGTGAACACCTTCACCGTCAACCCCGCCATCCTCGACACCTTCATCATCAGCGGCCCCAACCTGAAGAGCGCCCTCTCGACCGGCGCGTTCGATCTCGCCTCGAACCAGTCGCCGGTCACCTACGAGTGCCAGCTGGACGCTGCCGCCTACGTCGCCTGCAGCGACCCGGCGACCTTCGTTGGCCTCTCGGAAGGCAGCCACACCCTGCTCGCCCGCGCCAAGGACGGGCTGGGCAACGTCGACGCCACCCCGGCCTCGTTCACCTGGGCGGTCGACACCCTCGCCCCCGACACCACGATTGTGAGCGGGCCGCCGGCTCAGAGCCTGGCGACCTCGGCGACCTTCGACTTCTCCAGCACCGAAGCGGGCGTCAGCTACGAGTGCAGCGTCGACGGCGGCGCCTTCGCCCCCTGCCTGAATCCAGTGACCTTCGGCCCGCTGGCGGTCGGGCTGCACACCCTCGCGGTGCGCGCCCGCGACGCGACCGGCAACCTCGACGCCTCGCCGGCGACCTACAACTGGCAGGTTCTCGGACCGCTCGACACGGTGATCGTCAGCGGGCCTCCCGCGGTGAGCAACAGCCCGAGCGCAGCTTTCACCTTCTCGTCTCCCAATTCGAACGTGACCTACGAGTGCAGCCTCGACGGCTCTGCGTTCGCCACGTGCGCCACCCCTTCGACCTTCAGCGCGCTCGGCGACGGGGCCCACACCCTGCGGGTGCGGGCGAAGGATGCGCTCGGCAACTTCGACACTTCCCCGGCGCTCCATCGGTGGGTGGTCGACACCCTGCCCCCCGCCGCGCCGGTAATCACCTCCCCGGCTGACAACTCGACGATCGGGTTCACCACCCCTTCCATCACCGGAAGCAGCGAGCCGGGAGCGACGGTCACGGTGAGCGTCGACGGGGTGGTCATCGGTACCACCGTCGCCGACTCGAGTGGCAACTGGAGCTTCACCCCCACCACTCCCCTCGCCTCCGGGCCCCACACCCTCTCGGCGCGGGCCACCGACCCCGCGGGCAACATCGGCCCTTCGTCGGCGACCAACGCCTTCGCGATCGACCCGAACGCCCTCGACACCGCAATCGTCACCGGGCCCTCGGGCAGCACCTCGAGTACCAGCGCGGCTTTCAGCTTCACCTCGAACGTCGCCGGCGTCACCTACGAGTGCAGCCTCGACGGCGCGGCGTTCACTGCCTGCAGCAACCCGGCGAGCTTGAGCGCGCTGGCCGAGGGTCCTCACACCCTCCAGGTTCGCGCGAAGGACAGCGGGGGCGCGGTCGACGCCACCCCCGCGGCCCGCGGCTGGACGGTGGACACCGTCGTCCCCACGGCGCCGGTGGTCACCACCCCCGCCAATGGCTCGACGATCGGCACCGCCGTGCCGACGATCTCGGGCACCGCCGAGCCGCTCAGCACGGTCACGGTGTTGATCGACGGGGTCGTCGCCGGCACCACCCCCGCCAACGCCACTGGCGGGTGGAGTTTCGTGCCCGCTGCCCCGCTCAGCCTCGGTAGCCACACCGCGGCGGCCCGGTCCACCGATGCGGCCGGCAACGTCAGCCCGAGCTCGGCAATCAACACCTTCACCCTCGACTCCGCGACGCTGGACACCTTCATCGTCAGCGGACCCAACCCCTTCAGCCGCCTCTCCACCGCGGCGTTCGACCTCGACTCGAACCGATCGAACGTCACCTACGAGTGCAAGCTCGACGGGGGCGCCTTCGTCGCCTGCAGTGATCCGGCGACCTTCGCCGGGCTGACGGACGGCAACCACACCCTGCTGGTCCGCGCTCGGGACTCGCTGGGCAACGTCGATTCCACGCCGGCGTCGTTCAGTTGGACCCTCGACACCGTCGCGCCCGACACCACGGTCGTCAGCGGGCCGCCGGCCCAGACGTTCAGCTCCTGGGCGACGTTCGACTTCTCGAGCAACGAAAGCGGCGTCACCTACGAGTGCAGCCTCGACGGAGCGGTCTTCACCTCTTGCGGAGATCCGTCCACCTTCGGGCCGATGGCGGCCGGCGTGCACACCCTCCTGGTGCGGACCCGCGACGCGGCCGGCAACGTCGACCCCACCCCGACCCAGCTGACCTGGGAAGTGGTGCTCGAGACGGTGATTGTCACCGGGCCGGCGGCGCTCACCAACAGCACCAGCGCGTCGTTCACCTTCTCGTCCCCCAACACCGGGGTCACCTACGAGTGCAGCCTCGACGG
>JAYVCD010000085.1:0-11289 GCA_043750125.1 Archangiaceae bacterium | reverse complement strand
GACGGAACGCCGATTGGCCTCAACCTGGTCGAGGGTTTCAACGAGTCGCGCGAAGACGTGAATGAGAACGCGCTCTGGGTCGGCAACCGGTTGATCCCGCTGTCTCGCGCTCACTTCGTCTGGAACAAGAACGAGCCGCTGGACAAGTGGGAAGTGTCGACCGACGACGGAGCGGTGCAGCTCACCTTCAAGCCGATCGCGATGCACCGCGAAGACCGGGACCTCAAGCTGGTGAGAAGCTGGTTCGTTCAGCCGGTCGGGCTGTTCGAGGGGTTGATCACCATCGACGGGCGGGCCCACCCGGTCGAGAACCTGGCGGGAGTGACCGAAGATCAAGACATCTTGTGGTGAGCACCCCCACAGTTTTCCACCTCTGCACGCCAGATCCCTTCCCAGCGGGGTCCGGCTAAGGTTGGCGACGCAAATGAGCGCTCCAGAGAACATGACCGAAGTGCTGCACGCGGACGTGGCCCGCTTCCCGCGCGCACGCCTCACCGTGGTGAAGGGCCCGGACAAAGGCACCGAGGTGGTGCTCGAAGGCCAGATGGTGGTGATCGGCAGCGACGAGGCGTGCCAGCTTCGGCTCAACGACGCCTCGGTTTCTCGCAAGCACGTCGAGCTCTCGGGCGGGCCGGGCGGCTACCGGATGCGCGACCTGCGCAGCACCAACGGGGTCTTCATCGAAGGGCTGCAGGTGATTGAGGTGCGGCTTCTGGACAAGGTGCGGCTGAACATCGGCCGCAGCGAGCTGCGCTTCGAGCCCGACCGTCACGAGATTCAGTGGCCGCTGTCTCCCCACGAGCGGTTTGGCGATGTGCTCGGCCGGTCGACCGCGATGCGCCGCAGCTTCGCGTTGCTCGAGCGCGCGGCGCCCACCGAGTCGTCGATTGTCCTCGAGGGTGAAGCGGGCACCGGAAAAGAGATTCTCGCCCGCGCGATCCACGACAAGAGCTCGCGCAAAGAAATGCCGTTCGTCGTCGTCGACTGCACCTCGACCGAGGCGCTGCTCGACAGCGACCTGTTCGGGCACGACGTCTCGACCTCGCGGCCGACCGCGCGGCCAGGGGCGTTCGAAGAGGCGACCCAGGGCACGCTGTACCTCGATGAAGTGGCCGAGCTTCCGGCGCAGCTGCAGGCCCGGGTGCTGCGCGCGATCGAGATGCGGGAAATCAAGCGGCCGGGACAGGGCGGCTCGGTGAAGGTCGACGTGCGGGTGATCGCCTCGACCCAGAAAGACCTCGAGGCCGAGGTGAAGGCCGGCCGCTTCCGGGAAGACCTGTTCTTTAAGCTGTCGGTCTTTCGGGTGCGGGTGCCTCCGCTGCGCGAGCGGCCGGAAGACATCTCGTTGTTGGTGCGGCACTTCGAGGCCCGCAGCAAGCCGGCCGCGCCCATCTCGGAAGAAACGGTCGAGATGCTCTCGCGCCACGACTGGCCCGGAAACGTGCGCGAGCTGCGCAACGTGCTCGAGCGGCTGGCGGCGTTCCCCGACCTCGGGGCCGGAGCCATCGCGCGCGCGCTGGGAAAGACGGTCGAAGAAGACGAATCGTCGGGAGCCCGGCTGCGGCAGGAAGCCACCCGCCAGCTGCTCTCGCTGCCGTACCACGAGGCCAAAGACCGGGTGTTGCAGAGCTTCGAGAAGACCTACCTGCTCGAGCACCTGAAGGCCGCCAACGGAGTCGTCACCCGGGCCGCTCAGCGCGCCGGGCTGCCCCGCCAGTCGGTGCACCGGATGTTGCGTCGGCTGGGGATCAGCGCGAACGAAGAGCCGTAAGCCGCCGTGCCGTTTGAACCCGGACAACAGGTCGGTCGCTATCGGATCAACCGCCTGCTCGCGCAAGGCGGAATGGCCGAGGTGTACAAAGCGGACCAGGAGCTGACCGCGGGCATCTTTCGCCCGGTCGCGCTGAAGGTCATTCGCCCCGAGTACTCGGAGTCCGCCGATTTTCGCGAGATGTTCCTCGACGAGGCGCGCACCGCCTGCACCCTCTCGCACCAGAACATCGTCCACATCTACGAGGTGGGCGAAGCCGATGGCCTGCTCTACATGGCGATGGAGCTCGTCCCCGGCGAGACCCTGGCGACGGTCAATCGCCACCTGCGCGAGCACCAGGAACGCTTCACCGACGAGGCGCTGTTCGCGATCGGCATCTACTGCTGCAGCGCGCTCGAGGCGGTGCATGCGCTGAAGATTGAAGGAGGGCACGTCAACCTCGTCCACCGCGACGTCTCGCCCCACAACCTGCTGCTGTCCTCGACCGGCAGCCTGAAGCTGATCGACTTTGGAATCGCGAAAGCGGCGACCAACCGCAACCTGACCAACCCCGGAGTCACCAAGGGCAAGGCGGGCTACTTCTCGCCCGAGCAGGCGATGGGGAAGCTGCTCGACGGGCGCAGCGATCTCTTCTCGCTGGGCGTCACGCTCTACAAGCTGGCCTGCGGGAACACCCCGTTCGACGCGCACAAGACCCACGCCGAGCGCAACGGAGCCCTGGTCCGCGGGCAGTGGGAACCGCTGGAAAAAGTCTTCTTCGGACTTCCGCCCGGCTTCTACGAAGTGCTCTCGCGCTCGATGAAGCTCAAGCAGGACGATCGCTGGCCCACCGCGCGGGCGATGCGCGAGGCGCTCGAGAAGGCGGCGTACGATTCAGGCTTTCGCGTCGGGCACTCGTCGCTCTACGGGTACGTGGACGCGGCGGGGGAAGTCAGCCCGATGGCCTCGTCCCGGCCTCCGGTGATTGCCGCGCTTCCGGCGGCCGAGACCCGGGTCGCCCCTTCTCCTGTTCCGGTCAGCGCTCCGGGTGCGCCCGGGCCCCGAAGACACACCGAGCGGATGGTGCCCGGGCTGGTGCTGCCCCCGCCGGTGAAGAGGCCGCCGGGGTGGGTGATGCCGGTCGCGTTCTTGTTGGCAGTGGCGATCGGCACCGTCGGCGCGCTCTTCGTGCTCGGGGGTTTTCGAGCCACTCCCACTGCGGTCCGACCCATGGCGTCGGTGGGGCTCACCCCGCCCCCGCCGCGGCCGCGACCGGTGGAAATCGAGCCGAAGGCCAGACCGGTCGTCGCGGCGATCGAGCCCGAAGAGCCGGCGAAGGTCGACGCGTTCGTCCCCGAGCCGGTGGTGAAGCCGACGCTCGAGCGGCACCGGCCGAAGGCGACCCCGGCGGCGGTCGCGGCGAAGGAACACCCCAGGCCGGTCTCGGCCCCCGAGGAAGAGGCGGTTGCGGTCCCTTCGGGTGAGGGGCGGCTGCGCATCGGCACCCTTCCGGCGAGCGTGGTGAGCCGAATCATCGTGGGCCGCGACGACTGGGGCCCCGGGCCGGTCGACCGAAAGGTCTCGTCCGGGAACTACGTGGTCAGCGTGCGAATGGAGAACGGAAAGAAGACCGTCACCTGGAAGGGGCCGGTGATGCCCGACCGCACCACGATGCTGGTCTACGACATCGACAACGAGCGCTGGCAGGTGAAGTAGCTTCTCTTCAGCGCGGAGGCGCCGGCGAGAGCAGGTAGACGACGGTCGCCACCGCCACCAGCGCCGCTCCGCCCACCCCCCACACCACCGGGCTCTGGTACCAGCTCTTGCGACCGACGACGGCCAGTTGCAGCGGCTGGTCCGGGCTCGAAGCGCGCGCCAGGGTCAGCTGGGCCTCGTCGAGCGCCTCGACGTAGTACCAGGCGGTGAAGCTGTTGATGTTCGCCGGCGGAGGAATGGCCGCGGTGCACGCGTCGCCGGTGCACTGCATCAAGGTGGAATGAAAAGGTCCGGTGGCCGCCATCGCGTGACGCAGCAACACCCGCTTCACCTTCTTCTGGGGGTCGGCAAGCTTGGCGCGCACCAGGCCCGGAGCATCGTCGTCCAGGCGGGGCTCGACCCGCACCCTGGCCCGGGTGATGAAGTCCTTTCTCGCCTTGTTCAGAAAGTCGATTTGCCGCGCGGCGGCTGAAGCGGGCAGCTCGAGCGACGGGTCCAGCTCGAGCGCAGTGGCGGCGCGGATGTCGGCATTGGCTTCATCACCCAACACGAGGTGAATGAAGCCCAGCTCGAACAGCGCCTCGGCTCGCTCTCGCGCGGGACGTTCGCCCACCGCGAGGTAGCGTTGGTATTCGACCACCGCCTCTTCGTAGCGAAGGCTCTCGGCCAGCTTGCGCGCATCGACCAGCGCTTGCGGCAATTCACCCTGGGCGGGAGCGGCCCGAAGAACCAGGAACGCTCCGCCTTCTGGAGTGAGGACGATCTGCCTCGGACTGTCTGAGGCGACCGCGAGGCACACCAGCAACGTCGAGAGCATCATCGGCGCTGCAGGTGTACCACTTTGAAACTGCGGTGATGGTTAGTTGCGACGGCGGCGCAGCATCGCGCCCAGCATTCCGAGCGCCATCAGCTCGAGTCCACCGACCGACGAGCAGCCACCCTTGACCATCATCTGCCCCGGGTCTTTCGGCTTGACCGAGTTGCCGCCCAGCTTGCGGATGATCTTCAGCTTGCCCAGCGCGCTCTCGCTGGCCAGGCCGGTGGCGATCGCCTCGAGGGTGTTCTCGCCCTCAATCACCGGGACGGTGGCGGTAAAGCCCCCCGCGCCCAGCAGCTCGGCCTGAACTCCGTTGATCTTCACCGTCGCGACTTCGAAGCCCTTCACCGTTCCGTAGACCGTGACGCTCTCGGTGGTGACCGTCGACCCTTCGAGCGGGTCGGTGAAGGTCACGCCCACGTCGGTGGGGAGCACGTCCTGGCCGACCCGGATGCCGACGTTCTTGGTCAGGCGCATGTCGTCGGGAATGGTGACCGTCTCGGACTGGGTGATGAAACCGTCGGCCTTGATGTAGAGGACGTGGTCGACGGGGACCGCCGAGGTGGCCAACGAGAAGGCGCCGGTGGCATCGGTGGTCGCGGTCGAAACCACGACTCCGGTGCCCGCTTCGCGCAGCTGAACCACCGCGCCGGCAACCCGCTGCGCCTCGTCGGTGGAAACGAAGATGAAGCCCGAGACTCCGGCGTTGAAGGTCGCGCTCGCCGTGGTGCTGCCGACGTTCCCAGCGGCGTCCCTGGCCGAGACCTTCATCGAGTTGGTGCCCGGCTTGAGCTTCACTTCAATCAGGAACGCGTGGTTGACGACCGGAACGTGGGTGACTGCGCCCCCGTTGATCGACAGGTCGACGTTGGCGATCGCCGGGCCGTTGTCGTTGACCGTCCCCTTGAGGTCGAAGACGGCCAGGTTGGGGTCGGTGGGGAATTCGAGCGCGAGCGTCGGCGCCTGAGTGTCGGGCCCCGTCATTCCCGTCAGGCCGACCGAGCCCCAGACGATGGCGGTCGCGGTGACCATTCGAACCGCGGTGTTGGTCGAGTAACCGGCCTTGGTGACGGTGACCGTGTAGTTGCCCGGCGCGAGGCTGAACGAGTAGTTCCCGTCGGCGGCGGTGGTGGCGCTCTGACCTGCGGTGGTGACGACGGCGCCGGTGATGGCCACGCTCATGTCAGTCGGGTTGGCGGCGTTGTAGGCGAAGATCTTCCCGCGCAGCGTTCCAGACGCGGCGACCGGGTTGATTTCCATCGAGCCCCAGACCTGGGCGCCCGCGACGACGGTGCGCACGGCGGTGTTGGTGCCGAAGCCGCCCTTGCTGACGCTGGCGGTGTACGAGCCGGCGGCGAGGTTGAACTGGTAGATTCCGTCCACGCCGGTGGTGACGGTCTGGCCAGCGACGGTGACGACGGCTCCAGCGACGCGGCTGGCGGCGTTACCACCGGTGTAGATCGCGCCGATGAAGGTGCCGGTGCCGGGGTTGACCGGGGTCGAGCCCAGGACCAGGGCCATGTACTTCGACCAGTTCCACCCGCTGCCTGGGTCGGTGTGACCGCCGGTGTTGCAAGCGCTCGAGACTTCGTAGTGCCCGATGATGTGGGTGCGGTCCTTCGGAATCCCGTGGCGGTCGGCGATCCACCGGGTCAGCTTGGCCGACTCGGTGTACATCGCGGTCGTGTACCAGGTGCTGGGGGCGGCGACGAAACCCTCGTGCTCGATGCCGACGCTCTTGCTGTTGTAACATTCGGCGTGCCAGGCGGTGTTTCCGTCGGCGACCATCTGGGTGATCTGCCCGTCCGAGCTGCGCACCACGTAGTTCGCGGAAACCTGGGAAGCCGAGTTGAGGAACCAGCTGACCGTGCCCGCGTAGCTGCCCTGGGTGGTGTGAATCAGCACGTAGGTGTAGTTGGTGCGGCCCCCGGTGTAGTTGGGCGACTGCTTGTAGCTCGCGATGCCGGGGTAATCGCCCAGCGCGTCTTTCCGGGCGCTGACCGTCGAGTGCTGGCGCCAGTCGGCCACCGAAGGCTCGAGCACCACCGTCCCGCCCAGCGATTCCTGCTCGAAGCCTTGCTCCAGCCGCACGAACACGTCGGCGGCGTACTCATTGGCCACGGAGGCCGAGTCGATGCCGGGGTAGAGCGAGACGGCCTCGAACCAGTCGCCGACGTTCGCCGCCGAAAGCTCGGGGTACTGGCGGAACGCCTTGTCGCCCAGCTCGCGGAGCGCAGCGGCCGCGCCGCGGATGTTGGCGACCGGGTCGACCTTCAGCCGGGCCGCATCGACGCCGGTGAGAGCCGCGGCGCGCGAGAGCATCTTCCAGTCGTCGCGCTCGACGAGGTTCATCACCCCGTGGCCGCCGTTCACGCTGCCGCCGGTGGTGGGGGAGACCCGGGTCTCGACGTAGGCGAGGGCCTTCAGCAGCTGCACCGGGACCTGGTATTCGCGCGCGGAGTCCGCGAAGGCTGCCTCGAGCGACGAGGTCCCCTTGTGCGAAGCGGCGGGCGGCGAGACAGGCTGCTCGACTCCACAACCGGCGAACAGCAGGACCAGGGCGGCGACGACGAACTTCAGAGGTGAAGGTGACATGAAGCGGTCCTTATCCAATTCCAGTGCCATCCAAAGGTTTTGAACCCGGGTCGAAGCCCCCTTGGGACTGACCGCCAAGCCCCCGAATGCGTTGGGCTAAGTGCCGTCGCTCGGGGGTGACAGGGCAGGTGGAAATGAATGCGTAAGCGATGTTGGTGCCCAAAGTGGTCGGGCCTGAATCAGTGGAGTGTCCTGCTCCACGGCGTCACCCGAAGGCGACTGGGTGTCACTCAGAAGGCCTTGCACCGCGGGACGGCCAAAGTGCGATCACAAAACTGCAGCGCCGAGCACACAGTGGTCTCTTTCCCACACGAACAACCCTCGGCCGAGCAGCTGTCGGTGCGAAGCAGATCGCACGCGAGGCAGACGTTGGCGTTGGGCCTCTTGCAGCGCGGCCAGCCGGCCGAAACGCAGCGCATCTCGGAGCAACACAACGAGGCGCCGGTGCAGCCCGCGCACGAGGTGGACGTGGAGCACACTCCGGGCTGCTCGACCGACGGAACGCCGGCGGTGGCCTGAGAGCAGAAGATGGCGGTGCCTGCGTCCCCGCCCACCCCGGGCCCGGCCGCCGCCGCCCCGCAGGGGGTGCAGCTCTGGCCCGCGGATCCACACGCGATTCGGCTCAGCTGCCCTGCGCCCACACACGCGGCCCCGCCGTTGGTGCAGCACCCCTGGCACTGAGAGAACACGTCGCAGAGACAGGAACTCGAGCCGTTGGAGCCCACCGTGCAGCGGGTCCCGCTGGGACAAATGCCCGCTTCGCCGCAGGAACACTTCCCGCTGCGGCAGCTGTTGGTGTGCGACGCATCGCAGAGGGCGAGGGGGCAAAAGCTGCCGGCCGGACCACAGAGCCCAAAGGTGTAGATGACCGGAGCGACCCCGGCGCCCGCGTCGAGCACCGCGCGGCCGGGCACCAGGCAGGTGGACGTGCCGGGAAAACAGCAGCCCCCATTGCAGTTGCACTGGAGCATTCCCCCGTCGGGCAACCGGCCGGCGTCGATGGTGCCCGCATCGAGAAATCCGGAATCGACGTACTCGCCACCGTCGTCCGCCCCGCCATCGAGGTGCGGAAGATCAAACGGAGCCATCTCGATCGGCACCTCGACCTCGTGGCCGCGCTGGACGGTCACGGTGGCGGAACCGAACTGAACCAGCTCGCCTCCGGTGTCGACGGCGTAGAGCGAGAGGGTGACCTTCTTGTCGCCGAGCTCATCGCCGAGGAACACCCGGACCCGCTGCGGCGAGACGAGGCTCGCGGCGGACGGCTTCAAGGGTCGGTAGGTCGCCTCGAAGAGATCATTTCCGCCCGCGGTCTGGCCCGAAAAGTAGAGCGAGCGGATGTCGTAGCCGGCGGTGCGGAAGTACGCGACGACGTAGAGCGCGGTGCCTTCGAGGGTGGTCGGATCTTTCCCGCAGTTGGCCAACGTGACGCCGAAGACAAACCCCACCACCGCCGCGATGCGAAGTTTCAATGGGGGGTCCCGATCGGATCCTGAGTGGTGGGCAGACCTTGCGACTTCGAGCCCGCTACGACGGCCGCGGCGGTGCCGGCCGCGAGCCCTGCGACCGCGACTCCGATCACCGTCCAGAACAGACCCGACTTGTAGATCGGCTGGGCTTCAGCCATCGGAGGCGGCGGAGGAGGCGGCAACGCGACGAGATCCGCGACGGGGGGAATCAACTTCGGCGCGTCGGCCGCGGCCTTGCGCGACTCTTCGGCCGTGCGCGCGGCGTCGTCGGCCTTCTGATGCTCGGCGGCGAGCTTCTCGGTCTGCTTCGACTTCATCTCGGCCAGCAGCTGGGAGGCGAGCTCGACGTTGGGGGCCTTGAGCTTGCTGTTGTCGATGAACCGCCCGTAGAAAAACGCAGCCTGCTCGTAGTTCCCCAGCTGGCGGTGACACTGGGCGATGTTGAAGAGAAACCCCGGCAGCTGGGTGAGCTTGTAGGCCTCGGAGTACAGCCGCAGCCCCCCCTCGAAGTCGCCCACGTCGTAGGCCTTCATGCCCTCTTTGTAGAGCGCCTTCGCCCGGGTCTCGACGGCGGTGTCGGCGCGCGCGACTGACGGACCCAGCGCGAGGCTGAAGGCGAGCAGGACGGCGAAGGTGCGCTTAGTTGAAAGGGTCAACCTGACCGTCCCGGGTGACTTTCTTCTTCGTCTTCTTGTCCGGCGCGCGAGTGGGCTCGACCGGCCGCTCTTCGAGAGGAAGATCGACCGAGAGGCTCGCATTGTTCGCCAGCACCACCTGCCGCTCGGTGGGCTGGTGACCCAGCAGCTCGAGTCGAAGGCCGATGGGCGCCTCGAGCCGTTCGGTCTCGAGCTTGAGGGGCGTGAGGCCCAACACCTGGTGGGTGTCGAGGCGAATGACCCGCGCGCCTTCCGGGTGGCTTGCGACCTCGAGGGTGACCTTCTTGGGGACGAACAGCGTGGGCGGCGCGGACGAAATCGTGGGCACCGCGGACGATTCGACCGTCGGTTGGGGCACCGGGCGAAGGACGAAGAAGGCGATCATCCCCACCATCAGGGCCAGCCCGCCGACCGCGAGGCTTCGAGGCAGGCGCGAGGGTCGAAGGGCGGCCTCGAACGCTTCGGCTTCGGCGCCCATTCCGCCGGGCGCGGTGACGAAAGGCTCGAGCGCTGCGACCAGCTCGGCCGAGCTGCTCGGGCGATCGTCGGGCTTTTTTTCCAGGCATTTTCTGACGATCGCGACCAGCCCGCGGGGAATCGGTTCGCCGGCGGGGGTGCGGGCCGGAAGCGGAGGGGGCGGCTGGGTGGTGATCTCGACGACGAGCTTGCCGAAGGTGTCGCCTTTGAACGGCTGATCTCCGGAGAGCAGCTCGTAGAGCACCAGGCCGACCGCGTAGAGATCGATGCGCAGGTCGGTCGGCATTCCCAGGGCCTGCTCGGGGGCCATGTACTCGGGGGTGCCGATCACGATCCCTGCCTGGGTGCTGCTGATCGGCAGGCTGGCCAGCGGCTTGAGCAGCTTGGCGACGCCGAAGTCGAGGACCTTGACGTAGTCTTTGTCCCCCTCGCGCTCGTGGAGAAAGATGTTCTCGGGCTTGATGTCGCGGTGGACGACGCCGAGCGCGTGGGCGGCTCCGAGGGCGCGGGTGACTTGCTGAATGATCCGACAGGCGCGCTGTACCCGCATCGTCCCGAGCGCCATCTCGTCGGCGAGCGCGCGGCCGTGCAGCACTTCCATCACGCAGTACACGCGGGAGCTGCCGTCGGCGATCACCTCTTCGCCAAAGTCATGCACCTCGACGATGTGCTCGTTTTTGATCGCGTTGACCGCGGTCGCTTCCTGAATGAAGCGCTGAACGAGATCTTTGTGGCACGCGTGCTCAGCCTTGAGCACTTTGATCGCCGCCTCGCGGCCGATGCGGTTGTGCTTGCCGAGGTACACCCGCCCCATCGCGCCTTCGCCGAGCAGCCGGTGCAGCTCGTACGGGCCGAGCGTCTGCCCTGAGAGATCAGGCTCGCTGATCACGACCGACTCGATCACCGGCTCGCTGTCCTGGGTGCTGCTGACGCGGGTGTCGCCCGCCCAGCGTTGGCGCACCGCCTCGAGCGCCGTCAGCAGCTCGCGGGCGGTGGTGGCCGAGCCCAGGCTGTGGCGCACCGCGGAATCGAAGGGAGTCTTGTCGCTGTTCGATGTCGCCAGCGACATCAGCAGCGAGGCGAGGGCGCGGACGTCGGTGGCGGGGGTCGCTCCGGGAACGCGAGCCAGCGGGGCGAGCGAGGCGTCGAGCATCGGCCCGCGGGGGGTAATCAACACTTCGTGGGCGTTGAGGACCCCCAGCACGAGCCCGGCTTCGTGCAACGCCGCGAGCGCGCCACAGAGGGGAATTCCGAGCTCGACCAGCGCCTCGAGCGGAAGACTTCCTTTGCTCGCCAGCGGCTCTCCTCCGGGAAAGTCGGTGAGCACGTACACCTGCCCATCTTTCATTCGCCCGGCCGAGCGGACCTGCAGCAGGGCGGGGGAAGCGACTTCGGTCAGCAGCCGGGCCTGGGCGATGAAGCGGATCATTCGCCCCTCGTCCTGCGCGAGCTCGGCCTTCACCACCCGCACCACCATCGGCAGCTCGAAGCCCCGCACCTGGGCCAGAAAGGCCTGCGAGTGGGCGTCCGAGTCGAGCTGGCGTAGGACCTTCAGGTTGGCGTTGGTCACAGGGGACACGGGGGCCGCTTCGTGCGTGCTCGCGCCGAGGGATGTCTTTCGCACAGTTCGCCAACACCTCGACCCGGCCGCAAGTTTCCGGAACACTGTACCGCGCCCGCCCCACCCGTCGACCATTCACCAGCGGCGGCTGTGGTGGAAAAACCCACAGTGTCCCGATTGGAAAAAGGGGGGTCTTTGATCGACACCGCGCGCGCAGGGAAACACAAACAGGGGGCTCGAAAAAAGAG
>JAYVCD010000084.1:0-12983 GCA_043750125.1 Archangiaceae bacterium | reverse complement strand
GGGCCTTACTGAGCTGCGCCGTGCAGCCAGACCTCGAGCTGCGGTTCGAGCTCTGCCGGCGTCTGGTTGAGGTCGATGTCCACCGCTCGCCCTGAGCTCTGTTCGAGCGCCCGCTTCGCTTGAAATCTCACCAGCGGAAAGGGGTGTGCCAGTTGCTTCACCAGGGCTTCGACTGTCCCCGGCACGGGCCTCAATCCGAGCGCGCTGATCGCAGCCAGCTGCTCGTGCGGGCGCCCGCGTTCCAGGGTCGTCAGCAAAACGTTCGCGCTCAGGTCATTTCCGTAAAGGGCCTGCAGCGCGGCACGACTGAACTGCTTTCCCCACCACTGCTCCATCAACGTCGTGAGCTCGAGCACGGACTTGTCGGTGTGACAAAGGGCGCACTCGAGCGGTCGATCTTTCTCGACCCGCGCGCTGTCCGTCGGAGACCCGATTCGGTGGTACCGCGTGGCCGCATACCCCAGCCCGATGTTTTTCATCGGCATGTGGCAGCCCAGGCACCCGCTCCCTTCGCTGCCCGGCAGGTGATGGGTGTGCGCCTGACGCGCTTGCGCAGAACCTAAGGCAGGGTGGCAGCGCAGACAGACCCCGTCTCTGCCCGGGGTTCCCAGCAGCTTCAATTTGCCCCGCTCGTCCTCGCGGTGAGGATCGTGGCAGGCGGTGCAGGTGAGCTGTTTGGAGCAGTGCCCGAGCAGGAAGTCCCGCCCTTCTCCCGAGTTGATGTGGCTGCCTCCTTCGAGATCGGCACGGTCCCCGCCTTCCCAGCTGAAGGGGTACTTTGAGAACAGCACCGAATGGCAACGGGCGCAGACCCGGTTCATTGCCTCGGCGCGCGTTGGAGCCTGGCCTTCAGGGTTGGTGACCGCGAACATCGGGCTCACCGGCAAATACGAGGGAATCACTGAAGGATCTTCGACGTGTTCCCGGCTTCCTCCGTGGCAGGCCTCGCAGCCGATTCCCAGCTCGAGCAGGTGCTGCTGATCGAAGTGCTTGGCAGTCGCGCGAATGGCCTGGTCGAGCGCCGGCGCAGGCTTGGTGCCTGACAAGTCGTGACCTTCGCCCAGCAGCTTCAGCTCATCGGAAAGCGCCCCGACCAACGCTTCGCCGTCTCGAACCTGGTAGTGAAACCGCAGCCGCGCGGGCAGCAGCGCATCACCGGTTGTCCCCTGGTACAGCGGCGCAGCCGGTCCGCGCAGCTCGTCGAGCAGCACCGTCATGAGCGGCGGCGTGTTGTGACAAAAAATGCAGGTCTCTTTCCACACCGGGCCGGCCGCGAGGTACGGCCGTTCTCGGGTCATCGTCGAGTAGCCCTTGTACCGCCAGGATTGGGTCGAGAAGATCCAGCTGACCGGCAGAATCACTTCGGGCCCCCGGGGGTCCTCCTTCGCTGATCCGCCATCGAGAAGCTCGGCGCCCACGAAGTCTTCCCGGTATCGCCCGCCGATGACTTTGGTGACGAGGAACAGCTTGTCGGCGAATCGGGGCGAGGTGAACCGAAGCAGCCGCTGCCCGTCGCGGGACTCCATTGAAGTCTCGTCGCTCTTGAAGTGAAAGCGGGGGCCGTCGACCGGAGCGCGAATCGCCGCTGTCGACGCGTGGCGCGTCATCTGCCGCATCGGCGAGGCGTCCCACGCGGCAAACAGCTCGGCGTGACAGGTCGCGCAGGTTTGTGACCCCGCGTGGTCCGAACGCAGCACGTTGCTTGTCACTGCGCGCTCGGGCACGCGCGGCGGCGAAATCGGGATCGAGCGGGTGCACCCCCCCAACCCCCAGAGGAACAGCGCAGCGCCGACCGCCCTCATCGGGGTGCCCACACAGGAAAGAAATGACAATCTCAAGTCGCGCTCCCTTGACACACAACCCGCTGGTTGTGCGCGCCGGCTGATTCGTCGCGGGTGACCCTTGACTCCGAATCGAACAGGGTGATTTTGCGAGCCCGTGATCCGGCTCGCCGTCGCCCTCGTGTTGTTTGCCAGTCCCGCGATGGTTCCCCCCGACGAAGGAGATCTGCTCGGCAGGGCGGCCCCTGAAGTCTTTTTTCAGCTGGCCGACGGGAAGGTGTCGAAGTTGTCCGACTTCAAGGGCAAGCCGGTGGTGCTTTCCTTCTGGGCCAGCTGGTGCGGCCCGTGTCGCCGAGAGCTGCCAGCCCTCGCCGAGCTCGCTGCCCAGCGGCCCGACGTGACGTTTCTGGCGGTCAACGTCGACAAGGACCGCCTCCCAGCCGAACAGTTCATTCGCGAGTTGAAGATGGCGCTCCCGGTAGTCTACGACCCCCAGTCGTCGGTGATGGCCCGCTTCGACGTGGTGGTGATGCCGACGATGTTCATGGTCGATAAGAACGGAACAGTGAAGTTCCGGAAGTCCGGGTTTTCAATCGAGCACGGGCTCACCGAGCTGATTGCCGCACTGGGCGCGAAGTGAGGCTGCACCGTGGGTTGTTGTTCGTCCTGCTCGCCGTGCTCGCCTTCGGGCTGTTCGCGGGTCTGCTGATGACCTGGCACCACGAGGTGCAAGCGTACGGCACCGGCACCGACGGCCCGCTGATCGGCTGTGAAGAGTCGGCGAGCGTAAATTGCGATCTGGTCAACACCAGTGAGTGGTCTGAATGGGCGGGGGTCCCGTTGGCGACCTTCGCGGCCGCGACCTACCTGACCCTGGCGGTCCTCACCGTGTTGCTGCTTCGCGGCAAGCGCGAAGTTCACCTGCTGCTGGTCGCGGCAGGCGCTGCGGCGACGGCACTCTCAGCAGTCCTCTTCTACGTGTCGAAGGTTCAGCTCGGCTTCGTCTGCAGCTGGTGCCTACGGATGTATGCGGTCAACGTCGCCATTCTCGTCCTCTCTTCGCTGGCGGGCAGACCTGCTCGGCCCACCGCTCGGGCTTTCCTTTTGGCGGGCGCAGTGGCCCTCGGCGCGCTCGTCCTTTCAGTCGGAGCGCAGAAGTTGCACCGAAGCGCGCTCATCGCCGCTGGAGGAAAGGTGCTCACCCCCGGCGCAGCCTCGAAGAGCTCTGACCAGGGCTCCGTGCTGCGCCAAAGGACCTATCGGGTGACGAACGAGGACAACCAGTCTGTTGCGATGATTCTCAACCCCTCGGACGCGTGGAAGGGAAACCCGAAGGCGAAGGTCGTGTTGGTCGAGTTCGCAGATCTGGAATGCGGTTTCTGCAAGCGCGCCAGCGCAGAGCTCAAGCGCGTCATCGACAGCTACGGCGACCGCGTTCTCTTCGTCTTCAAGCACTACCCACTCGATCCCGCCTGCAATCCGAGCGCGAAGAACAGACGCCACCCCAGCGCTTGCGAGGCCGCCTTGGCTGCGCGTTGCGCGCAGGAACAGGGGAAGTTCTGGTCCTTCCATGACCTGGCGTACAAGAACCAGCACCAGCTGGGCGCAGCCAACCTCCGCCAGTACGCGCAGCAGGTGGGAGTGGAACTCGGCAAGTTCGATTCGTGCCTTGCCCACCGCCAACCGCTGCAACAGATCCAAAGTGACGGTGAGCTCGGGGGACTGCTGGCGGTCAAAGGGACCCCGCGGATGTACATCGATGGCAACCTCTACCGGGGCGGCACGGCCGCCGAAGCGGTCGCCAAAGCCCTCGAGGAAGCACTCGGAAGCACTTCGGCCGTCGCACGAGATGCGGCGAGGCTGCTCCACGTCGACGCGGTTCTCAACACCGTTCCGACCGATGTGCCCTCGGTGCGGCCGGTGTCTCTGGGGGCCCTGCACTTCTCGATCGACACCTTCGAGGCCTCGCTCGACAAGGCTTTGGCGGTGTCCGGCAAGCACTTGATTCCTGCGACCCGTATGAGCTGGTTCGCCGCGCGGGACGCCTGCGCGGCCGCCGGAAAGCGCCTGTGTACCGAGGAGGAATGGGTCAGTGCCTGTCAGGGAGCGGCCGCGGTCGATGACAACCACAACGGCCAATACGCCGACGACATGATCGAAGGAACCGCCTACCCCTATGGCGATTATCACGAGCCGGATCGCTGCTGGGACGACAAGCAGGGCGAGAAGTTTCGGCCCGTCTACACCGGAGAAATGCCCGGCTGCGTCGGCGACGCGGGCATCTACGATCTGACCGGCAACGTCGAGGAATGGGTGGGTGAGAGCCCCGAGCATGCCGTGTTGCTCGGCGGCGGGTGGGACACCAAAGAGGACCACGCGCGGTGTTACCGACGAAACGACAGCTTCGGAGCGGCGTATTCGAGCCCACGCACCGGCTTTCGCTGCTGCTCCAATCCGAGCCCCTAGCCAGCGCCTCGAATCCAAGAGCGTCCGGAAGACTGGCCCGCCGGTCGCAGTTGTAGGGAGCAAGGAGACCGCGGATGAAAGCAACAGGCACAGTCGCGTCAGTTCTGAGGCACAAAGGATTTTCGGTGTGGGCTGTTTCGCCTCAAGCCACTGTTTTTGAAGCCATTCGAATGATGGCTCAGAAGAACGTCGGCGCTTTGCTGGTGGTGGAAGGGAACCAGCTGGTCGGAGTCGTCTCTGAGCGCGATTACACGCGCAATGTCGTGCTCAAAGGCCGTTCCTCGCGCGCCACGCTGGTCCGCGAAATTCTCAGCCCACATCCGATTTGGGTAACACCGCGGCATGAGATCGCGGACTGCATGCGCTTGATGACCGAGCATCGCGTTCGCCACCTGCCGGTGCTCGAGGCAGGCGCGGTGGTGGGCGTGGTCTCGATCGGCGACCTCGTCAATTGGATCATCTCAGAGCAAGACTCGACCATCGAACAGCTCGAGAACTACATCAGCGGGACCTACCCGGCCTGAGGCGACCAGTTCTGCATCCAGGGTTTCGCCCGGTAGCGGTCCCACGAATCAGGAAGCACCGTCACCACCGGACCCGTCAGCCCGCCCCGTGCGGCCACTCGCAGCGCCGCGACGACATTCGTCCCTGCCGAGCCGCCCACCAGCAACCCTTCTTCGCGCACCAGGCGCATCACCATCGCAAAACTTTCGGCGTCGCTGACGCGCTCGGCCCCGTCGATGACGGCCCGATGCAGATTTTCCGGAGCCTGGCTCCCACCAATTCCCTCCACTTCGTACCGGGCATCGGGCCCCACGGTGCCGGTCTCGACCCAGTCGGCCAGCCCCGACCCGACCGGATCGGCGAGGACGATTTGCACCCGGGGCAACGCCGCTTTCAGAGTCCGGCCCACTCCGGTAATCGTTCCCCCGGTGCCTGCGCCTGCCACGAAGGCCCCCACGTTCCCCGACGTCTGCTCGAGAATCTCCGCCCCCGTGGTCCGCTCGTGCACCTGGACGTTCACCGGGTTGCAGAACTGATCGGTCAAGAACCAGCCGTTCTCTTCGCTCAGCCGCTTCGCCACGTTGCGAAAGTTCTCGGGGCTCGAAGGAGCGGCGTCCGCAGTGATGATCACCCGTGCCCCCATCGACGTGAGCGCCACCCGCTTATCGACGCTCATCTTTTCGGGCATGACGCACACCAGCGAGTAGCCGCGTGCCGCAGCAATCAGCGCGAGCCCGACGCCGGTGTTCCCCGCGGTCGCTTCGATCAATGTCATCCCAGGCCGCAGGACTCCCCGCGACTGGGCATCGTCGACGATCGCCAAAGCAATGCGGTCTTTCACCGACCCGCCCGGATTGAGGTGTTCACACTTCACCCAGACCTGCACCGGCAACCCGCGCCCAATTCGCACCAGCGGAACCAGGGCGGTCCGACCAATCTGGCGAAGAATTCCTTCCACCCGGGCTTTCAGCTCGCGGCAGCGGCCAGCGTCTGCTTCGACAGCACGTCCAGCTGCCGAACCAGGTCGTCACCAAACACCACCCGAAGCTCTTCGCGTGCCCCTTCGTAGAGCGTCATTCCTTTTCCCGCGCAGACCAGGTCGTCTTTCACGTCCGTGTTGGGCCGCAGCACTTTTTGGTCCCAACATACGGGGAACATCCAACAGACCATCGGTTTGATGTCGTGGTAGTCGCGCCCGCTGGCCAGCGCGAAGGCGTGAATCGAACAGCCGCGCGTCTTCCGATTGAGAAATACACAGGCGCCGTCTTCAGCGTTGGCGCGAACGAATTTGCCCGTCGGGTACTCGGGGTCTTCGTTGACCTCGCTCGAGAACCATCGCTCGGAAGGAATGCTCACGTGGGCGGCCAGCTCGTCCTTCAGCGCCAGAATCTTGTCTCGTTCGCCGACATTCACGTCGCAGCCGTACTGGCAGCAGCTGTCGTTGCAGAAGGTGCAGGCCATGCACGCGCCGAAGAAGCGCAGCGTGAAGACCTCGGAATCGACATGACTCAGTTGGGGGATCGCGTTGAGTTCCAACAGCATTCTTCGAGCCATACCCCGCCCGACCTTCGAGTGCACCCGCGTTGACGTCGATCGGGGCGCGAGATAGTGAAATGCCCATGGCTGACAACGACTCGAGAGCGGGAAATCGGTACAGCAGTCCTCAGATCCTCGACTGGGTCGACGGGCTTCATGCTCCCCACGACGCAGGCCTCACGGCGGCGTTCGACGCACCGGCCCAAGAGAAGATGCCGGCCATTCAGGTGGGCAAGTCCGAGGGAAAGTTCCTCGAGATGCTGCTGCGCCTCGCAAAAGCCAAAAAGGTCGTCGAGCTCGGCACCCTGGCCGGCTACTCGGCCATTCGCATCGCCCGCGCCCTGCCCGCCGATGGAAAATTGTGGACCATCGAGTTCGACCCCCGCCACGCGGAAGTGGCACGAAAGGCCATCGCCCTCGCCGGCCAGGCCGCCAAGGTCGAAGTCCTCGTCGGAGCCGGACTCGACATCCTTCCATCACTCGAAAAATCCGGCCCATTCGACGCGGTGTTCATCGATGCCGACAAACTCAACTACGACGGCTACGGGCGATGGGCTGCGAAGAACCTTCGTGCCGGCGGCCTGCTGTTGGGCGACAACGCCTACCTCTTCGGCAAGCTGCTCGATCAAGACCCCGAAGCCCAGGCGATGCGCCGATTCCACGAAGAAGCCGCGACCGCCTTCGACACCGTCTGCCTGCCCAGCCCCGACGGGCTGTTGGTCGGCGTCAAGCGATAGCGCTTTTGTCGTCTCGAAGCTTCAGTCGTCGCGGCTCAAGTCCGACACGCTCTTCGACGGGTCGAGGTAGTCGGCGAACTTCTTCACCAGGTACTTCTGCGCCTGGCCGCGCAGCAGAAACCCGGGGTCGATTGCGTCTCCCGCGATCTTGCCGGCCAGCACCGACAGCTGCCCGTCGAAGCTGATTCCCATCACCTTCCCTGCAAATTTTGCGACTTCTCCCGACCACGTCGCCTTCACTCCGTACTTTTTTCCCCAGTAACCGAACAACGCTTCGACCCGCTTCTTCGCTTCGTCTGCCGGCAGGGTGTGAGGAATGTCGAGCTTGATCTTGGCCAAGGTGATTCTCCTGAGCTGATGAAAAGAGGCGCTAGGTGCGCCGAGCAGTCTGGTGCAGCTCCAGCACGATGTTTCCTTCCTTGAACAGCCGAACCGCGCCCGAGGTCTGGCTGACCACCAGCGCGATGCACCGCGTCGATGCGGTGATGCTCGCCGCTGCCGCGTGCCGCGCTCCGAGCCCGAGCGGAATCTTCACCCCGGCATCGTCTGCGGCCGACAGGTAACGGCCCGCTGCGAGCACGACGCCATCTTCTCGAATCACGAACGCGCCATCGAGCACCGAGAAGTTCTTGATCGCTTCCCGGATTCTCGGGTCGAGAACATTGCGCTCGGATTCCGAGATTCCCTGGAACGGGTTGATCGTCAGCTGGCGGCTCTTTTCCATCACGTCGTTGTGATCACCAATGGTGATGATCGTCCCCACCGCGTGACCTTCGAAGCCTTCCTGCCCAATCTGCAGCGCGAGCTGGATCATCGCGTCGACTACCTGAGAATTGAACTCGTCCCCCAGCTTCACCCCTTCAATCGCTACCCGATCGTCCAGCGAGGCGCCGATGCGCATCTGCATCATCGTGTCGATGTGACGCCCGATTCGCCCGGTGAGGCACAGCACCAGATCACCTTCTTTGAAAGCTCCCTGGGAAAGCGCCGATACCATCGCTACCTTTACTCGTTCAATGCGTGAGTAGTCGTACGCGGGTATGACCAGGGCCCGTTCTTTCTTGGAATGAAGGTCGGTGGCCAGAGCTTCGAGGGTGACGGCATAGATGAGCTTCTTTCGGCAGCGGCGGCCTCGTAAGTCCGCATCCGGAATAGGGATGTCGCCGATATAGAGGAGATGATCGACGTCGACATTCGTGGCCAGCTGGAGGGCGGCCTTTAAGAATTCTCGATCGAAGCGCGAATTGTCTGACATTCAGGAGGCGTTTCGGATACTTAGGATGGACTCACCTTGACACAGAACAAGCCGCTGTCTAATGATGTTTGGCCTTTTTTTCGAACACGAAGGGGGCCGCGCTCGTGAATCAGAAGGAACTGAAGCGTTTCAAAAAGATGCTCGAAGACAGCAAGTTGGCGCTGCTCCAGAGTGCAAAAAAGACGTTGATGGAGGAGTCCAACTTCGACACGGACGATCTCCCCGACGAAATCGACCTCGCCTCGAGCGAGTATGCGCAAAGCATGGTTTTCCGACTTCGCGACCGGGAAAAGTTCCTGCTCAAGAAGATCGAGAAGGCCCTCGCCCGCATCGAAGACGGCACGTTTGGCGTCTGCGAGCGGTGCGAAGAGCCGATCAGTGCCAAGCGGTTGGAAGCTCGGCCGGTCACCACGCTCTGCATTCGCTGCAAGGAAGAGCAGGAGAAGAAAGAAAAATCCTACGGCTGAACGTGCGGAAGCTTCTCTTCCGTCAGGCTGCGTCCCTCGGGGCGTGGCCTGTTTTGTCACGTGCGCTTCGAGCGTCCCGACTGACGGTTCTCGGGCCTGGTTCCAGCGAAGGCGAAGAGACAGCGGCTACTGCAGCTCGACGCGAACGAGCTGGCGACCGATCAAGAATTGGTCCCCGTTGTCCACGAACGCCGGGGCCGTCAGCCGCAAGAACGTTCCGTTCGACGAGCCCAGGTCTTTGACCATCAGGCGATCTTGCGCGACCGTCAGCACTGCGTGCCGGCCCGAGATGAAGCCGTCGGTCGGAAAAGTGATGTCGCCCAGCTCTCGGCCGAGCATGTTTTCGCCGTCTTTGAGGGGAAACGCTCCGCCGCGCACTCCGCCTTCAAGCAGCTGAACCAGACGAAAGCGAAAGCCCATGTCCGGAGAGCCCCAGGCCGTCGCCCCGTCTGCCGCAGGAGCGAGCGCTGGAATCGGCTCGAGCATCATCCGTTGTCGGCCGAGCCGCACTTCACCGCCCGTCGACAGCTCACGCTCGGCGCGCAGCCGGGTGAACACCCCATTTCCGCCGCCCACATCTTCAATCGCCAGTCGCGAGCCCGAGAAGAAAAACCGCACCTGGGTCTCGGCAACGAACGGATCATCGGGCAGGGCCAGATCGCCCTGTCGACCCGCGAGCAAGACGTCGCCTCGCATCGGAATCAACGCCTCGGGACCCCCATCGGCGCGGACGACACGAATTGCAACCCGAGGGCGTGGTGCGGGAGGCATAAACCGGTGGCCAGCTATATCAAGCCCGCGCCAAAGGGCGAGCGTTCGTCTCAAGGCAACACTTCGTTGGTGATCGGTCGCCAGCCGTGGAAAAGTTCACGTCCGCCTGTGGCTTCTGACGACTACATCGGTAAGACCGTCGCTCGGAAATACCGTGTCGAAGCGCTGATAGGCGAAGGAGGCATGGGAAAGGTCTACAAGGCCACCCAGCTCGTCCTCGACAAACCGGTCGTGCTGAAGGTGCTTCGGCAAGCGCTGTTGTCCGACGAGCGTACGGTGGCGCGCTTTCAGCGAGAGGCCAAGGCCGCCAGCCGACTCAACCACCCCAACTCGATCTCGATTCTCGACTTTGGTCAGGCCGAAGACGGCGCGATGTACATCGCGATGGAATACGTCTCGGGAAAGGATCTGCACCACATCCTTTCCCGCGAGTGGCCGCTGAGCGAATCGCGGGTGATCCGGATCGTGAGCCAGGTGTTGTCGGCGCTGTCCGATGCTCACGGCGCGGGTGTCATTCACCGCGACCTGAAGCCCGAGAACATCATGGTCGAGCAGCGCCGAGGCGAGCCGGACTTCGTCAAGGTGCTCGACTTCGGAATCGCGAAGATCACCGATTCGTCCGGTGAAGACGGCCCGGCTTTGACCCGCGCGGGCTTCGTCTGCGGAACCCCCGAGTACATGTCTCCCGAGCAGGCCCGCGGGGCGACGCTCGATCACCGCAGCGACCTGTATGCCGTCGGGGTGATCCTCTACCAACTGACGACCGGGATGCTGCCGTTCGATTCCGAATCGGCAGTGGGCTTCGCCACCAAGCACCTGACCGAGCAACCTCCGCTTCCCTCTCGCCGTCGCCCCGAAGCGCGAATCAGCCCGCCGTTGGAACGGCTGATCATGAAGACGCTCGCCAAGAGCCCCAACGACCGACCGCAGACGGCCGAGCTGTTTCGCGATGAGTTGATCGCAATCGACAAAGAGGCCCGCGGGGGTGCCCGGTCTCCTCGGCGTTCGACCCAGCAAGGCAACCCGCGCCATGTCACCCCCGCCGAACAGCAGACCCGGGTCATCAACCACCCGATGAGCGAGCGCGGCTGGGATCGCGACGCCACCCAGCTTGCTGATGCCTCGCTGGTCAAGTCGGCGCGCGAGCAGCCCTCGAAATCAGCGACGGGCGCAAACACCGATCGCACCGTGCAGCACGACCGCTATCGGCCCGGGGGCGCGGCGATCCAGGGGGCGGAGTCCACCGATCCGGTCGGCCAGCCGCATCGCAGCGCCCTGGTGTTCAAGGTTGTCACCGTGATCGTCGTGGCCGTGGCCCTGGGGGTGGCGGCCGCTTTCGTCCGCACCTCGCTGAAGCAGAAGGAAGACGAGCAGGCCCTTGTCGCTCCCTCGAACGCGCCGGTGAAAATCAAGGATCCCCGGGTCCAGCCTCCGATCGATTTTGAGCGGCTGTCGGAACAACAGATCCCCGAGGCGCTTCGGGACCCCGCAGCGTCCAGCCGCCTGAACCACGACGGCGACGCCGCCTGGCGGCGCAATGATCCGGCGATGGCGATCACCAAATACAAGGAAGCCTTTTCGCGCGACCCCATGCCTGAGCTCGCGCTGAAGCTGGGCGAGCTGTACCACCAGCAGGACGAAACAGCCGAAGCGAGGAAGTGGTGGGGGCGGCACCTGACGGACGCGCCGAGCTCCAAGGCCCGCGCGTACATCAAGCAGGCGCTTCCTCCCGAGTAATCAGCTCAGCAGTTCGACTTGCAGGGTCTGCTGCCCGATTCGCAATCGATCGCCGGCCTTGAGCGGACGCTCTTCGGTGATCCGGATGTACGTCCCCAGTCCTCCCGACAAGTCCCGAATCATTGCGCCGGTCGGCATCGGCGACAGCTCGCAATGGCGGGCGGCCATTCCGTCGTCGGCCGGAAACGACAGGTCGCACTTGCTCTGGCCAATGGTGAGAATCGGGCCGCCGGTGATCATCGCGCGCCCTGGCCGACCCCCGAGAAGGATCTCTTCGACCGAGTAATGGGTTTGGTTGGTCGGCACGGGAGCGCCGTAGATCTGCAGCCGCCCGGGGACGAACGGCGGTGCCGGCTCGAGCGCGCCGACGTAATGAAACAAGCGCAACCCGGTCGCGAAGAAGCTGTCGGCGGGAATGGTCTCCTGGCCGTTGATGCTGACGTAGATCCCCGACGTGCTCTCTTCGTCTCGCACGAGCAGCTTGCCCTCGCGAAGGGTGAACGTGCCGTGCAGCGGCGAGACGAACGGGTCGTCGGGGAAGAGGATCACCCCGCGGCTGCGGCCGACCTGCGCGCCTTTGGCTCCGAGGCGGAACCGCTGGCCGCGCGCGGGGCCTGCCAACACCGAAAGTCCGAACTTCGGGCCTTCTTGCACCGGCGTGGCAGCAGGCGGGGAAGACGATTGAAACGTCGGGCGGGGCGGGGCGCCGGCCAGCGATTTCATCGCTCCGGTAGGCGCGGGCGTTGGATCCACGGGCGCGGGAGGAGTCGGGTCTGGCATCGCCGAGGCGGCCATCTGCGGAGCGGTGTTCGACCGCTTCAACCCCGGAGGCACCGACGCGGGCACGATCGGCTCGGGCACGAGCGCCTGGTGCTTGTCCGTCCTCAACATCGGAGCAGGCGGGCTCGGCCCGTCCGTGGCAGCGTCACACGACATGCACTTCGTCGCGCCCACGACATTGAGGAAGTCGCAGGCCGGGCAGACGACACCAAGGTGGGATTTGAGGAGGGCGGCCATGTTTTTTGGCGCAGGATAGTCAACGAATCCCGAAGCATGCGCAAGGTCAACCCAATGCCTGACGCGATGCGGCGCCGTTGCCGAGTGGGCACTGTGTGGTTACGCTTGAAGGGCCTTTGATCCGCCTCAACGACATTCTTCAGCGCGTCGCCGCCTATCACCCCGATCCCGATCTCGACATCATCAAAAAGGCCTACGTCTACTCGGCGAAGGTCCACCAGGGGCAGATTCGGAAGTCTGGAGAGCCGTACCTGATCCACCCGCTCGAGGTGGCTGGGCTTCTTGCGCAGTTGAAGCTGGATGAGGCGTCGATCGTCTCCGGCCTCCTGCACGACACAGTCGAAGACACGCTCGCCACGACCGAAGAAATTCGCGAGCTGTTCGGCGAAGAAGTCACCGCGATCGTCGACGGCGTCACCAAGCTCTCGAAGTTCTCGGCTTCGACCCAGCTGTCGCAGGAAGAGAAGCAGGCAGAGAACTTCCGCAAGATGATCATCGCCATGGCCCAGGACATCCGGGTCATCCTCGTCAAGCTGGCCGATCGGACGCACAACATGCGGACGCTCGATCACATGAAAGAGGACAAGCAGACGCGGATCGCCCAGGAGACGCTGGACATCTACGCACCCCTGGCCAATCGCCTCGGGATCAGCTGGATCAAGACCGAGCTCGAGGACTTGTCTTTCAAGTACCTCAAGCCCGCCGATTTTGC